>NZ_JBEPNE010000015.1:0-135218 GCF_040546125.1 Pseudomonas sp. UYEF17
GCGCCGGATGGCACGGGCTTCGCCCGTGTTCGCGGGACAAGCCCGCTCCCACAGGTGACGCGCTAGATTTTAGAAATTGAGCAAGACAGTTGCTCCCACAGGATTACCACAGGGCCGAGCATTGCATAGAACCTGTGGGAGCGGGTTTACCCGCGAAGAGGCCGGCACAGGCGCCGTATTCCGGACAGGCAGACTAAGCTCTGTATCTCACCCTTGCACCGAGGTCCTCGCATGCCCCAGCCCTGGCCCGCTGTCGAAATCGCCCGAATGATCCTCGCCGGCTTCGACGACTACCGCGACCACTTCCAGCGCATAACCCTCGGTGCCCGCAAGCGCTTCGAGCAGGCGCGCTGGCAGGATATCCAGCGTGCCTCCGCCGCCCGCATCAATCTCTATGAAGAGAAGGTCGCCGAGGTCAACGGCTGGCTGCGCCAGGGCTTTGCCGAGGATGTGCTGCTGGATGTGGAACAATGGCCGTTGGTGAAGAACGCCTATATCCACCTGATCGACCCAAGGCTGGACGACGAGCTGTCCGAGACCTGGTACAACTCGCTGTTCTGCAGCCTGTTCAGCCACGACCTGATCAGCGACGGCTGCATGTTCATCCACACCACCCGACCGTCCATGCGCAGCCGTGAGCGCGCCGCGCAAACCCGTACCTATCGGCCTGACGCTGGGCTCAAGAGCCTGCTGCGGGCAGTGTTCAGCGATTACCCGTTCGAAGTGCCGTACGGCGACCTGGAAGGCGACCTGGCGCGCCTGGAGGATCAGCTGCGCGAGTGCCTGCCGGACTGGGTATGCAAGGATCCGAAACTGGCGTTGGAGCTGTTTGTGCCGGTGCTGTACCGCAACAAGGGCGCCTACCTGGTCGGCCGGCTGTTCAATAGCGACGAGCAGTGGCCGCTGGTAATCCCGCTGCTGCACCGCGAAGGGCACGGTATCGAGGCCGATGCGCTGATCACCGACGAGGCCGAGGTGTCGATCATCTTTTCCTTCACCCGCTCGTACTTCATGGTCGATGTGCCGGTGCCGGCGGAGTTCGTCAACTTCCTCAAGCGCATCTTGCCGGGCAAGCACGTGGCCGAGCTGTACACCTCCATTGGTTTCTACAAGCACGGCAAGTCGGAGTTCTACCGGGCGCTGATCAACCACCTGGCCAGCAGCGACGACCGCTTCGTCATGGCGCCCGGGGTACGCGGCATGGTCATGAGCGTGTTCACCCTGCCGGGCTTCAACACCGTGTTCAAGATCATCAAGGACCGCTTTTCACCGTCGAAGACGGTCGACCGTGCCACGGTGATCGACAAGTACCGGCTGGTGAAAAGCGTCGACCGCGTCGGGCGCATGGCCGATACCCAGGAGTTCGCCGATTTTCGCTTCCCGCGTAGCAAGTTCGAGCCGGAATGCCTGGCCGAACTGCTGGAGGTGGCGCCTTCGACCGTGGCGCTGGAGGGTGACACGGTGCTGATCCGCCACTGCTGGACCGAGCGGCGCATGACGCCGCTGAACCTGTACCTGGAACACGCCAGCGAGGGCCAGGTGCTGGAGGCCCTGGAGGATTACGGCCTGGCCATCAAGCAGCTGGCGGCGGCGAATATCTTCCCTGGCGACATGCTGCTGAAGAACTTTGGCGTTACCCGCCATGGCCGGGTGGTGTTCTATGACTATGACGAGATCAGCTTTCTGACCGAGGTGAACTTCCGCCATATCCCGCCGCCGCGTTACCCGGAGGACGAGATGTCGGGCGAGCCGTGGTACTCGATCGGGCCGCATGACGTGTTCCCCGAGGAGTTTCCGCCGTTCCTGTTTGCCGATATCGGCCAGCGGCGCTTGTTCAGCCGGCTGCATGGGGAGTTGTACGACGCGGATTACTGGAAGGGGCTGCAAGCGGCGATTCGTGAAGGGAAGGTGATCGATGTGTTTCCGTATCGGCGCAAGGGGCGGTGACTGTGCTTTGGCAGGCCTGGCCCCTTCGCGGGTAAACCCGCTCCCACAGGTACGGCACAGGATTCGAAACCAGTGAGGTCCCTGTGGGAGCGGGTTTACCCGCGAGGAGGCCGGGCCTGCTTTTCCCAATTACCCCTTCAAACACTTCAATTCACTGAAATCGGTACGCACCTTGCCCAACCGCTCCTGCAGGAACCGCCGCTGCTGCGGGGTACTCTGGTGCACCAGGTCCACCAGCAAGCTGCGCGCCTGCTGCTCGGTATTCTGATACGCCGCCCGGTACTCCGGCGTCCACAAACTCTCCTTGCGCTGCAACAACGTCGCCAGGCGCGGCTCGAAGCTGGCGTCGTTGCGCTGGTTCATCGCCAGCAGCAATTGTTGCTGCCAGTGCGCGCGGTTGGCGATCCATTCGCGGTTCTGGTCGCCCAGTGCCTGGGACCAGGCCTGCACGCGCTGCTTCTGTACCGCGGTCAGCTCGCCAAACCACGGCGTCAGGCGTTTCTCCATGCGTTCGGAACGGCGGGCGATCTGCTTGTCCAACGGCGTATCCACATACTTCTTCTGCCGTTCGCTGATGTCCTCGCGGAACGCCTCGCGCATCTCCGCCACCTGGCTATCGCTCATGCCGCGCAGCAACTCGGTGGCCGAAGGGGTGATTTCCTCGGCTACCCGGCCAATCGCCTCGCGGGCTTCGCGGGTACGCTGCTGCAGGGCCTGGTCGGTCACCTGGTCGTCGGCGACCATGCCGCGTACCCGGTCCAGCCAGTCGAGGTAACCAGGCAGCTGGGTCTTGCAATGCCAGGCCAAGTGCTCCCGCAGGCGGTCGTCAAGCATGGCCTTCTGCTCGCTGTTCATGGCCAGGTAGTCGCCCAGCGACCACGGCACCAGGCGGTCGAGGTTGCGGTAGGCCAGGTCGATACGGCTGCAGGCAGCCAGGGCCAGGGCGCAGCCGATGGCGACGAGCAGGGCTTTGGACAGGCGTAGCGGCATGGGCTGTTCCTTGCGGGTGCTGGCCAGACGGTAGACGCAAGAGGGACGCTGACGGTTCCACTGCATCAGCGGTCGGGCGGCGCGCTGGCTTCAGGTGTAGAATAGCCGCCTTGTCTTGAGGAACATCGGAAATGGCTCTGCTTGGGCGTTACAACAGTTTGCAAATCGTAAAACACGTGGACTTCGGCCTGTACCTGGACGGCGGCGCCGACGGCGAGATCCTGCTGCCCGGGCGCTACATCCCGAAAAACGCCGAAACCGAAGTGGATGACTGGCTGAACGTGTTCATCTACCTGGACAGCGAAGACCAGCTGATCGCCACCACCGAGAAGCCCAAGGTGCAGGTTGGCGAGTTCGCCAGCCTCAAGGTCAAGGACATCAACGGTGCCGGCATTTTCCTCGACTGGGGCCTGTCCAAGGACCTGCTGATGCCGTACTCGGAAGAGGCGCGGCCGCTGAAGATCGGCGACTACTGCGTGGTGCATGTGTACCTCGACAAGCGCACCCGCCGCATCACCGCCACCTCACGCCTGGACCGTTACCTGGACCGCACCCCGGCGGACTACCAGGTAGGCCAGCCGGTCGAGCTGCTGGTAGCCGGCGAGACGCCGATGGGCTTCAAGGCGATCATCAACAACCGCCACTGGGGCCTGATCCACAAGAACGAGGTGTTCAAGTTCCTGCGCTCGGGCATGCACGAGAAGGGCTTCATCAAGGAAGTGCGCGCGGACGGCAAGATCGCCTTGAGCCTGCAACCGGTGGGTGCGGCCCTGGCCGACAGCCTGCAGGAGCAGATCATGGCGCGCCTGGAGGCCGAAGGCGGGGTGCTGGGGGTGTGCGACAAGAGCGACCCGGCGCTGATCAGCAAGCTGTTCAACGTCAGCAAGGGCAACTTCAAGAAGGCCATTGGCGGGTTGTTCAAGCAGGGCCGCATCGTCATCCATGACGATCGCATCGAGAAGGCCTGATCAGGCCTGCACGAAGGTACGGAAGTCCAGCTGCTCGCCACCCGGGCGGGTGTCGCGCAGCAGCGAGTCGCGGTCGGCGCTGAGGGCCAGGCTGATGGTCGAGCGGCGCTTGCCGGGGTTGCGCACTTCCATCTGTTCCTGGTGAGCGCGCAGGAAGTTGGTCGGCACCTTCAGGTGCTGCAGCTCGTCGCTTTCCGGGGTGTGCAGCAGCAGGTTGACCCAGTCGGGCTGGCCCTTGCGCAGCAGCGCCACCGGCACCTCGAACCACCACAGGTTGCGCTTGCGATCGAGAATGGCGAACAGGGTGTTGCTGCTGGTCAGCACCGGGCGGGCCAGTGCTTCGTTGCGCCGGGCGATGGCGGCGGGTTTGTCGAGTTTCATGCAGGTTCCTGCGGGTTGACGCTATGAAGGCCTGCATTGTGAGGGGTGGCGGGTAGCGGGGCAAGGTTTGCCAACCGCCTTGCCGTTCGGCTCGAGGGCGAAAAAACTCTTGGAACGCTTGGCGAAGGCGTCGGGTCCACCGACTGTCGGCACGGTCCACGTGCCCCCAATTGCAGGAGTTTTGCCATGAGCGGTACCAAAGACAAAGCGAAAGGCCTGGCCAACGAAGCGATCGGCAACGTCAAGCAGGGTGTCGGCAAAGTGACCGACAACGAGCGGCTGCGGGCCGAGGGTGAAGCGCAGGAGCTCAAGGGCGAGGGGCAACAGATCAAGGGCAACGTGAAAGACGCGGTGAAAAAGCCTTGATGTGAGTGGCCTGTCCCGGCCTTTTCGCGGGCACGCCCGCGAAGAGGCCGCTACTGGCGTAAGCAAATTCTTGCAGCATGGCCGGGATCAGCACAGCAGCGGCATGGTCTATTAGACTTACCGTGGTACACACGAATCGAGCGGCGAAAGGAGACGCTATGATTTTCCCCGACCTGCGCGGCCTGCCCCTGCACCGCGTGCTGGTACGCACCGTCAAGGAATTCCTCGACGACGAGATGTCGACCTACGCTTCCGCACTGGCCTACCAGATGCTGTTCTCGTTGTTCCCGTTCCTGCTGTTCCTGATTGCCCTGATCGGTTTCCTGCACCTGCCGGACTTCTTCTCCTGGCTGCGCCTGCAATCGGAACTGGTGCTGCCACCCCAGGCGCTGGAGCAGGTGAACCCGGTGATCGACCAGTTGCAGCAGTCCAAGGGCGGGCTGTTGTCGGTGGGTATCGTGATTGCCTTGTGGACCGCATCGGCCGGTGTGCGCCTGATGATGAGCGCGATGAACGCCGCCTACGATGTGCCCGAGGGCCGCCCGGTGTGGAAGCGCATTCCGTTGTCGATCATCTACACCGTGGGCATTGCCGGCATGTTGCTGGTGGCTGCGGCGCTGATGGTGCTGGGGCCGCAGGTGATGGAGTGGATTGCCGCCCAGGTCGGCATGCAGGAGGTGATCGTCACGGTGTGGACCATCCTGCGCTGGCCGGCGATCATCATCCTGATGATGGTGGCGGTGGCGCTGATCTACTACGTGATGCCCGATGTGAAGCAGCAGTTCCGCTTCATCACCCCGGGCTCGGTGCTGGCGGTGGTGGTGTGGATCTTGGCCTCGCTGGGCTTTGCCTACTATGTGAAGACCTTTGCCGACTACAACGCCATGTACGGCAGTATCGGTGCAATCATCGTGCTATTGCTGTATTTCTATATCTCCGCCGCCGTTTTGCTGCTGGGCGCGGAGATGAACGCAGTGATCGAGCACATGTCGAGCGAGGGCAAGAACCCTGGCGAGAAGGACGCCGATGAGCACAAGGCCCGCGAAACCATTACCGTGCTGGGCCATGAGCACCCTGTACCGAGCGAGCAGCAATCTTCCGAGCCGAACCCCCGATGATCCGTGACATTCTCAAGATGGGCGACGAACGCCTGCTGCGCATCGCCCCGCCAGTGCCCGAGCACATGCTCGGCAGTGCCGAACTGCAGCAATTGATCGACGACATGTTCGAAACCATGCGCCATGTGGGCGGCGTGGGCCTGGCCGCACCGCAGATCGGCATCGACCTGCAGTTGGTGATCTTCGGCTTCGAGCGCAGCGAGCGTTACCCGGATGCCGAACCGGTGCCGCAGACCATCCTGCTCAACCCGGTCATCACGCCGACGTCCAGCGAGATCGAGGACGGTTGGGAAGGCTGCCTGTCGGTACCCGGCCTGCGCGGCGTGGTGCCGCGTTTCAAGCACATCTGCTATGAAGGCATCGACCCCCAGGGCAACCCGATCAATCGCTTTGCCGACGGCTTCCATGCGCGGGTGGTGCAGCATGAATGTGACCACCTGATCGGTCGGCTGTACCCGTCACGCATCCAGGACTTTTCCCGGTTCGGCTACACCGAGGTGCTGTTCCCCGGGCTCGACGCCAGCGACGACTGACCCCGTTGCAGTGCCACCAGCCGCTTGCTGCGCTGGTAGCGCTGCAGGCGGCCAGCCAGGGCTTCCGGCAGCTGCTGGGTCATGTCGAAGCCCAGGCGCTGGTAGAAGGGCGCAAGGTCCGGGTGGCAGAACAGCCAGGTGGGCCCGCCAGCCTGCGCCAGCGCCGCCTCGACCAACCGCCCGGCCACCCCTTGGCTGCGCCGCTGCGGGTCGACGAACAACCCGGTCAGCCAGAAGCCATCGCCCACCGGGCTCAGGCTCAACCCTGCGATGATGCCGGGGGCCCGCGCCACCCACAGCTCAGCATCGCCCGCAGCACGCATGTGTGAGCCGTGCTGGCGGTAAAAGTGGTCCAGCAGCCGGCGTTCCGTGGCCGAAAGTTTCGAACAGTACAAATTTTCAGAAATTGCGCGCCCTGCCCTGAAAGGTGGCCAGAGGCTCTGGCCCGATGTTTTGCGGTGAACTTGTCGCAGATTGTTGCATATCTGGCAAGGGTGAATGTCCGAGTTCGGGGTTCAACTATTCCAGGCCGGGAGTAGACTTTTAGCCATCCCCACTGGCAGTACGAAGCGGGATCGGTACTTCGTGCCATCTTCACCGCAGATGGCAACTTCTCCGCGCCGGGCACGGCAATAGAAGTCAATCGATCAGCTTGAATGCTCAAAAGGCAAACTCACATGAAACCATTACTGATTCTTGCATTGGTCGGTATGTCCTCGTTCGCCCTCGCCGATGAGGCCAGACCCGTCTCCAGCGAGCCCGTCGCCCAGCAGTACGACTACTCCATGAATCTGGACATCAAGCGGGTGATCAACCTGTCGACCATCCCCAACGTCTGCGAAGTGGTACCTGCGACCATGACCTACGAAGACCACCAGGGCCAGGTGCACACCATCCAGTACCGAGCCATGGGTGAGGGGTGCCAGCAGGGTTGATCGGCTTGCCTGGTGTTGATGGCCCTTTCGCCGGCCTGCGGGTGACGGGGCCATCAACCGTCTCGCAGTTCGGGCAACAGAAAAATCCTGAATGAATATCGAGGAAAAAGTGCTATCTTAATTTGATAGCATTTTTTGATGAACACTCGATACCGCAAAATCCTCGACGCAATTTTCCGAACGCCGACCACGGCGTCGTTGGCTTTCTCCGAGATCGAGGCATTGGTACTCCATCTGGGCGGTGAGGTGCTGGAGCGGCAAGGCTCCAGGGTCAAGCTGTTGCTGGGTGGCCAATGCTGGAGATGCCATCGGCCTCATCCAGGCAAGGAAGCCAAGCGGTATCAGATTGAAGAAGCCCGTGAATTCCTCTTGCGGGCAGGAGTCAGGATATGAGTTGCATGCGCTACAAAGGCTACGCTGCCCGTATCGAGTACGACGCGCGTGACGATATCTTCGTCGGCCGTGTGCTTGGTATGCGTGACATCATCAGTTTTCACGCAAGCTCGGTGCCCGAGCTGCATGAGGCGTTTCGCGATGCGCTGGAAGATTACCTGGCCGATTGCGCAGAGCAGGGCATTGCGCCGGAAAAACCTGCCTCGGGCAAAGTAATGCTGCGTATCCGGCCCGAAGTTCATGCTGCCGCGAGTGTTGCTGCCCGTGCTGCCGGCAAAAGCCTCAACCAGTGGGCCGACGAGGTCTTCGAACAAGCCGCAATGGCCTGAACAAGCCTGCTTTCGTTGTTTCTCGCGGGTATTCTGCAATTACCCATGCAGAATAATTTCCGTTTCCTGTCGATTCCTCCAGTTCCCGTTCGACCAATAGGTGAGAGCACGTTGCACCCCCGTGCCCAATCACCCATGACCTGTCGGAGGAACTCCCGATGAACACCGCAGCCGAAACCGAGATCCGCCAATTGATCGAGCGCTGGATGCAGGCCGTGCGCGACCGCGACATACCCAACATCGTCGCTCCCTATGCCGACGACATCGTCGCCTTCGATGCCATCCAGGCCCTGCAATTCAAAGGCAAGGCAACCTACCAGGCGCATTGGGAAATGTGCATGGGCATGTGCCCCGGCCCGATGGTTTTCGAATTCGCCGAACTTACCGTGCATGCCGCTGGCGACCTGGCCTTGGCCCACTGGCTGAACCGCTGTGGCCCCGCGGACAACGAGAGCCAGTGCGGCTTCATGCGCGCCACCGTGGGCTATCGTCGTCAAGGTGGCCAGTGGCAGGTAATCCACGAACACTGGTCGGCGCCATTCGACATGGAAACCCAGAAAGCCCTGTTCGATCTCAAGCCCTGAGCCGTTATCGCCAAACGCACTTTGCCAATGCCCTGGAGGCGACCATGAAATACCTGTGCCTGGTCTATTGTGACGAGGGGCTGCTGCACAGCCTGCCCGACAGCCCGGAAGACGCCGAATGCATGGCGTATGCCGAATCCATCCAAGGCTCCGGGCGAATGCTGGCGGCCGAGGCGCTGAAGCCGGTGCAGACCGCCACCACAGTGCGCATGCGCAACGGGCACATGAGCCTGACCGACGGCCCGTTCGCCGAGACCAAGGAGCAACTGGCGGGCTTCTACCTGGTGGAAGCCCGCGACCTGAACGAGGCGCTGAACATCGCCAAGGGCATCCCCGCCGCGCGGGTCGGCAGTGTCGAGGTGCGGCCGGTGCGCGAACTGCAACCCTGACAGCAATGGAGACCTACCAGCATGAGCCTTGCACACCCCGCGCAAGCGCAACACGAGTTGTCCATCAGCCGCCTGATCGACGCGCCACCGGCCAAGGTGTTCCGCGCCTGGACCGAGCCCCAGTGGCTGATGCAGTGGTGGGGGCCGCAGGGCATGACCACCCCGGAGTGCGAGATGCAGTTGTGGGTCGGTGGCCTGTTCCGCACCCTGATGCGGGCGCCGGATGGCAGCGAGTACCCGAACCAGGGCGTGTTCCTGGAAATCGCCGCGCCGCGGCGGCTGGTGTTCACCGATGCCTTCGGCACGGGCTGGGTGCCTTCGGGCAAGGCGTTCATGACTGCCGTGATCAGCTTTGACGAGGAGCAAGGCAAAACCCGCTACACCGCCCGCGCCTGGCACTGGAATGCCGCCGACTGCCGCGCCCATGAGGAAATGGGCTTCCACCAGGGCTGGGGAGAAAGCCTGGACCGCCTGGTGGAGGTGGTGACCCAGCGGATGCCCGACTGATGATGGCACTGGCGCAGGTGCGCGCCGAGGTCGAGGCGGTCTACCGGAGCGAGTCACGGCGCATCCTGGCGACGCTGATCCGCCTGCTGGGTGATTTCGACCTGGCCGAGGAGGCCATGCACGATGCCTTCTTCATCGCCGTCGAGCGCTGGCAGCGCGACGGTATCCCCGATAACCCGCGGGCGTGGCTGGTGTCCACCGGCCGCTTCAAGGCCATCGATGCGCTGCGCCGGCGGGCCCGATTCGACCGTTCCCAGGCAGACCTGAGCATGCTGCTCGACGGCCAGGCGCAGGACCCCAGCGAGGAAGAACTGCTGGCCGACGACCGCCTGCGGCTGATCTTCACCTGCTGCCACCCGGCATTGTCCGCCGATGCCCAGGTGCCGCTGACCCTGCGTGAAGTCTGCGACCTGACCACCGAGCAGATCGCCCGTGCTTTCCTGCAGAGCCCGGCCACCATCGCCCAGCGTATCGTGCGCGCCAAGGCCAAGATCCGCGATGCCGGCATCCCTTATCAGGTGCCGGAGCTGAACGAACTGCCCGAGCGCCTGGAGAGTGTGCTGCGGGTGATCTACCTGGTGTTCAACGAGGGCTATTCGGCGTCGTCGGGCGAGGCGCTGTTGCAGCAGGAGCTGAGCGATGAAGCCATTCGCCTGGCGCGCCTGCTGGTGCAGTTGCTGCCCGACCCGGAGGCGGTCGGCCTGCTGGCCCTGATGTTGCTGCAGGCGTCCCGGCAGCGCGCGCGTACCGATGGCCGGGGCAATCTGGTATTGCTCGAGCAGCAGGACCGTAGCCTGTGGGACCGGCAACGCATTGCCGAAGGCTGCGAACTGGTGCGCCAGGCCCTGCAAAGCCGGGCGTTCGGTGCCTATACCGTGCAGGCGGCGATTGCGGCGGTGCATGCCGAGGCGGCTACGGCCGAAGCGACCGACTGGGCGGAGATCGTCGGGCTGTATGACGTGCTGCAGCGGCATTGGCCGTCAGCAGTGGTAGAGCTGAACAGAGCCGTGGCGCTGGCGAAGCGGGATGGGCCGGAGGTTGGGCTGCGGGAAGTCGAAGGGATTCTGGCGAGGGGAGAGTTGCTGGACTATCACCTGGCGCATGCGACGCGGGGCGAGCTGCATTACCAGCTGGGGCATATGGAAGAGGCCCGGGCGGCCTGGCGGCAGGCGCTGGCGCTGACCCGGCAGGAGCCGGAGCGCAGGCATATCGAGCGGCGGTTGCAGGCTATCGAATAATGTTGGCTGCGCCGGCCTCTTCGCGGGTAAACCCGCTCCCACAGGATTGCGTCACGGCTTGATGCTGTGAGGTCCATGTGGGAGCGGGTTTACCCGCGAAAGGGCCGGTACTGCCTGCATCAATCTTCAGCTAGCCACAAAATTCGGCGGCGACACCAGCTCGACGGTCTGCTGCTTGCGCGGTGCCAGGATCTCGGCCTCGCCCTGGACCACCAGCTCATCATTCTGGTTGTACACATTGGTGGCGATGCGCACCTTGAACTTGGGCAGCTTCTCCAGGATTTCCAGGCGCACGGTCAGGGTATCGCCAATCTTCACCGGCTTCTGGAAGCTCATCTGCTGGCCCAGGTAGATGGTGCCAGGGCCAGGCAGGGTGCAGGCCACTGCAGCACTGATCAGCGCGCCGCTGAACATGCCGTGAGCAATGCGCTCGCGGAACATGCTCTTGGCAGCGAACTCGGCGTCCAGGTGTACCGGGTTGTGGTCACCGGACATCGCGGCGAACAACTGGATGTCGCGTTCTTCGACGGACTTCTTGTACTCGGCCTTCTGGCCGACTTCGAGGGCTTCGTAAGGCGTGTTGGTGACCTGGGACATCGGGGCTTCCTTAAGGGGTAGGCGAGGGCGGCTGTCATTCACTGCGCACAGGGCGGCCAAGAGCCAGCGCCTGTTCAAGCCAGCCGAGAATATCGGCGGTGACCTCGTCACGGTTGGTTTCGTTGAGTACTTCGTGCCGCGCCTCAGGATAGACGCGCAGCTGTACATGTCGATTGCCGGTCGCGCGCAGGGCGTCGGCCAGGTGGGTGAGACGCTTGCCGGCACTGACCGGATCACATTCACCACCGATTACCAGCAGCGGCAGGTTCGGATCGATCTGCGCGAGGTTACTCGGCTGGCTGATCTGCGCCAAGCCTTGCAGCAGGTCAAGCCACAACTGGTTGCTGCAGCGAAAGCCGCAAAGCGGGTCGTTGACGTACAGGTCGACCTGCGCCGGGTCGCGGCTGAGCCAGTCGAACGCCGTGCGGTTGGGCTTGAAGGCCTTGTTGAACGAGCCGAACGACAACCACTCGATCAGTGCGCTCTTGCCCAGCGGCCCCTGGCGCCAGGCTTCCAGCCGGGCAATCAGCCGCGCCACGTGGTACAGCGCTGCCGGCTGGTAGTTGGAGCCGCTGAGGATCGCCCCATGCAGGCTGCCACTGTGGTGCAGCAGGTAGGCCTGGGCGATGTAGCTGCCCATGCTGTGGCCGAACAGGAACAGCGGCGTGCACGGGTATTGCTGGCCGATGTGCTGGGCCAGCAGCCCGAGGTCGTTGACCACGGCATTCCAGCCATGATGGCGGGCGAACAGGCCGAGGCTGCCCAGTTCGGCGGTGCGCCCATGGCCGCGCTGGTCGGCGGCGAACAGGGCGAAGCCGGCCTCGCTCAAGGCATGGCCCAGGTGCTGGTAGCGCCCGGCATGCTCGGCCATGCCATGGGCCAGCAACACCACGGCTTTTACCGGTGTGGCCGGCAACCATTGGTGCACGTACAGGCTGCAGTGCTCGCTGGCGGGCAGCCAGAAGGCGTCGTGAGGCATGGCGGGTCCTTGTGCGCACAGGTACCCGAACAGTGTATGCACAACCGACCGGATTGCAGGAAGGGCACAAATAAGATTCACAATGTTAATGGCGGCACTTGGCGTATATGCCGCCTTGGGCTTACCTGCTAACGTCGGATCAACGCCTTTTCGCTTTCAAGCGGGCAGGTGAAAGGACTTAGGACTTACAGCAGGTCCAGGCAGAGGAACAATAATAAATGCAAGCCGACTTCTGGAATGACAAGCGCCCGGCGGGCGTGCCTTCCACCATCGATATCAATGCCTACACCTCGGTCGTCGAGGTGTTCGAGCGCTCCTGCAAACGTTTCGCCGACCGCCCGGCCTTCAGCAACCTGGGCGTGACCCTGACCTACGCGGAGCTGGAGCGCCACTCGGCGGCCTTTGCCGCCTGGTTGCAGCAGCACACAGACCTCAAGCCGGGCGACCGCATCGCGGTGCAGATGCCCAACGTGCTGCAATACCCCATCGCCGTGTTCGGTGCCCTGCGCGCAGGCCTGATCGTGGTCAACACCAACCCGCTGTACACCGAGCGCGAGATGCGCCACCAGTTCAAGGACAGCGGCGCGCGTGCGCTGGTGTACCTGAACATGTTCGGCAAGCGCGTGCAGGAGGTGTTGCCCGATACCGGCATCGAGTACCTGATCGAGGCCAGGATGGGCGACATGCTGCCCACCGCCAAGGGCTGGCTGGTCAACACCGTGGTCGACAAGGTGAAGAAGATGGTCCCGGCCTATCAGCTGCCACAGGCGGTGTCGTTCAAGCAGGTGCTGCGCCAGGGCCGCGAGCTGTCGCACAAGCCGGTGCCGCTCAGCCTGGACGATACTGCCGTGCTGCAATACACCGGTGGCACCACCGGCCTGGCCAAGGGCGCCATGCTCACCCACGGCAACCTGGTGGCCAACATGCTGCAGGTGCTGGCCTGCTTCTCGCAGCACGGGCCGGACGGGCAGAAGCTGATCAAGGACGGCCAGGAGGTGATGATCGCGCCGCTGCCGCTGTACCACATCTATGCCTTTACCGCGAACTGCATGTGCATGATGGTCACCGGCAACCACAACGTGCTGATCACCAACCCGCGGGATATTTCCGGCTTCATCAAGGAGCTGGGCAAATGGCGTTTCTCCGCCTTGCTGGGCCTGAACACGCTGTTCGTCGCACTGATGGACCACCCGGGCTTCCGCCAGCTCGACTTTTCGGCGCTGAAGGTCACCAACTCCGGCGGCACCGCGCTGGTCAAGGCCACGGCCGAGCGCTGGGAGGCGCTTACCGGTTGCCGCATCGTCGAAGGCTACGGCCTGACCGAAACCTCGCCAGTGGCCAGCACCAACCCCTATGGCCAGCTGGCGCGCCTGGGCACGGTGGGCATCCCGGTGGCCGGCACCGCCTTCAAGGTGATCGACGATGACGGCAACGAGCTGCCGCTGGGCGAGCGGGGCGAGCTGTGCATCAAGGGCCCGCAGGTGATGAAAGGCTACTGGCAGCAGCCCGAGGCCACGGCCCAGGCCCTGGATGCGGAAGGCTGGTTCAAGACCGGCGACATCGCGGTGATCGACCCGGACGGCTTCACCCGCATCGTCGACCGCAAGAAGGACATGATCATCGTCTCGGGTTTCAACGTGTACCCCAACGAGATCGAGGATGTGGTGATGGGGCATCCCAAGGTTGCCAACTGCGCGGCCATCGGCGTGCCGGACGAGCGCTCCGGCGAGGCGGTGAAGCTGTTCGTGGTGCCGCGCGAGGGCGGGCTGAGCGTGGATGAGCTGAAGGCCTACTGCAAGGCCAACTTCACCGGCTACAAGGTACCCAAGCACATCGTGCTGCGCGAGTCGTTGCCGATGACGCCGGTGGGCAAGATCCTGCGGCGGGAGCTGCGCGATATAGCTTGAGACCGAGTTGGATTCTTCGCGGGTGAACCCGCTCCCACAGGGGGCTTGCAGTTCTCAAGGCCTGTGCAGTACCTGTGTGGGAGCGGGTTCACCCGCGAATGCTCTCAAACCGCTCTAGCAGGCTGTTTACAGCACGATCTGCGACATTTTGGATAATTACTCTAAAAATGACCTGTATTGTTCATTGAGTCATTTTTGTGACCGTGAGGCCTGTTTTGGCCTCTAGGCGACCCCAGGCAAAGCTGTTACTCTCGGCCCGCTTTCAGATGATCCGGTTTGCAACGAGCCGTCATCTCATATCAATAATAAGCGCATCGACGCGTGAATCGAACTTCGCTGTTGCTGAAGGAGTGGGCTTCCATGATCGAACATTTTTGGAAGGATAAGTACCCAGCCGGGATTACGGCGGAAATCAATCCTGACGAATTCCCCAATATCCAGGCGGTACTCAAGCAATCCTGCCAACGCTTTGCCGACAAACCGGCCTTTAGCAACCTGGGCAAGACTATCACTTATGGCGAGCTGTATGCGCTGTCGGGGGCGTTTGCCGCCTGGTTGCAGCAGCATACCGACCTCAAGCCGGGTGACCGCATTGCCGTGCAGCTGCCTAACGTACTGCAATACCCGGTAGCGGTATTCGGTGCCATGCGTGCCGGGCTGATCGTGGTCAACACCAACCCGCTGTACACCGCACGGGAAATGGAACACCAGTTCAACGACTCCGGCGCCAAGGCCCTGGTGTGCCTGGCCAACATGGCCCACCTGGCCGAGAAGGTGGTGCCCAAGACTCAGGTCAGGCACGTCATCGTCACCGAAGTGGCCGACCTGCTGCCGCCGCTCAAGCGCCTGCTGATCAACAGCGTGATCAAGTACGTGAAGAAGATGGTGCCGGCCTACAACCTGCCGCGTGCCGTACGCTTCAATGACGCACTGGCGCTGGGCAAGGGCCAGCCGGTGACCGAGGCCAACCCGCAGGCCAACGATGTGGCGGTGCTGCAATACACCGGTGGTACCACCGGCGTGGCCAAGGGCGCGATGCTGACCCACCGCAACCTGGTGGCCAACATGCTGCAGTGCCGGGCGCTGATGGGCTCCAACCTGCACGAAGGCTGCGAAATCCTCATCACCCCGCTGCCGCTGTATCACATCTACGCCTTTACCTTCCATTGCATGGCAATGATGCTGATCGGCAACCACAACGTGCTGATCAGCAACCCGCGTGACCTGCCGGCCATGGTCAAGGAGCTGGGCAAGTGGAAGTTCAGCGGCTTCGTCGGCCTCAACACCCTGTTCGTTGCCTTGTGCAACAACGAGGCGTTCCGTGCCCTGGACTTCTCGGCGCTGAAGATCACCCTGTCCGGCGGCATGGCTTTGCAGCTGAGCGTGGCCGAGCGCTGGAAGGCCGTGACCGGCTGCGCCATCTGCGAAGGCTATGGCATGACCGAAACCAGCCCGGTGGCTGCGGTGAACCCGGCGGAGGCCAACCAGGTCGGCACCATCGGTATTCCGGTGCCGTCCACCCTGTGCAAGGTCATCGACGACAACGGCAACGAGTTGCCGTTGGGCGAGGTGGGCGAGTTGTGCGTCAAGGGCCCGCAGGTGATGAAGGGCTACTGGCAGCGCGAAGAGGCCACTGCCGAAATCCTCGACAGCAATGGCTGGCTGAAGACCGGTGACATCGCCGTGATCCAGCCGGACGGCTACATGCGCATTGTCGACCGCAAGAAGGACATGATCCTGGTCTCGGGCTTCAACGTGTACCCCAACGAGCTGGAAGATGTGCTGGCGGCCCTGCCGGGCGTGCTTCAGTGCGCGGCCATCGGCGTGCCGGACGAGAAGTCCGGTGAAGTGATCAAGGTGTTCATCGTGGTCAAGCCGGGCATGACCGTGACCAAGGAACAGGTGATGGAGCACATGCGTGCCAACGTCACCGGCTACAAGGTCCCGCGCCAGATCGAGTTCCGCGACGCGCTGCCGACCACCAACGTGGGCAAGATCCTGCGCCGCGAACTGCGCGATGAAGAGCTGAAGAAACAGGGTTTGAAGAAGATCGCCTGACGTCCAGCCAGCGCGGTCTGTGTAGGAGCGGCCTTGTGTCGCGATCGGGTCGCGAAGCGGCCCCAGGTTTTCAGCCGTGATGCTGAAATTGCTGGGGCCGCTTCGCGGCCCGATCGCGACACGAGGCCGCTCCTACAGAGGTTGCGCAGGCCTCAGGTTCAGCGCAGTTTCTCCAGCATCTGGTAGTACCACATCCCCGCCGCCAGCAGCGGGTTGCCCAGCAAGTCCCCCATCGGCACCCGCACATGCTTGCACTGGGCAAAGGTGTCGAACTTCTCCAGCGTCCCGGTCAACGCCTCGGCCATGATCTCGCCCATGATGTGGCTGGTGGCAATGCCGTGCCCCGAATAACCCTGGCAATACCACACGTTGTCCGACAGCTTGCCCAGCTGCGGGATGCGGTTGACCACGATGCCCATGGCGCAGCTCCACTGGAACTCGATCGGCACGCCTTTCAACGCCGGGAAGGTGCGCTCGATGCACGGGCGCAGTTCGCCTTCGATATCCCGTGAATCACGGCCGGAATAGTTGGCGCCACCGCCGAACAACAGGCGCTTGTCGGCGGTCAGGCGGTAGTAGTCGAGGACGAAGCGGCAGTCGTACACCGCCAGGTCCTGCGGGTTGATCTGTTCGGCCAGTTCCCCCAGCGGTGCGGTGGTGACGATGCCACCCATGGCCGGGAAGATCTTGCCCTTGAGCTGGCGCTTTTCCAGTTTGTGGTACACATCGCCGGCCAGCATTACCTGGCGCGCCTCGACCCGCCCGTGGGCGGTGACCACCGCCGGGCGCGGGCCGTGGACGATGTCCAGCACTTCGGAGTTTTCGAAAATCAGCGCCCCCAGGCCATGGGCGGCACGGGCCTCGCCCAGGCACAGGTTGAGCGGGTGCAGGTGCAGGTTGCGCAGGTTCTTCAGCGCGCCCAGGTACAGCGGGCTTTGCAGGTGCTCGGCCATGGCTTCGCGGTCCAGCAATTGCACCTGCTCGCCCATGCCGCGCCGCCGGGCCTCGGCTTCGAATGCGCGCAGCTCGTCCATGTGCGAGGGCTTCATGGCCGCGTGCAGGTGGCCGCGCTTGAGGTCGCAGTCGATGTTGTAGCGTGCCACGCGCTGCTCGATCACCTGGTGGCCGCGCCAGCGCAAGTGCCAGATGAAGTCATCGACCTCGGCACCCAGGCGGTTGCGCATCTGCGTGCGCATGGCTTCGTCACCCGACAGGCTGCCGGTGACCTGGCCGCCGTTGCGCCCGCTGGCACCCCAGCCGATGCGGTTGGTTTCGACGATGGCCACCTTCAGGCCACGCTCGGCCAGTTCCACCGCCGTGGCCACGCCGGTGAAGCCGCCGCCGATGATCGCCACATCCACCTGTACCGTGCCCTTGAGCTGCGGGTACTCGGTGTGGTCGTTGAGGGTGGCGCTGTAATAGGACGGCGCGCGCTGCGCCGGGCCCTTGTTCAATGCTGCGTTCATGGGGGTTCCTTGTTATCTGGGGGCTCAGGCCTGGTGCAGGTACCAGCGCCAGTCCTGCTCGCTGACTTCGGCCATGAACTGGCGGTACTCGGCGCGCTTGACCTTCAGGTACACGCCAAGGAAGTCCTCGCCCAGTGCTTCGCGAGCCCAGCTGGAATGCTGCAGGGCGTCGAGGGCAGTCAGCCAGTCGGTGGGCAGGTGTTCGGTGGCCTGGGCATAGCCGTTGCCTTCCACCGGTGCCCCTGGGTCCAGCTGTTCGCGGATGCCCCGGTGGCTGGCGGCAAGGATCGCCGCAGCGGCCAGGTAGGGGTTGGCGTCGGCGCCACAGATGCGGTGCTCCACATGCCGGCTGTTGGCCGGGCCGCCCGGTATGCGCAGGCTCACGGTGCGGTTGTCGACGCCCCAGGTTGGTGCCAGCGGGGCATAGCTGTTGGCCTGGAAGCGGCGGAACGAGTTGGCGTTGGGGCAGAACAGCAACAGCGAGTCGCGCAGGTGGCGCAGCATGCCGGCCACGGCCTGGCGTAGCAGCGGGGTGCCTGCCTTGTCCTCGTTGGCGAACAGGTTGTTGCCGACGCTGTCGGCCAGGCTCAGGTGCATGTGCATGCCGGTACCGGCCAGTTGCGCGAACGGCTTGGCCATGAAGCAGGCCTGCATGCCATGGGCGTGGGCAATGCCTTTGACCAGGCGCTTGTAGCGCACGGCCTGGTCCATCGCCTGTAGGGCGTCGCCGTGCTCGAGGGTGATTTCCACCTGGCCGGGGGCGTATTCCGAAATCGCCGTGCGCGCCGGGATGCCCTGGGCCTTGCAGGCGGCGTAGAGGTCGGCAAGGAACGGCTCGATCTGCTCCAGTTCGCGCAGGCCATACACCTGGGTGGTGCGTGGGCGGCCGCCGTCATTGTCCAGTGCCGGTTGCGGGCGGCCCTGGGCATCACGTTGCTGGTCGAGCAGGTAGAACTCCAGCTCGCAGGCCATCACCGGATGGTAGCCGTCGGCCTTCAACGCCTCGATGGTACGCAGCAGCACGTGGCGCGGATCGGCGATGCTGGCCGGCAGGCCCTCGTTCGGGTGCATGCTCACCTGCACCGCGGCAGTCGGCACCCGGCGCCAGGGCAGGCGTACCAGGCTGCCTTCAAGCGGGTAGGCGCGGCAGTCGATATCGCCCACGTCCCACACCAGGCCGGAGTTTTCCACGTCGTCGCCGTTCAGGGTCAGGCCGAGAATGGTGCTGGGCAGCGGCCGGCCGGTCTGGTACACGGCCAGCAGTTCCTCGCGGTGCAGCAGCTTGCCGCGCGGTACGCCGTTGGCGTCGAGGATGAACAGTTCGAACAGTTCGATATCGGGGTTGTCGGCCAGAAAACGGCTGGCCTGCTCTACAGGTGCAAAGTGCATGATGGATTCGCTCACGGGCGCACGGGCCACCGCGCATGCAGGCGGCCCGGCTGAGTTAAACGGCCGGAAGACGGCCGGGTCTGGTCACAACGGCGTGAGCGGGAAATCCGGTGGGCGTGCGTGACGGCAGTGCCACAGGGCCCAGAAAGCGAGGATGATATGGACCAGCGGATTCTCACCGGCACGGCGCCGGGCCTTCGCTTGCGAAGGGCGGGACGACGGTGGGGCGATGGGCTGGACGGGAGTCATGCCTTTGATACTCACATGCGGCGTAAGGTTGATTAAAGCAGTGAATGGCAACCTTTACATAAGCCCTTGCTAAACTTTCAGCCGCCGTGCGATCCCTGTAGGAGCGGCCTTGTGTCGCGATGGGCTGCGGCAGCAGCCCCGGCAATTTGTGCTGGAGCGAAGATCCTGGGGCTGCTGCCGCAGCCCATCGCGACACAAGGCCGCTCCTACAGGGGCAGCGCCAGCCTGGACAGCAAAGCAGGCTCAAATCTGCGACAATCGCGCATCCTTCGAATGCCGATCATGAAAAAGCAGGCCCACCTGCATCACTAAAAAGCCCCATGACTGACCACGCCATCGACAAACTGCTGCAAAACCTCGACCACGCCATGATCGCCGACCGCCATCGCCTGCGCCGGCAATTGCACGAACTGCGCAAGCGCCCCGACGAGGCCAAGCTGGCGCAGTGGGTGGAAAAGGTCCAGGCGTCCTGCGCCCAGGTCACCGCGCGCCAGCAGAGCGTGCCGACCGTGCGCTACGACGACAGCCTGCCCATCGCTGCCAAGCGTGACGAAATCAAGAAGGCCCTGGCCGAGCACCAGGTGCTGGTGATCGCCGGCGAAACCGGCTCGGGCAAGACCACTCAGTTGCCGAAGATTTGCCTTGAACTGGGCCGTGGCAGCCATGGCCTGATCGCCCACACCCAGCCACGCCGGATCGCCGCCCGCAGCGTTGCCGCGCGGGTCGCCGAAGAACTGGGCACGCCCCTGGGCGGGCTGGTCGGCTACCAGGTGCGCTTCGAGGACCAGAGCGACGCCAACACCCTGGTCAAGCTGATGACCGACGGTATCCTGCTGGCCGAAACCCAGCATGACCGCTTCCTCGAGCGCTACGACACGATCATCGTCGACGAAGCCCACGAACGCAGCCTGAACATCGACTTCCTGCTCGGCTACCTGAAGACCCTGCTGCACCGCCGCCCGGACCTGAAGCTGATCATCACCTCGGCGACCATTGACCTGGAGCGCTTCTCCAAACACTTCGACGGCGCGCCGATCATCGAGGTGTCCGGGCGTACCTTCCCGGTGGAAACCTGGTATCGCCCACTGACCAGCGAGCAGGACGAGGAGGGCAACCAGATCGAGGACGACCTCACCGTCGACCAGGCCATCCTCGCCACGCTGGACGAGCTTGCGCACCACGAGCGGAGTGAGGGCAAGGGCCCCGGCGATGTGCTGATCTTCCTGCCGGGCGAGCGCGAGATCCGTGATGCCGCCGAGATCTTGCGCAAGGCGCAACTGCGCCACACCGAGATCCTGCCGTTGTACGCGCGCCTGTCGCCGGCCGAGCAGCAGCGCATCTTCCAGCCACACACCGGGCGCCGTGTGGTGCTGGCCACCAACGTTGCGGAAACCTCGCTGACCGTGCCGGGCATCCGCTATGTGATCGACACCGGTACCGCGCGCATCAGCCGCTACAGCTACCGCGCCAAGGTGCAGCGCCTGCCCATCGAGGCCGTGTCGCAGGCCAGTGCCAACCAGCGCAAGGGCCGCTGCGGCCGGGTCGAGCCGGGCATCTGCGTGCGCCTGTACAGCGAAGAGGATTTCAACAGCCGGCCGGCGTTCACCGACCCGGAGATCCTGCGCACCAACCTGGCGGCAGTGATCCTGCAGATGCTGCACCTGCGTCTGGGCGCAATCGACGCCTTCCCGTTCATCGAGCCGCCGGACGGCAAGGCCATCAGCGATGGTTTCAACCTGCTGCAGGAGCTGTCGGCGGTCAACCGCGAAAACCAGCTGACGCCGATCGGCCGCCAGTTGGCGCGCCTGCCGATCGACCCGCGGCTGGGCCGCATGCTGCTCGAAGGCGCCCGCCTGGGCAGCCTGCAGGAAGTGCTGATCGTCACCAGTGCGCTGTCGGTGCAAGACCCGCGCGAGCGCCCGCCGGAGCGCCAGCAGGCCGCCGACCAGGCGCACGCGCAATGGAAGGACGTGGATTCCGACTTCGCCGCGCTGGTCAACCTGTGGCGTGGCTTCGAGGAACAGCGCCAGGCGTTGACCGCCAACCCGCTGCGCAACTGGTGCCGCAAGAACTTCCTGAACTACCTGCGCCTGCGCGAATGGCGCGATGCCCATCGCCAGCTGGCACTGATCTGCCGTGACCTGCAGCTGACAGTGAACAAGGACCCGTCCGACTACCCGAAAATGCACAAGGCCATTCTCAGTGGCCTGCTCAGCCAGATCGGCCAGAAGACCGAAGAGGGCGACTACCAGGGCGCCCGTCAGCGGCGCTTCTGGGTGCACCCGTCGTCGGGCCTGGGGCGCAAGCGCCCGCAGTGGGTGATGGCGGCCGAACTGGTCGAAACCACCAAGCTGTACGCACGCATGGTGGCCAGGATCGAGCCGGACTGGATCGAGCCGCTGGCCGGCCACCTGGTCAAGAAGAACCACTTCGAGCCGCACTGGGAGAAGAAGCGCGGGCAGGTGGTGGCCTACGAGCAGATCACCCTGTACGGCCTGATCCTGGTCGGCCGTCGGCCGGTGCATTTCGGCCCGATCGACCCGGTCACCTCGCGCGAGCTGTTCATCCGCGAAGGCCTGGTGGGTGGCGAAATCCAGTCGCGGGCCAAGTGCCTGGCGGCCAACAAGCGCCTGCTGGAAGAGCTCGACGAGCTGGAGGCCAAGGCCCGCCGCCGCGACATTCTTGCCGACGAAGAGACGCTGTACGCCTTCTACGAAGCGCGTCTACCGGCGGAAATCCACCAGACCGCGACCTTCGACAGCTGGTACCGCATGGGCAGCCAGAAGGACGCCAACCTGCTGATCATGCGCGAGGAAGACGTGCTGGCCCGCGAGGCCAGCGAAGTCACCGCCGCGCAGTACCCCGACAGCCTGCAGGTGGGCGAACTGCGCCTGCCGCTGAGTTACCACTTCGAGCCCGGTCACCCCCGCGATGGCGTGACCGTGCGGGTGCCGGCACCGCTGTTGCCGAGCCTGCCGGGCGAGCGCCTGGAATGGCTGGTGCCCGGCCTGCTGGAAGCCAAGTGCGTGGCGCTGGTGCGCAACCTGCCCAAGGCGCTGCGCAAGAACTTCGTGCCGGTGCCGGACTTCGTCAAGGCCTCGCTGGCACGCATGACCTTCGGCCAGGGCGCATTGCCGCAGGCCCTGGGCCAGGAACTGCTGCGCATGACTGGCGCCCGTGTGCCCGACGAGGCATGGGACGAGTCGGTCAACCTGGTCGAAGGCCACCTGCGCATGAACATCGAAGTGGTCGATGGCCAGGGCAAGTTCCTGGGTGAAGGCCGCGACCTGGCCGAGCTGACCGCGCGCTTTGCAGCAGCCAGCCAGGCAGCGTTGGCCGTGCCGCGTGACGCCAAGAGCGAGCAGCCGGTGCAGGCCAAGGCTTTCAGCGAGGTGAAGCAGACCGCGCAGCAGAAGATCGCCGGCCTGTCGATGACCGTGTACCCGGCGCTGGTGGAAGAGGGCGGCACCGTGCGCGAAGGGCGCTTCTCGACCCAGGCCGAGGCCGAATTCCAGCACCGCCGCGCCTTGCAGCGTCTGTTGCTGCAGCAGTTGGCCGAGCCGGCCAAGTACCTGCGTGGCAAGCTGCCGGGGCTGACCGAGTTGGGCCTGCTGTACCGTGAAATGGGCCGGGTCGAGGCGCTGGTCGAGGACATTCTGCTGGCCAGCCTGGACAGTTGCATCCTCGAAGGTGAACAGCCGCTGCCACGCGATGGTGCGGCCCTGGCTGGCCTGGCCGAGCGCAAGCGCGGCAGCTGGGCCGAGCATGCCGAGCGCCTGGCACGGCAGACGTTGGAAGTGCTGAAGCTGTGGCATGGTCTGCAGAAGCGCTTCAAGGGCAAGATCGACCTGAGCCAGGCAGTGGCGCTGAACGACATCAAGCAACAGCTCGGCAACCTGGTGTACCCAGGCTTCGTGCGTGAAACCCCCGGGGCCTGGTTCAAGGAGCTGCCGCGTTACCTCAAGGCGGTGGAACTGCGCCTGGAGAAGCTGGGTTCGCAGGTGCAGAAGGACCGGGTGTGGAGCGGTGAGCTGGCCAACCTGTGGGCGCAGTACAAGGCCCGTGCCGACAAGCATGCCCAGGAAGGCAAGCGTGATGAGCAACTGACGGTGTACCGCTGGTGGCTGGAGGAATATCGGGTTTCGCTGTTTGCCCAGCAGTTGGGGACCAAGGTGCCGATTTCCGACAAGCGATTGAGCAAGCAATGGAGCCAGGTGGAGGGCTAAACTTCCACAGTTGTGGCAATATTGATGCAATTTGGGGCCGCCTGGCGGCCCCTTCGCGGGCACGCCCGCTCCCACAGGTACAGCGATGTCCTCGGGAGCGGTGCGATCCCTGTGGGAGCGGGCGTGCCCGCGAACGAGGGCGCAGCCCTCGCCTATAAATTGGCACTAAAGTGCCATTAACCTGTCATGTTTCCAGCCAGCGCCCCGTGGCGATGGCCTTTGACCAGAGGAACGACCGTGCATAACGTCGTGATCAGCGGCACCGGCCTGTACACCCCGGCCCAGAGCATTTCCAACGAAGAACTGGTGGCGTCCTTCAACACCTGGTCGCAGCAGTTCAACCAGGACAACGCCGCCGCCATCGAGCGCGGTGAAGTCGAGGCGGCGCCGCTGTCCGATGCGGCGTTCATCGAAAAGGCTTCGGGCATCAAGAGCCGCTTCGTCATGGACAAGGCCGGCATCCTCGACCCGCAGCGCATGAAGCCGCGCCTGCCAGAGCGCTCCAACGACGAACCGTCGGTGCTCTGCGAAATGGCCGTGGCCGCTGCCCGGCAGGCCCTGGAGCGCGCCGGTCGCACGGCGGCCGATGTCGACGGGGTGATCGTCGCCTGCTCCAACCTGCAGCGCCCGTACCCGGCCATCGCCATCGAAGTGCAGCAGGCGCTGGGCATCCAGGGCTTTGCCTTCGACATGAACGTGGCCTGCTCGTCGGCCACTTTCGGCATCCAGACCGCCGCCAACAGCGTGGCCCTGGGCCAGGCGCGCGCGGTGCTGATGGTCAACCCGGAGGTGTGCACCGGCCACCTGAACTTCCGTGACCGCGACAGCCACTTCATCTTTGGTGATGCTGCCACTGCGGTATTGCTCGAGCGTGCCGACAAGGCCACCTCGGCGCACCAGTTCGACATCGTCAGCAGCAAGCTGTGGACCGAGTTCTCCAACAACATCCGTAACAACTTCGGTTTCCTCAACCGCGCGGCGGAAGAGGGCGAGGGCGCGGCGGACAAGCTGTTCATCCAGGAAGGCCGCAAGGTGTTCCGCGAGGTGTGCCCGAAAGTGGCCGAGCTGATCGGTGAGCACCTGCAGGAAAACGGGCTGCAACCCAGCGATGTGAAACGCTTCTGGCTGCACCAGGCCAACCTCAGCATGAACCACCTGATCGTCAAGAAACTGCTGGGGCGTGAAGTGGCCGAGGAAGATGCACCGGTGATTCTCGACCGTTATGCCAACACCAGTTCGGCGGGGTCGGTGATTGCCTTCCACCTGTACCAGGACGACCTGGCCAAGGGCTCGCTGGGGGTGTTGAGCTCGTTTGGTGCGGGGTATTCGATTGGTAGCGTGATTCTGCGCAAGCGCTGATTGCTTCGTCTGATCCGAGATTGCCGGGGCCGCTCTGCGGCCCTATCGCGACACAAGGCCGCTCCTACAGGAGATCGCGTACCTGCAACGGACGCATTCTCTTGTAGGAGCGGCCTTGTGTCGCGATAGGGCTGCAAGGCAGCCCCCTGCAATTTCACAGGCAAAAAAAAGCGGGAAATGCCGGATGGGGTCGGCATTTCCCGCTTCAGGTGAAGCAGTGCAGCGTGTCGCTTAGAACTTGGCTTCCAGGTCTACCTGCAGCGTGTCTACGTCAGCATCGCTGTTCGGCAGGTTGGAGAAGTCGGTCTTGGCCATCATGTAGGCCGCGCCGAGGGCGAAGTTCTTGTCGATTTCGTAACCCACCTTGAACTTGTGGCCACGGGAACCGGTGAAGCCGTTACCGAAGTCAGAGTCGGTGAACAGGCTGACTACACCGTTACGCTGCACGTCGCGGTAGTTGTAGTCCAGGCTCCAGGCACCGATCTTGCTCTTCAAACCAGCCAGCCAGGCCTTGTCCTTGCCATCGGTGCTTTCGGTGTTCTTGACGAACTGGCCGTAGGCCGACAGCGGGATGGCGAAGCCGGTGAAGTCGACCTGGCCGAAACCTTCCACCAGCTGGAACTCGTTGGTGGTGTTGCCCAGCGAACGCAGGGCAGCAGATTCCTTGTCGTTGTCGTAGCCGTAGATACTGCCGCCGACGGTGACCTTGACGGTGTCAGCCGCGTTGAACTTGGTACCCAGCTGGGCCGCGTACAGCTGCGCGTCGTGCTTGAACTGCACGCCGTCGCCGTCGACGTTGTCCTTCAGGTTGTAGTGGCCGATGCTGCCGAACACTTCGGCCGGGCCGAGGTTGGTCTTGTAGGTAGCGGCCAGGCCTTCCGGGTTGATGTCGCTGTCCCAGATGATGTCTCCCATGCTCACCCATGGCTGCAGCATCTTGCCGCCGATCAGGTGCAGGTTCGGGACGGCAGTCGGGTGCCAGTCGAGGTAGGCCAGGTCGACCCACAGCGATTTCTTCTCGAAGTAGTTGTCCAGGCTCTGGTTGGTCGAGCGGGCATCGGCGCTGCTGCCGGTGGCCACACGCACGCCGGCGTCGACCTGCGGGTTGATCTCGCTGTAGAAGCCGACACGGGCACGTACACGTTCACGGTCCTGGTTGCCGCTGCGAGCGATCGGGTCGTCGACGTTGACGTCTTCGTAACGCAGGCGCACATCACCCTTGATCTGGGTCTTGGCGGCCCATGCCACTTTCTGTTCAAAGGAGCTCATCCTTTCGGACTGAGCTTTCTGAGCGGCCTTTTCCTTGGTTTCTTGAGCCAGGTCCGCCTGCAGTTCGTTGTACTGCGCCTGGTTGATCGAGCCATTGGCGCGGAGCATTTCGAGCAGCTTGGCGTCGACAGCTGCACTGGCCGGAGTACTCAGAGCCAGCATCATGCCGGTGAGGCTCACTCCGGTAAGTGTAGAAACAAGACGCATAAGGTTCTCCCTGTTGAATAAGATGGGGGAGGCTCAAGCGCCCGCCCCTGTGTTGGCATGTCTTCGGAAAGGGCCTGAATAGACAGGTTCTGGGGTTCCGGAAAACAGGCGCAAGTATTGCGGGGGCGAATGACAGATTAATGTCGAATTAGTGGCACTGCGGTTAAGTAATTGAGAATAAAAGGATCTGTCCCGGCTATCGTGATTTGAGTGGCGGGCCTTCCTTGGGGATACTGGGTACCTTGAAACAGCGAGCCGAAACCGTGACCAGCCTGTACAGCCTTGCCCATCTGCGTGATCTACCGGCGGCCACCTGGGATGCCCTGGTGCCGGCCGGCCAACCGTTCCTGCGCCATGCGTTTCTCAGCGCCATGGAGGACAGCGGCAGCGTCGCGCGCAACACCGGCTGGGCCGCCGAGCACCTGGTGCTGGAACGTGACGGGCAGGTACGGGCGCTGCTGCCGGCGTACCGCAAATGGCACTCGTTTGGCGAGTACGTGTTCGACCATGGCTGGGCCGATGCCTGTGAGCGGGCCGGCATTGCCTACTACCCCAAGCTGCTCGGTGCCGTGCCGTTCAGCCCGGTCAGCGGCCCGCGCCTGCTCGCCGCCGACCCAGCCGATGGTCTGCTGGTGCTGCAGGCGTTGCCGGAGTACCTGGGCAAGGGCGGGCTGTCTGGCGCGCACATCAATTTCACCGAGCCGGCGCTGGACGAACAGCTGGCCGGCCAGCCGGGCTGGATGGAGCGCCTGGGTTGCCAGTTTCATTGGCGTAACCACGGCTACCGTGACTTCCAGGATTTTCTCGACAGCCTGAGTTCGCGCAAGCGCAAGCAGATGCGCAAGGAGCGTGAACAGGTGGCCGGGCACGGTATTGAATTCCGCTGGTACCGTGGGGGGGAACTGGATGAGGCGCAGTGGGATTTCGTCTACCGCTGCTACGCCAATACCTACGCGGTGCGCCGCCGTGCGCCCTACCTGACACGCGAGTTCTTCAGCCTGCTGGCCGAGCGCATGCCCGAGGCCTTGCGCGTGGTGATGGCGCGGCAGGGTGGCCGTGATGTGGCCATGGCCCTGAGCCTGGTGGGGGGCGACAGCCTGTTTGGCCGCTACTGGGGGTGCCTGGACGAATTCGACCGGCTGCATTTCGAAACCTGTTTCTACCAGGGCATGGACTTTGCCATCGCCGAAGGGCTGCAGCGTTTCGATGCCGGGGCGCAGGGGGAGCACAAGCTGATTCGCGGGTTCGAGCCGGTGCTGACGCGGTCGTGGCACTACCTGCTGCACCCGGGGCTGCGGCGGGCGGTGGAGGATTTTCTGGCGCAGGAGCGGGAAGGGGTACGGGCCTATGCCGAGGAGGCCAGGGGGATGTTGCCCTATCGCCGGGACTGATCCTGGCTCAAGGCCGGCGCAAATCCTGTAGGAGCGGCCTTGTGTCGCGAAAGGGTCGCAAAGCGGCCCCAGCTATTTCTGCTGCGAAGCTGGAAACCTGGGGCTGCTGCGCAGCCCTTTCGCGACACAAGGCCGCTCCTACAGGAAGCGCGCTGTTGCCCTGATCAGTCGACCCCGACAAACCCCCCGGTCTGGTGATGCCACAACCGGGCATACAAGCCTTGCTGCTCCAGCAGTTCACTGTGGCTGCCACTCTCGACAATCCGCCCCTTGTCCAGCACTACCAGCCGGTCCATCCGCGCGATGGTGGAAAGCCGGTGGGCAATCGCGATCACCGTCTTGCCCTGCATCAGCGTCTCCAGGCTTTCCTGGATCGCTGCCTCCACCTCCGAGTCCAGCGCCGAAGTGGCCTCGTCCATGATCAGGATCGGTGCATTCTTCAACAACACCCGGGCAATCGCGATGCGCTGGCGCTGGCCACCCGACAGCTTGACCCCGCGCTCGCCCACATGG
The DNA here is from genome assembly GCF_040546125.1 of Pseudomonas sp. UYEF17. Lineage (NCBI taxonomy): Bacteria > Pseudomonadati > Pseudomonadota > Gammaproteobacteria > Pseudomonadales > Pseudomonadaceae > Pseudomonas > Pseudomonas sp. UYEF17. The sequence goes on from NZ_JBEPNE010000015.1 coordinate 28,289, forward strand.
GCATCGAAACCGGTGCGCCCCTGGGCGTCCGACAACTGCGGGATGAACTCGTCGGCGCGGGCCCGGCGCACCGCTTCATGCAGCGCCGCCTCGCTGGCACCGGGGCGACCATACAGCAGGTTGTCGCGGATCGAGCGGTGCAGCAGCGAGGTGTCCTGGGTGATCATGCCGATCTGCGCGCGCAGGCTGGCCTGGCTCACTTCGGCAATGTCCTGGCCGTCGATGAGGATGCGCCCGCCCTGCACGTCATAAAGCCTCAGCAACAGGTTGACCAGGGTCGACTTGCCTGCCCCGGACGGGCCGATCAGGCCGATCTTCTCGCCCGGGCGGATGTCCAGGTCGAGCCCTTCGATCACGTTGGCGGCCTTGCCGTAATGGAAGTCCACGTCATCGAAGCGCACCGCACCGCGGCTTACCTTGAGCGCCGGTGCGTTGGGCCGGTCGGTCACGGTGACCGGCTGGGCGATGGTCTGCAGGCCGTCCTGGACCATGCCGATGTTCTCGAAGATGCCGTTGACCACCCACATGATCCAGCCCGACATGTTGACGATGCGGATCACCAGGCCGGTGGCCAGGGCGATGGCGCCGACGGTGATCAGCGACTGGCTCCACAGCCACAGCGCCAGGCCGGTGGTGGCGACCACCAGCAGGCCATTGAGGGTGGTGATGACCACATCCATGCTGGTGACCACGCGTGCGGCCAGCTGGGTTTTCTCTGTCTGCTCGCGGATCGCTTCGCGGGCGTACTGCTGCTCGAAGTCGGTGTGGGCGAACAACTTGAGGGTGGCGATGTTGGTGTAGCCGTCGACGATGCGCCCCATCAGCTTGGAGCGGGCGTCGGAGGAGATCACCGAACGCTCCTTCACCCGGGGGACGAAGTAGAACAGCGCGGCGATGTAGCCGGCGATCCACAGCAACAGCGGCAGCATCAGGCGCCAGTCGGCCTCGGCGAACAGCACCAGCGAGGTGATGGCGTAGATCAGCACATGCCATAGCGCATCCACCGCCTGCACCGCAGAGTCGCGCAGTGAGTTGCCGGTCTGCATGATGCGCTGGGCGATGCGCCCGGCGAAGTCGCTCTGGAAGAAGTTCAGGCTCTGCTTGAGCACATAGGTGTGGTTCTGCCAGCGGATCAGACTGGTCATGCCGGGGTTGATGGTCTGGTGCACCAGCAGGTCGTGCAGGCCGAAGAATACCGGCCGCAGCAGCAGGATCACCACCAGCATCCAGATCAGCTCGCCGCTGTGTTCGCTGAAGAAATTGGCATTGGGCGTACCCTGGGCCAGGTCGATGATGCGGCTGAGGTAGCTGAACATCGCCACCTCGATCAGCGAGGCGACCAGGCCCACCACCAGCAGGGCGACAAAGCTCGGCCACACCTGGCGCAGGTAGTACAGGTAGAACGGCCACACCTGGCCGGGTGGCGACTCGCTGGGCGCGTCGCGGAAGATGTCGATCAGTTGCTCGAAACGGCGGTACAGCATGGGTGACAAGACTCCTGTGCTACCCGACCCCGGAAGGTCTCACGTCCCTGTGAAACCTGCAGTCAGTCGATGCGTTTGGCGGACTTGATGAACACCGGGTCTGCCGGGACATCGCGCATGCCTTTCTTGATGGTAGTTGGCGAGTTGACGATCTGGTCGACCACCTCCATGCCCTTGGTGACCTTGCCGAACACCGCGTAGCCACGGTCGCGGCCCGGGTTGAGGAAGTCGTTGTCGGCAACGTTGATGAAGAACTGGCTGGTGGCCGAGTTCGGGTCGGAAGTGCGCGCCATCGACAGCGTGCCGCGGGTATTCTGCAGGCCGTTGCTGGCCTCGTTCTGGATCGGGTCACGGGTCTGCTTCTGTACCATCTGCTCGGTGAAACCGCCGCCCTGGACCATGAAGCCCGGAATTACCCGGTGGAAGATGGTGTTGTTGTAGAAGCCGCTGTCGACGTACTCGAGGAAGTTCTTGGTACTGACCGGCGCCTTCTCGGCATTCAGTTCGATTTCGACCTGGCCGAAGCTGGTGTCCAGCAGTACGTGCGGGGTCTTGTCGGAGGCCATGACGCTGGTGGCGAAGGCGACCGAGCAGGCGGTGAGCAGGAGTTTTTTCAGCATGGGCTCAAAGATCCTTGAGAGGTGGAAGCGGCTGCAAGGAACTGCAGCAGGGTCTGGTTGAAGACCTCGGGTTGGTCGAGGGGTGTAGCGTGCCGGGAATCGTCGATGACCACCAGCCTGGCGTGGGGCATCAGGGCGACGTAGCGTTCTTTCAGTTGTATCGGGGTGTAATCGTGGTCGGCGGCGATCACTAGGGTAGGACAGTGGATCTGGCCGATGCGTTCCTGCACGCCCCAGTCGACGATGGCGTCGAAACTTTTGAGGTAGGCGCGCTTGTCGTTGCGCGCCCAGCGCTGGGCCATCTTGTGCCGCAGTTCGGCCTGCTGCGGTTTGGGGAACAGCCGCTCGGCCAGGCCCTTGCCGACGGTTTCGACACTGAGCAGGCGCGCCAGGCCCCAGCGCTTGAGCCACCACGCCCAGTCACTGCGGGTGCGGCGCTTGACCTCGGGGGCGCTGTTGACGATGCACAGGCTGCGCAGCCACTGCGGGTGATCGACGGCGAACTGGAAGCCGACCATGCCACCCATGGACAGGCCGACGATGTGCACCGGGCCGGTGTGCAGGTGTTCGAGCAGGGCCAGCAGGTCGGCACTGAAGGTGGCGATCTGGTAACCGTCGCGTGGCTTGTCGGAGCGGCCGTGGCCGCGGATGTCCATGAGGATTACCCGGTAGTGGCGGCTGAGCACCGGCACCTGCAGCTCCCAGTCCTGGCAGCTGGAGCCCAGGCCATGCAGCAATACCAGGGGTTCGCCCTGGCCATATTCCTCGTAATGCAGTGCGCATCCTTCGTGTTCGAAATAGGCCATGGGCGCGGTCCTCTCAGGCTTGTGGGGGGGCTGCGAAGGGCACGTCCAGTGGCGCGGTGTCGAAATTGCGCAGCAGGTCGATGAGAATCTGCGTAGCCGGGCCCAAGGTCTTCTCTTTGCTCGAATAAAGGTAGAACAGTGGGTGGCGGCTGCCACCCTGATCCAGCGGCAACGGCTTGAGCACGCCTTCGCGCAGCTCGCGCTCGATCATGTGGCGGGGCAGCCAGGCAAAGCCCAGGCCACTGCTGACGAAGGTAGCGGCGGTGCCCAGGCTGCCGACGGTCCAGCGTTGCTCGGCACCCAGCCAGCCGACATCGCGCGGCTGGGCGCGGCCGGAGTCGCGGATTACCACCTGCAACTGGCTTTCCAGGTCCTGGAAGGTCAGTTCGCGGCCCAGGCGGTGCAGGCTGTGTTCGGGGTGGGCGACGGCGACGAACTCCACCGCGCTCAGTTCGGCGCCCAGGTAGCCGCCGATGCTGTAGCTGCTGATGGCCAGGTCGGCGATGCCTTCGTGCATCACTTCCTCGACGCCAGACAGCACTTCTTCACGCAGGCGTACCCGGCAGCCACGGCTCTGCGGCATGAACGCGGCCAGGGCGCGTACCAGGCGGGCACTGGGGTAGGCGGCATCGACCACCAGGCGTACTTCGGCCTCCCAGCCCTGTTCCATGTGGTGGGCAAGGTCTTCGAGCTGGCTGGCCTGCTTGACCAGGTGGCGCGAACGGCGCAGCAGGACATTGCCGGCCTCGGTGAGCACCGCCTTGCGGCCATCGATGCGCAGCAGCGGCACGCCCAGTTGCTCCTGCATGCGGGCCACGGTGTAGCTGACCGATGACTGCGAGCGGTGCAGTGCCTCGGCGGCCTGGGCAAACCCACCGTGATCGACCACTGCCTGCAGGGTTCGCCACTGGTCAAGGGTTACGCGCGGCGCTTTCATCTTTCGCTCCTGTTGTCCTAAGCTGCGCTCTTTCAAGGAGAGCGGCCCATGAAGAAATGTTGTGCGGCAATACTGATGTGCCTGCCCCTCGGGGCCATGGCTTATCCCATCGACGTTGAGAAAGAACTGACCGGGGTAAAGCTCGACTACACCGCCTATGACACGGCCTATGACATTGGCGCCATCACCCTCAACAACTATGGGCAGGTACCGGCCGCGTGCAAGGTGACTTTCCGCAATGGCCCCGAGGCACCGCGGGTGCGCCGGGTGAACGTACCGGCCGGTAAAAGCGTCGATGTCACTGCCAAGTTCAACCGGCAGATCATCAAATTACGGATCGCCTTGAACTGCAGTGCAGAATAAACTGATAAATCGATAGATTGAACCCACTTTTTACGCTTTTTTATCGATAGGTCAAGCCGTAATCTCACCTCCATCGAATCGCAACCCTTTTTGCCGATGGAGGCCCCCCATGTCCCGCGTACTGATCATCGAAAGCAGCGCCCGCCAGCAGGATTCCGTTTCCCGTCAGCTGACCCGTGATTTCATCCAGCAGTGGCAGGCCGCCCACCCGGCCGATCAGATCAGTGTGCGCGACCTGGCCGTGAACCCGGTGCCGCACCTGGACGCCAACCTGCTGGGTGGCTGGATGAAGCCCGAAGAACAGCGCAGTGCTTCCGAACTGGACGCCTTGGCCCGCTCCAACGAACTGACCGATGAGCTGCTCGCCGCCGACGTGCTGGTGATGGCTGCGCCGATGTACAACTTCACCATCCCCAGCACCCTCAAGGCCTGGCTGGACCACGTGCTGCGTGCCGGCATCACCTTCAAGTACACCCCCACCGGCCCGCAGGGCTTGCTGACCGGCAAGCGCGCCATCGTCCTGACTGCCCGTGGCGGCATTCATGCCGGCGCCACCAGCGACCACCAGGAACCGTACCTGCGCCAGGTAATGGCCTTCATCGGCATTCACGATGTCGACTTCATCCATGCCGAAGGCCTGAACATGAGCCCTGACTTCCACGAGAAGGGCGTCAACCAGGCCAAGGCCAAGCTGGCGGCGGTGGCCTGAGGCTTAGCGAATTCCCAACCCTGACACCTGTTGTTGCTCCTTTGGGTGTACCTGCCCGGCCTGCATGGCCGGGCTTTTTTATGCCTGGAATTTCATGGGTGCCTGTGCCGGCCTCTTCGCGGGTAAACCCGCTCCCACAGGGATATCACGGCACCTGAGGCCTGTGGTGTCCCTGTGGGAGCGGGTTTACCCGCGAAGAGGCCGGCACAGCCCTTACATTCCTAATGGTTGAACTCATTTGCCGCAACCCGCTAAGGTCGCGGCCTTGATCCACGAGAGGCAACCATGGGCTACCTGATAATCGTCGCGCTGATCCAGGCGTTTTCCTTCAGCCTGATCGGCGAGTACCTGGCCGGGCACGTCGACAGCTACTTTGCCGTGCTCGCGCGCGTGGTGCTGGCTGGCCTGATGTTCCTGCCGCTGACCCGCTGGCGCCAGGTCGAGCCGCGCTTCATGCGCTCGATGCTGCTGATCGGCGCGCTGCAGTACGGCATCACCTACGTCTGCCTGTACCTGAGCTTTCGCGTGCTCACCGTGCCGGAGGTGCTGCTGTTCACCATTCTCACGCCGTTGCATGTGACGCTGATCGAAGACGCCATGAACCGGCGCTTCAACCCGTGGGCGCTGCTGGCAGCGCTGGTGGCGGTGGCCGGCGCGGCGGTGATCCGCTTCGACACCATCAGCGGCGAGTTCTTCATCGGCTTCCTGCTGCTGCAACTGGCCAACTTCACCTACGCCGCCGGCCAGGTGCTGTACCGCCACCTGGTTGCACGCCACCCCAGCGACTTGCCGCACTACAAGCGCTTTGGCTACTTCTACCTGGGCGCGTTGATCGTGGTGTTGCCGGCCTTCCTGCTGTTTGGCAACGCCCAGCACCTGCCGACCACCGATGTGCAGTGGCTGGTGCTGCTGTTCCTGGGCCTGTGCCCGACGGCGCTGGGCCTGTACTGGTGGAACAAGGGCGCCTGCATGGTTTCGGGCGGGACGCTGGCGGTGATGAACAACCTGCATGTGCCAGTAGGGTTGCTGCTCAATTTGCTGATCTGGAACCAGGACGAGCCATTGGGCAGGCTGTTCATCGGCGCGGCGGTGATCCTGGCGTCGGTGTGGATGAGCCGCCTGGGTACCCTGACGTTATCAAGCAAGCCATGGCGCAGCCAGCTATGACGCGTTCGTTACTGAACCCAAATTCCGCCGGTCCCTACCCGATAATCCGGAAAACCAAATCGGGAGACCGGCGTGAAGCTAGAAACGCGAAGTATCGAATTTGTCCCACACGCCGAGCGTTATGGCACGCCTAAACGATTGTTCACCATCTGGTTCAGCTCCAATTTCCAGATAACCGCCCTGATGGTCGGCACCCTGGGCGCTGCCTCGGGGCTGAGTCTGGGCTGGACCTTGCTGGGCCTGTTGGTCGGCAACCTGATCGGCACCGTGTTCATGGCCGCGCATTCTGCCCAGGGGCCCCACCTGGGCGTGCCACAGATGATCCAGAGCCGAGCCCAGTTCGGTGTCCATGGTGCCGCGCTCCCTCTGCTGGTGATGGTCACGGCCGCAGTCCTGTTCCTCGCCGCCAGCGGCGTGCTGATGCGCAATGCCCTGCAGGCGCTGGTGCCCATGAGCGATGACCAGGCCATCGTGGTGGTCGGCTTGCTGACTTTTGTCATCGGCTTTGTCGGCTACGAACTCATCCACCGCCTTGGGGCATGGATGAGCCTGTTGTCCACGCTGGTTTTTGCCGGCGCCCTGGTGCTGATCCTGCTGCACCCCGGCGACATGGCAACCACAACGGCAGTGAGTACCGGCTTCTCGTTCACCGCCTTCAACCTGATCGTGGCCCAGTCGGCCTCCTGGACGCTGGGGTATGGCCCCTATGTAGCCGATTACTCGCGCTACCTCCCGGCCAACGTCAACCCACGCGCCACCTTCTGGGCCACCTATTGCGGTTGTGCGCTGGGCTCCTTCGCCATGATGGCGCTCGGCGCGCTGGTGGCAGTGGAGTTGCCCTCGGCACTGGGGCACGACCCGGCCACAGCCATTGCCGCGTTGTTTGGCCCGTGGGCGCCGCTGGCGCTGGCAGTGATCGCGCTGGGGGTGATCCAGTACAACGTCCTGTGCCTGTACAGCGCCTACATGTCGTCGGTCACGATCTTTGGCGCCTTCAAGACCATCCGGCGCGTGACTGCGACGGCCAAGGCCTTGGTGATGGCTGGGCTGACCGCAGCGGCAACGGTGATCGCCATCGCCACCCAGTACAATTTCGATACGTTCTTTGCCGACATCCTGATCGGCCAGCTGTACCTGTTGATCCCATGGAGCGCGATCAACCTGGTGGATTACTACTGGGTATGCCGAGGCCACTATGATGTCGGGGCGCTGTATGACTCCAAGGGGCGTTATGGGTGCTTCAATCGTCGAAGCCTGAGTGTGTACGCTGTGTCGATCATCGGTACCATCCCGTTCATGAAGCTTTCGTTCTACACGGGGTTCGTGGCCGAGTGGCTGGGGGCGGATATCAGTTGGGCGATGGGGTTGATCCTGGCCGGTGCGCTGTATTGCATGGTCCATGGGCGCGAGAGCAACCGGCTTTCGACAACCATGAATGTGCACACCTGACTCGGAAAGGGGCCGCTTTGCGGCCCATCGCCGGCAAGCCAGCTCCCACAGGCACCGCGCAAAATTCGAGACGTTTGCAGTACCTGTGGGAGCTGGCTTGCCGGCGATGGGCTGCGAAGCAGCCCCGGCAATATCAAGCCTCGCTCATGTCTTCCAGCCGACGCGGCACAGGCTCTTGCGATACACGCCCGCTCAACCCTACCCGCATGTCGTTGCCACTTGGCTGCTGATACAGGCTCAAGCCAAACTCCGGCAACACCGCCAGCAGGTAGTCGAAGATATCCCCCTGAATCCGCTCGTACTCAGCCCACGCCGTGGTGGTGGTAAAGCAGTAGATTTCCAGCGGTACACCCTCGGCGGTGGTCTGCATTTGCCGCACCATGCAGGTCATGTTCGGGTGCACGTTGGGGTGGTTCTTCAGGTAGGCCAGGGCAAACGCCCGGAAGGTGCCGATGTTGGTCAGCTTGCGGCGATTGGCCGACAGCTCGGCCACTGGCCCCATGGCCTCGTTCCAGCGCTGCAGCTCCTGGCGCTTGCCGGCCAGGTAGTCGGCCAGCAAGTGCACCTGGCTCAGCCGCTGTTCTTCCTCGCGAGTCAGGAACCGCACGCCGGCTGCATCGATGAACAGGCTGCGCTTGATGCGTCGGCCACCGGACTGCTGCATGCCGCGGTAGTTGCGGAACGACTCGCTCATCAGGCGCCAGGTGGGGATGGAGACGATGGTCTTGTCGAAGTTCTGCACCTTCACCGTGTGCAGGGTGATGTCCACCACGTCGCCATCGGCGCCTACCTGGGGCATTTCGATCCAGTCGCCCACGTGCAGCATGTCGTTGCTGGTCAGCTGCACGCTGGCGACGAACGACAGCAGGGTGTCCTTGTACACCAACAGCAGCACCGCCGACATGGCACCCAGGCCCGACAGTAGCAACAGCGGCGAGCGGTCGATCAGGGTGGCGACGATGACGATGGAGGCGAAGATCCACAGCATCATCTTGGCCAGTTGCACGTAACCCTTGATCGAGCGGGTGCGGGCGTGTTCGGTGCGGGCATAGATGTCGAGCAGGGCATCCAGCAGGCACGACAGCGCCATGGTCATGAACAGCAGGGTAAAGGCCAGGGCGACATTGCCGAGGAAGTGCTGGGCGGTGTCGGACAGCTCGGGCACCAGTTTCAGGCCGAACTGCAGCACCAGTGACGGCGTGGTCTGTGCCAGGCGGTGGAACACCTTGTTGTTGCGCAGGTCGTCCAGCCATTTCAGCGCTGGCTGGCGGGCCAGCAGGCGGGCGCCATGCAGCACCAGGAAGCGTGCCAGGCGGCCGATGACCAGCGAAATGAGCAGCAGCACCGCCAGGCCAATGGCCGCGTGCAGCATCGGATGTTGGTCAAGGGTGCCCCACAGGTCGAGGGAGTCACGCCAGATTCGTTGGATATCCATGGGCTTGCGTACAGTCTTGTTGCCAAACGAAGCGCCATTAGAGCGCGGATGGCGACAAAGTTGCCAAAAGAAATTCGGCTAAGGCGGCAGAAAACGTTACCCTATGCAACTGAATTTTCCGCACTTGCCTGAGGTTACCTCCGTGTTCTCCCAATTCGCCCTGCACGAACGCCTGCTTAAAGCCGTGGCCGAGCTTAACTTTGTCGAGCCAACCCCGGTGCAGGCCGCGGCCATCCCCCTGGCCCTGCAAGGGCGTGACCTGCGTGTGACCGCGCAGACCGGCAGCGGCAAGACCGCGGCCTTCGTGCTGCCACTGCTCAACCGCCTGGTCGACCTGCGCGAACGCCGCGTCGAGATCCGCGCGCTGATCCTGCTGCCGACCCGTGAACTGGCCCAGCAGACCCTCAAACAGGTACAGCTGTTCTCGCAGTTCACCTACATCAAGTCGGGCCTGGTTACCGGCGGTGAAGACTTCAAGGAACAGGCCGCCATGCTGCGCAAGGTGCCGGATGTGCTGATCGGCACCCCGGGCCGCCTGCTCGAGCAGCTCAATGCCGGCAACCTCGACCTGTCCCACGTGCAGGTGCTGATCCTCGACGAAGCCGACCGCATGCTCGACATGGGCTTTGCCGAAGACATGGAGCGCCTGTGCAAGGAGTGCGAGAACCGCCAGCAGACCCTGCTGTTCTCCGCCACCACCGGTGGTGCGGCCCTGCGCGACATCATCGGCAAGGTGCTGAAAGACCCAGAGCACCTGATGCTCAACAGCGTCTCGCAGCTGGCCGAAGGCACCCGCCAGCAGATCATCACCGCTGACCACGACCAGCACAAAGAGCAGATCGTGCAGTGGCTGCTGGCCAACGAAACCTTCGACAAGGCGATCATCTTCACCAACACCCGCGCCCTGGCCGACCGCATCTACGGCCACCTGGTGGCCAAGGACGTGAAGGCCTTCGTGCTGCACGGCGAGAAGGACCAGAAGGACCGCAAGCTGGCCCTGGACCGCTTCAAGCAGGGCAGCTCCAAGGTGCTGGTGGCTACCGACGTTGCGGCCCGTGGCCTGGACATCGACGGCCTGGACTTGGTGATCAACTTCGACATGCCGCGCAGCGGTGACGAGTACGTGCACCGCGTGGGCCGTACCGGCCGTGCCGGTGGCGAAGGCCTGGCGATCTCGCTGATCACCCACAACGACTGGAACCTGATGTCGAGCATCGAGCGCTACCTCAAGCAGCAGTTCGAGCGCCGGGTGATCAAGGAAGTGAAGGGCACCTACAACGGGCCGAAGAAGGTCAAGGCCTCGGGCAAGGCGGCTGGCAGCAAGAAGAAAAAGGTCGAGAAGAAGACCGGTGACAAGAAGGCGGCCGCCAAGCGCAAGCCAACCGCCAAGCCGAAGGCCAATGCACCGCTGGCCAGCGCTGACGGCCTGGCGCCGCTGAAAAAGCGCAAGCCTGCGGCTGAGTAATCAGCACTCTGTCAGGTTGGTGCGTCCTTTGTAGGAGCGGCCTTGTGTCGCGAAAGGGCTGCGAAGCAGCCCCCTCGATTTCGTGAGTGACGCATCTATCCGGGGGCCGCTTTGCGGCCCTTTCGCGACACAAGGCCGCTCCTACAGGGCGCGCGTCACGCGGCCATTGATCATTCAGCCTTTTTCTCCGCCTCTTTCAACTCCTTGATCCGCTTGTCGATCAGCTGACACTTGTCGGGCAAATCCTTGCTCGCCGTCCCCAGCTCCATCCCTTGAAGCTCGTCATTGATCTCCTTGGCCTTCTGCGGGTTCTGCTCGGTCAACTGGGTGACCAACCCGGCCAGCTCTTCGCGTTTCTGCGTCGCTTCTTCCGGTGTACAGGCCCAGGCGGGCAGGGCGCAGAACAGGGCAGTGGCGCAGGCAATGGGCAGCAGCGGTTTCATCCTTCCTACCTCCGGCGGTGGTGATGCCCGGTGGAGGCATGCGCCTGGCCGTTAGTTCAGCGCCTTCGACCGGTGGCTATACCCCTGGGTATATTTACCGCGCTCATCCTCGGCTCTAGTTTGAAGCCACAAACATGACAACCGAGGAACACACCCATGGATCGATTGAAAGGCAAGGTGGCACTGATTACCGGCGGCGCAGGTGGTTGTGGCCTGGCCGCGTCGGAACTGTTCGCCGCCGAGGGCGCCAAGGTGGTGATCCTCGACTTGCCGACCAGCCAGGGCGAAGCCGTGGCGGCGCGCATCAACGCGGATGGCGGCCAGGCGCTGTTCGTCGCCGCCGATGTGTCGCAGGCCGACCAGGTGCACCGCGCCGTAACCCAGGCCCAGGTGCACTTCGGCCCGATCACCGTGCTGATGAACCACGCCGGGATCATCGCCGCCGGCCCGTTCCTCGAAACCAGCGAAGCGGAATGGGACCGGCTGATGAGCATCAACGTAAAAAGCATGTTCCTGGTCACCAAGGCGGTGTTGCCTGGCATGCTCGCCGCCGGCGGCGGCAGCGTGATCTGCACCTCGTCGATCTCGGCGGTGGTCGGCACGCCAATGGAGGTGCTGTATTGCACCACCAAGGGCGCCTGCCACATGTTCGCTCGCGCCCTGGCCGTGGAATACCGCGACCAGAACATCCGCAGCAACGCCATTTGCCCAGGCTTCATCGGCACCGCCCATGGCCGCCGCGAACTCGACCTGCTGCGCGGTTTTGGCGTGGACGCTTCCGACGAAGCGATCAAGACCATGCAGGGGCGCCTGTGCGAGCCGGCCGAAGTGGCCAACGCCGCGTTGTTCCTGGCCAGTGACGAGTCGAGCTTCGTCAGCGGCTCGCACCTGTTCGTCGACAACGCCTACACCGCCATGTAATGCCCGGCCGGCAGTACCCTGCCGGCACCAACAAGAACAACACGCAGCACCCTTCAATTCTGCCCACAAAGCCAATTCCAACAAGACAGAGGCAGCAGATGGAAAACATAGGCACTTACGTCATCTACGTGATCATGGTGTGCGCCGTGATCGGCGCGATCGCATCGATCGTCAATGCGGAATCCGAGCTGGCCAAGGAGTTCACCGCCGGCCTGCACAGCATTGGCCCGATCTTCATCCCGGTGGCCGGGATCATGGCCGCCATCCCGTTCATTTCCAGTTTCATCAGCCAGTTCATCGGCCCGCTGTTCCTGGCCATGGGCGCCGATGCCGGCATTGCCGGGCCGATCTTCATCGCCTCGGACCTGGGCGGCTACCAGCTGGCCCAGGCGCTGTCGCACAGCCCCGAAGGCTGGATCCTCGGCCTTATCACTGGCTTCCAGTGCGGTTCGACGGTGATCTTCGTCATCCCGGTGGGCCTGGCAATGCTCAACAAGGCCGACCACAAGTACATGGCGCTGGGCATCATGGCCGGGCTGCTGAGCATCCCGATCAGCATCGTGTTGATCGCCATGGGCATGCAGGCCATGGGCCTGGGCGTGCGCCCGGACATCGCCACGGCGGGCGCTGCGACCCAGGCGCTGCACTTCACCCTGCCGACCCTGCTGCGCAACCTGTCGCCGCTGATCCTGTTCTGCGTGGCACTGGCGGCGGCGCTGCGCTACTTCCCCAACCTCATGGTCAGCCTGTTCCTCAAGCTGGGGCAGTTGATGTACGCCGCCGTGACGCTGGTGCTGGTGGCGTCGATCGTCGAGTACTTCACCGGTGCGTTCACTTCGCTGTTCGGTGGCTGGGGCTTTGCCCCGATCATCGCCGACAAGGACGACCAATTCCGGGCGCTGGAGATTGCCGGCTACGTGGGTATCATGCTGTGCGGTGCGTTCCCGATGGTTTACCTGATCAAGCGTTTCCTGTCGCAGCCGATCGAAAAGGTGGCGTCGAAACTCGGCCTGTCGCCGGTGGGCGCGGCCGGTATCCTCGCGGCCTCGGCCAACATCCTGGCGATGTTCCGCCTGGTGGCCGACATGCCGCCGAAAGACAAGGTGCTGGTGATTGCCTTTGCCGTGTGCGCCGCCTTTACCTTTGGTGATCACCTGGCCTACTCGGCCAACTTCCAGCCCACGCTGATCGGGCCGCTGATCATCGGCAAGCTCGCCGGTGGCCTGCTGGGCATGCTACTGGCCTACTGGCTGGCGGTGCCCAAGGCACTGGAACTGGGCCGCCAGGAAGAAGAGGCCGGCCTGCTGCCCGCCAGTGCACCGTTGCACTGACAGGGCCAGGCATCGTTCAATGCCGTTCGGGCTTGCACAGCCGGGCGGCATTTGCGCCTTCTCCCACACCGCACGGGCCTCCGCAATGAACAGCGACAACGCCAACCGCCTGGGTGCGGTCATTCGCAGCATCGGCAGCGATGCACTGGGCCCGGCCCTCGACACCGCGCTCAAGGGCGTGGTCGATTTCGACATGAGCTGCGCCTACCTGTTTCGCTTCAACCAACCCGCGCTGCTGATTCATGACGGCTACAACCAGCGAGTCGCCGAACGTACGCTGAAAGCCTACCTGCGCGGCGGCTATCTGCTCGACCCGTTCTACGTCGCCTGTACCAACAACCACCCGGGTGGCCTGTGGCGGATGCGCGAACTGGCCCCGGACAGCTTCTTCGCCTCGGGCTTTTCCATCTCCCACGACATCCACCCCTGCGTCTCGTCGCACCACGGCAGCCTGATCGAAGAGATCGGTTTCATCGTGCCGGTAAGGCCACGGACCGCTCTGGTGTATTCGTTGATGCGTGGCCTGGACAAGGGCGCGTTCGAGGCCGAGGAGGCGCAGCGGCTGGCAGCGTTGACGCCAGTCATCGATGCCATTTTCAGGCAGCACCTGCGCCTGGCACATGCCGATGACCTGGCCGACCCGCAGGAGTCCGACAGCCAGTTGGAAGATGCTTTCGTCGATATCCTCCAAGGCCAGCTGACCGAAACCCAGCGGCATGTGGCCAAGCTGATCCTGCAAGGGCACAGCAGCCAGTCGATCTCACGCGAGCTGGGCATTTCGGAAGGCACGGTGAAAGTGCACCGGCACAACATCTGGCAGCGGCTGGGGATTGCCGGGAATGCGGAGCTGTTTCGGTTGTTCATCAACTATCTGGTCAAGCAGTAACCTGAGCGCGTTAACCGATCAGCTGAGAGCCGGCGTGTTCGTTTATTACCCAGCGAGGTGAGGCCGCGCCGTCATGTCTATTCCCAGCGCCTTCATCACGGTCAGGAACGACTTCAGAGTCGGGTTGCCATGCTCACTGAAAGACCGATAGAGCTGCTCGCGCGACAGACCGGTTTCTTTAGCCAGCTCGCTCATGCCTTTTGCACGCGCTACCACGCCTACAGCCTTGGCGACATAGCCGGCATCCCCGGTTTCGAGTGCGTCGGTCATGAACTGCGCGATCGCTTCAGGGGTAGTGAGGTACTGGGCGGGGTCGAAATCAGAGAAGGTTTCAGTCATTTTGCATCCTCCACGAACGCAGAATCTGGTGGGCTGCCTTGATGTCGCGCTGTTGGCTGCCTTTGTCGCCGCCGCAAAGCAGAATGACAAATGTGCTGCCAGCCTGATGGAAGTACACCCGGTAGCCAGGCCCATAGTGAACCCTGAGCTCACTGACGCCGTGGCCAACCGGTGATACGTCGCCAGGCAGGCCCTCCATCAACCGGTTGATCCGAGAAATGATTCGGGCTCTGGCACTAACGTCTCGGAGACCGGTCACCCAATGTCTGAAACTGCTGGATTCGATTTTTTTCATCGAGTGAATGTAGTTTATAAACTACAGGTGGCTAGACAGCAAATGGTTTCTGCCTGTTGCGGTACCAGCGGCTTCAGAGCGTGGCGTATCACTGTGCAAGATCTTTCGGAACACCACGGCTCACCGGCAGGTCCCAACCTGTGTACCCCTTCCGTCCACAGCAGGAGCCCGTAGCCATGAGCATCGCCTACGACTGGGACCTGATCGAGCGTTTGCTGCACGAGGTGCAGAACGGCGCCGGTCACAGCTTCACGCCACGCCCCTATGCCGAGCAGCACGCTGCGGCACTGGCTGCCAAGGGGGAGCCGGTGGGCGACCTAGACCACCTGAAAACCCGTGCCTGCGAGTACGAAAGGTTGTTGTTCGAGCGTGGTTTCATCGAAACCCGGCCCGAAGAGGATGGCGGCAATGGCGAGAACTTCGTGCTGACCGAGCGCGGTTCGCGGCTGATGAGCCTGATCGACAGCAGCATTCCCGGCTTCGAGCACCCGCGCCAGGTGCTGGACGAGCAGGAGGATGCGCTGGACGAAACCACCTTCGAGCAGGTGTCGGCGAAGGCACAGATTGCCTGAGGTCGTTTTGAGGCTGGCAAGGGCGGCCATGGAAACCCGATAATCGGTAGTTCCTGAACACTGCCGAGCCCTTGCCCATGCCAATGACCACCGCCGAGGCCCGCCTATGAGCGCGGCCCGCAAGAACCCCGATGCCTTTGCCTTCCAGGTGATGCTGGGGCTGTGCCTGATCTGGGGTTGCCAGCAGGTGTTGATCAAGACTGCCGCCATCGATATCGCGCCGGTGATGCAGGCGGCCCTGCGCAACGGTATCGCCGCCGTGCTGGTGGGCCTGATGCTGTGCTGGCGCGGGGGCTGGGAGCAGGTCGGCAGCACCTGGCGTGCCGGGGTGGTGGCGGGCGGGCTGTTCGGCCTGGAGTTCCTGTTCATTGCCGAGGGGCTGAAGCTGACCTCTGCGGCGCACATGTCGGTGTTCCTCTATACCGCGCCGGTGTTTACCGCGTTAGGCCTGCATTTCAGGTTGCCCAGCGAACGCCTGCGGCTGCTGCAATGGCTGGGGATCCTGCTGGCCTTCGGCGGCATTGCCATGGCGTTTGCCGGCGGCATGTCGTTCGAGCACATGGATGGCCGCACCCTGCTGGGGGATGCCTTTGGCGTGATCGCCGGGTTGGCCTGGGGGGCGACCACGGTGGTGGTGCGTTGCTCGCGGCTGTCGGAAGCACCGGCGACCCTGACCCTGTTCTATCAGCTGGCGGTGGGCTTTGCCGGGTTGCTGCTGATTGCCTTGCTCAGCGGCCAGATCGGCGCGGTGACGCTGACGCCGCTGGCGATGGGCAGCGTGCTGTTCCAAGGGATTGTGGTGTCGTTCATCAGCTACCTGACCTGGTTCTGGTTGCTGCGCAAGTACCTGGCGTCGAACCTGGCAGTGTTCTCGTTCATCACCCCGCTGTTCGGGGTGACCTTCGGCGTGTTGTTGCTGGATGAGCCGCTGAGCCTGAACTTTGTGGTTGGCGCGTTGATGGTGCTGCTGGGGGTGGTCCTGGTGAGTGCCGAGCCTTGGGTGAAGCAGCAGTTGCGTAAGTTTGTGGGGTGAGTTTTAGCCTGTTACGGCCTCTTCGCGGGTAAACCCGCTCCCACAGGGGCCGCACAATCTTCAAGGCCTGTGCAGTACCTGTGGGAGCGGGTTTACCCGCGAAGAGGCCGGCACGGGCAGCCACGATTCAGGATGCTGCCTCGGCCTGACAGGCGCTGCCCTGCTGTGCAGAACTGCCAAACAGCACCAGCCCCCCAGCCACCACCAACCCACCCGCGGCCACCATCAGCGCCGGCTGCAGCCCGCTGCTGTAATGGCTGCTGACCGCCGCCAGCAGCGGCCCACTCAACTGCCCCAGGGCAAAGCAGGCCGTCAGCAGCCCGGCATTGCGCTGCGTGGCATGCGGCGCCAGCTCCCGCGAACGTTGCATCACCAGCTGCATGCAGGCCAGGAACGGCCCGCCACACAGCACCACGCCCAACGCCAGCCCGACACCCCCGCCCATCAGGCAGGCC
Organism: Pseudomonas sp. UYEF17; assembly: GCF_040546125.1. Taxonomy (NCBI): domain Bacteria; kingdom Pseudomonadati; phylum Pseudomonadota; class Gammaproteobacteria; order Pseudomonadales; family Pseudomonadaceae; genus Pseudomonas; species Pseudomonas sp. UYEF17. The sequence continues at coordinate 44,999 of NZ_JBEPNE010000015.1, forward strand.
AGTACACCCAGCCCCTGCAGCCACAGGGTGGCCGTGAGCCAGGCCGAGGTGCGGCCGCCACGGCGCAGGCTCACCAGCAGCACCCCCAGCGCCGCCGCCAGGCCGAACGCCGGCCAGAACAGGTCGGCCAGCCACTGCCCGTGGAACTGCTGGTTGGCCATCTGCGACAGGAAGGTGGCCGGCAGGATGTAACCCACGCCATACAGCGCATACACCAGCCCCAGGCGGCCGATGCCGACACTGCGCGTGGGGCCCTGGCGTGCAGCCGACGGCACCGGCGCCGCTTGCAGCGCCCTTGGCAGCCAAGGCCGGACCGCCAGCAGCATCACCAGCGCGGCCACGGCATAGATCAGCCACAGTGCTGCCGAGCCCAGCCCCCACAAATGCGCCACCAGCGCCAGCAAACCCGTCAGCGCAATGCCCAGGCCGGGCCCCGCGAACACCAGGGCACCCAGGCGCTGGCGGTTGTTTGCATTGGCCACCTGTTGGCTGAGGCTGGTGATCATCACCAGCACCCAGGCGCTGGCCACGCCGGTGCCGAAGCGCAGCAGCAGGTGGCTCCAGAACCCGTCTGCGGCCCATGAGGCCAGGGTCAACAGCACGCACAGCCACAGCCCACCGTGCAGGCGCAGGCGCACCTGGCCCGGCGAGCGAGCGAACATGGCATCGACCGCGCCGATGAAGTAACCCAGGTAGTTGGCCGCGGCCACCAGCCCGGCGACCGTCAGGTCGAACTGGCCTTCGGCGATCAGTTGCGGCAGCTGCGGGGTCAGGGCGAAACGGCCGATGCCCATGGCCATCATCAGCGCCACGGCGCTGGCCAGCAGTTGAATGAGTGGCGACATGACGAGTCTCCTGCACTGATGTAAGCGATGGCTGGCAGGTTAGGGCGGTTTATTTTTCAATAAAATTGAATAATGATGATCAAGTTGTTCTGTTTTGGAGAATGCCGTGGAATTCAGCCAACTGCGTATCTTCCAGGCCGTGGCCGAGGAAGGTTCGGTCACCCGTGCCGCAGAGCGCCTGCATCGGGTGCCGTCGAACCTGTCGACACGCTTGCGCCAGCTCGAGGAGCAACTGGGTGTCGAGCTGTTCCTGCGCGAACGCCAGCGCCTGCAGCTGTCGCCGGCGGGCAAGGTGCTGCTGGATTACGCCAACCGCATGTCAGCCTTGCGCGACGAGGCGCTGGCCGCCGTGCGGGGCGGCCAACCGGCCGGGCACTTCGTGCTGGGAACCATGTACAGTACGGCGGCGACCCATTTGCCGGGGTTGCTGGCGCGTTATCACCAGGCCTACCCGGCGGTTAACCTGCAGGTGCGTGCGGCGCCCAGTGGCGAGTTGCTGGAAGGCCTGCTCAACCACACCTTGGACGTGGCCCTGGTAGATGGGCCACCGAGCCTGGCCGGGCTGGATGGCGTGCCGCTTTGCGATGAGCAGTTGGTGCTGATCACCAGCCCCGAGCACCCGGCGGTACACACTGCCAAGGATGTGGCGGGCAAGGCGGTGTTCACCTTCCGCCAGGGCTGCTCGTACCGCATGCGCCTGGAGGCCTGGTATGCCCATGCCCATACGCCAATGGGCCGGGTGATGGAAATCGAGTCGTACCAGAGCATGCTGGCCTGCGTGATCGCCGGCGCGGGTGTGGCGATGATGGCCAGGTCGATGCTCGACAGCCTGCCCGGGCGCGACCGGGTGCGGGTGCACCAACTGCAGGCGCCGTTCGATCAGGCGGTCACCTGGTTGATGTGGCGCCAGGGCATGCGCGGGGCAAATTTGCAGGCCTGGATCGACCTGCAACAAAGCGAAACGATTAACCAGTCGTCGGAATGCGCCGTTACGGCTTGATCCGTATCAAAATGGCCCGTATCTGTAGGTTTAGAGGCATGCGTAATACAGGACATAGGGCTATGATCTGTATGAAACATCGCAGGATTGAATTGCCGTGAGGCTGACCCGTCAAGGGGGCATTATGAATAAACCACTGTCCAACTGGCTCCACGACCTGGCTGTCGCCTTGGGGCTGATTCCACCACCCTTGCAGCCGGTGCCGATCCCGACTGATGAAGAGCAGCGCAAACGCCAACCGCGTCGTCGCTGATACAGACAAAGGCCGCTGCACCTGGGTGGGTGCAGCGGCCTTTTTGTGCCTGATGAAAATCTGTTGCCTGAACCGGCCTCTTCGCGGGTAAACCCGCTCCCACAGGTACCCCACAGCACTCGAGACCTGTGATATTCCTGTGGGAGCGGGTTTACCCGCGAAAGGGCCAGTACAGGCAGCCGCGATCTATCAGGCCAGCTTCACCGCCGCCACCGATTTACGCGACATCAGGCTGACCACCACAAAGCTCACCAGACCAACCGCCAGGCTGTAGTAGATCGGCGTATTGGCCTCCAGCCCATCCTTGAACATGAACAGCAGCGCGGTGGCAAAGCCCAGCGACATGCTGGCGATAGCCCCGGCGGTGGTAGCGCGCTTCCAGAAGATCGCCCCGATCAGCGGGATCAGCATGCCGCCGACCAGCAGGTTGTAGGCCAGGGTCAGGGCGTTGATCACATCGTTCACCACCAGGGCGATGCCCAGCACCACCAGGCCGGTGAGCAGGGTGAACAGGCGGCTGACGCCCAGGCTCGACGCCTTGCCGCCACGTAGCTTGGGCAGCAGGTCTTCGGTCAGGGTGGTCGACGCAGCCAGCAGGCCGGCGCTGGCGGTGGACATCATGGCGGCCAGCGCCGCTGCCATCAGCAGGCCACGGATGCCATCGGGCAGGGTGGTCTTGATCATCTCGGCAAAGGCATTGTTCGGGTTGGCCAGGTCGGGCATCAGCACATGCGCGGCCATGCCGATCGCGGCGCAGGCCAGGCCGTACAGTACGCAGTACACACCGGCGGTGGTGCCGGCGCGCTGACAGACCTTCTCGTCACGGGCAGTGAACACCCGCTGCCAGATGTCCTGGCCGATGAGGATGCCGAAGAAGTAGATCAGGAAGTAGGTGATGATGGTGTCCCAGCCAATGGTGGTCAGCTGGAAGCTGGCCGCCGGCAGCTTGGCCACCAGGGTGTCCCAGCCACCGGCCTTGTACAGGCACACTGGCAGCAGGATGAACATCAGGCCGACGGTCTTGATCACGAACTGGACGATGTCGGTCAGGGTGAGCGACCACATGCCGCCAATGGTCGAGTACAGCACCACCACACCACCGCCCAGCAGCAGCGAGGCCCAGAACGGCAGGTCGAGCAGCACCTGCAATACGGTGGCCATGGCCAGGGTCGAGGTGACGCCGATCATCAGTGCGTAGGCCAGCATGATCACGGCGCTGGCCTGGCGTGCGGCCGGGTTGTAGCGCTGCTCCAGCACCTGGGTCACGGTGAAGATGCGCAGGCGCAGCAAGGGTTTGGCGAGGAACAGGTTGAGGGCGATGATGCCCAGGCCCAGGGCTGCGCACAGCCAGAAGCCGGAGATGCCGTGGACGTAGCCCAGGCGCACGGTGCCGACGGTAGACGCGCCACCGAGCACGGTGGTGGCCATGGTACCCATGTACAGGACCGGGCCGAGGTTGCGCCCGGCCACCAGGTAGTCCTCGTGGGTTTTCGCGCGCCGCATGCCATACCAGCCAAGCCCGAGCATGCCGGCGGTATAGATCATTACAACAATGATGTCCAAGGCCATTGGGGGGTCTCCCGATTATCTTTATTATGGCGAGATCGACCACGCGGGCGGGTTCACGGCGCCCGGCGGTCTTGTCGTGTTGTTGGCGGGCCTCAATGGCCCTCCCATATGGCTCCTGCCGGGGTGTAGCAAGTACTGCGGGCGCTTTCTGTAGGAGCGGCCTTGTGTCGCGATCGGGCCGCAGAGCGGCCCCGGCAGCCTATGCGACACCGCCACAGTCCGGGGGCCGCCTTGCGGCCCGGTCGCGACACAAGGCCGCTCCTACAAAGGGCCGTCGTTTACCGGCGGACAACGCCCGGAAGCACGCAGAGCATCTCGAACAGCAGGTTGGCACCGAGCAGCGAGGTGTTGCCGGTGGTGTCGTAAGGCGGGGAGACTTCGACGAGGTCACAGCCGATCAGGTCCAGGCCGTGGCAGCCGCGAATGATCTCCATCGCCTGGATGGTGGTCAAGCCGCCGATTTCCGGGGTGCCGGTACCAGGCGCCCAGGCCGGGTCGATGCCATCGATGTCGAACGACAGGTACACCGGGCCACCGCCGACCTTTTCGCGCACTTCGGCCATCAGCGGTTCCAGCGACTTGTGCCAGCACTCTTCGGCCTGGACCACACGGAAGCCCTGGCGGCGGCTCCAGTTGAAGTCATCGGCGGTGTAGCCCTGGGCGCGCAGGCCGATCTGCACCACGCGCTCGCAATCGAGCAGGCCTTCTTCCACGGCGCGGCGGAAGGTGGTGCCGTGGGCGATCTTCTCGCCGAACATGTGGTCGTTGACGTCGGCATGGGCATCGATGTGCACCAGGCCGATCTTGCCGTGTTTCTTGTGCAGCGCCCGCAGGATCGGCAGGGTGATGGTGTGGTCGCCACCGAGGGTCAGCGGGATGATGTTGTGCTCGAGGACCTCGTCATACGCTTCTTCGATGATGCGCACGGCGTCCAGCAGGTTGAAGGTGTTGATCGCCACGTCACCGATGTCGGCCACCGACAGCGAGTCGAACGGTGCAGCCCCGGTGGCCATGTTGTACGGGCGGATCATCACCGATTCGGCGCGGATCTGACGCGGGCCGAAGCGGGTGCCGGAGCGCAGCGAGGTACCGATGTCCAGTGGCACGCCGATGAAGGCGGCGTCCAGGCCTTGGGCACTTTGCAGGTGGGGGAGACGGAGCATGGTGGCGATGCCGCCGAAACGCGGCATTTCGTTGCCGCCCAGTGGTTGGTGGAGGATCTTGTCCACGGTGGGCCTCATCAGTCGGTCGATTGTTCTGTTTGTTCGAACCTGTGCCGCCGCGCGCCTTCCAGGTGTGGTCTTGCCGGCGGGCAGGGACATTTCGGCCAAGTCTGCTGAAGGTAGTGCCGGGGAAAAATCGCTACCGGCAAATACTTAGTTCAGGAATTTCTGAACTAAAGGCCGGCAGAGCGGTTAGACTGCGCGCAAACACCCTTGCGGAACCGTTGCACCATGGCCTCGACCTTGCCCGACCTGAAACTGCTGCGCATCTTCGTCAGCGTGGTGCGCCACCAGGGCTTTGCCAATGCCCAGCGCGAGCTGAACCTGTCGACTTCGGCCATCAGCACCTACATGAGCCAGCTGGAAGGTGCCCTGGGGATCGTACTGTGCCACCGCGGCCGTGGCGGCTTCAGCCTGACCAGCAAGGGCGAGCTGTTCCACCAGGAAACCCTGCGCCTGCTGGCCGAGCTGGACGGTTTCGAACAGTACGCCGCCGCCCTCAAGGGCGAGTTGCGCGGCACCCTCAACCTGGGGGTGATCGACTCCACGGTCGGTGACCAGGCCTTGCCGCTGGCCGAAGCCATCGGCGCCTACAGCCAGGAACACCCGGCGGTGCACCTGCACCTGTCGGTGTCCAGCCCTTACGAGCTGCAACTGGGCGTGCAGGACAACCGCCTGGACCTGGCGATCGGGGCGTTTTCCTCGCGCATGAGCGGGCTGCTCTATCAGCCGCTGTACCGTGAGCAGCACTGGCTGTACTGCAGCAGCCGCCACCCGTTGTATGCCGAACGGCGCATCCCCGAGCAGGTGGTGACCCAGCAGCGCATGGTCGGGCGTGGCTACTGGAGCCAGGCCGAACTGGCCCGGCATGGCTTCAAGCACAGTGCGGCGACGGTGGAGAGCATGGAGGCGCAGTTGATCCTGATTCTCTCCGGGGCCTACATCGGCTACCTGCCCGAGCACTATGCCCAGGCCTGGGTCGACAAGGGCGACTTGCGCGTGCTGTCGCCGTCCACCTTCGGCTACCAGGCACCGTTTTCGCTGATCATTCGCCGCGGGCGCAGCCGCGAACCGTTGATCCAGACTTTCCGCGACCTGCTGAAAAGCCAGCTCAACGTGGGTTGAAGTCCGGCACATGCTGTATTTCGTCGGCCCCCGTTAAATTGTTGGTGCCGCTGACCGACAACATAATGGCGCCCTGCTATATATCAAATCAGTGTGTGCTGCTGTCTACCTCCCTTTCATCCTGCAAGGATTGCCCAAGATGCGCATGAATTTGCCCGTCACTGAGCACGAAAGAACCTTTCCCAACGATCAGCGCCTGATTTCCACCACTGACCTCAACAGCCGCATCACCTACTGCAACGACGCTTTCGTGGCGATCAGCGGGTTCACCTACGACGAGCTGGTCGGCCAACCCCACAACCTGGTGCGCCATCCGGACATGCCTCCGGCCGTGTTCGGCCACATGTGGGAAACCATCAAACAAGGCAAACCGTGGATGGGCGTAGTCAAGAACCGGGCGAAGAACGGTGATTACTACTGGGTCAGCGCCTATGTCACGGCCGTCTACGAGCAGGGCCGCATCAGTGGCTACGAGTCGGTGCGCTCGGTGCCCACCCGTGAGCAGATCCGCCGCGCCGAGGCGTTGTACGCGCGCTTGCGGGCTGGCCGCGCGCCGGTGCCGTGGGCGGCCCGTCTGGGGCATGGCCTGGGTCACGGTTGGCCATTGATCGGTGCGGGCCTGCTGTCGGCGGCAGGCTACCTGTGGCTGCCGCCCTACGCGGCGCTCGGGGTACTGATGGCCAGCCTGCTGCTGGCCTGGTATCTGGTCGAGCACCGGCAGAACCAGGCCATCCGCCGCACGCTGGCCGAGCACCCCAAGGCCTTCACCAGCCCGCTGGTGGCACTGACCTACAGCGACAACCCAGGCCTGCAAGGCCAGCTGGATCTTGCCATCATCAGCGAGGAAGCACGCCTGCAAACGGCCTTGACCCGCCTGGTGGATGCCGGGGTCGGGGTGAAGTCGCGGGCGGCGCAGTCCTCCGACTTGTCCGATGCCCAGGCACAGATGCTCGACCGCCAGCGCAGCGAGACCGACCAGTCCGCCGCCGCCATCGCGCAGATGGCGGCGACCATTCAGCAGGTTACCCATAACGTGCAGAGCACGGCGCACGCAGCGGGCGATGCCGACCAGCTGGCGCAGCAGGGCAGCGAGCTGGCCATGCAGAGCCTGCAAGCCATGGGCAGCATGAGCAATGCGGTCAACGACATCGGCCAGGCCGTCAATGCCCTGGCCGAGCAGACCCAGTCGATTGGCAGCGTGGTCGATGTGATTACCTCGATCGCCGAGCAGACCAACCTGCTGGCGCTCAATGCGGCGATCGAGGCGGCGCGTGCCGGCGAACAGGGGCGCGGGTTTGCCGTGGTGGCGGATGAGGTGCGATCGCTGGCCCAGCGCACCCGTGCCTCGACCGAGGAGATTCACCAGATCATCGCCTCGTTGCGCGCCGGGGCAGAGCGCGCGGTGAGCACCGCCAGCCGCGGCGAACAGATCTCGCGGGACAGCGTGCACAGTGTCGAGGCGGTGCAGGCAGCGTTGAGCGGGATTGCCCAGGCGGTCAGCCGCATCACCGGCATGAGCCAGCAGATGGCGACGGCGTCGGAGCAGCAGAGCCATGTGGCCGAGGACATCAACCAGCAGATCGTGCGCATAGCCCACCTGTGCGACCAGAGTGCCGGGCAGGCCAGGCAAGGCGCGGAAATCAGCCAGGACCTGGAGCGCATGGCGGAGTACCTGCATAGCCTGGCGGAGCGGTTCAACCGTTGAGATTGCCGGGGCCGCCTTGCGGCCCTATCGCCGGCAAGCCAGCTCCCACAGGATCACCACAGACCTGGGCCTTGTGCAATACCTGTGGGAGCTGGCTTGCCGGCGAATGGCCCGCAAAGCGGGCCCCGGTTCTGTGGCAAACTGTTCCCGCCAAGGAGAATCCCATGCCCAGACCCCGCTGCGAGCGCTGCCAGCGCCCGCTCGACCATTGCCTCTGCCCACTGATCCCCGCACTCGACAGCCGCACCCGCGTCATCCTGCTGCAGCACCCCAGTGAAACCACCCATGCCCTGAATACCGCCCGCCTGGCCGCCCTTGGCCTGAACAATGCCGAGTTGCGAGTAGGCGAGGTATTCGATGACCTGAACGAATTGCTGGCGACCCCCGGCTACCGGCCAGCCCTGTTATTCCCGGGTGACGACGCCCAGGAATTGGTGGCCTATGGCGAGACGGACGACCAACCCTTGCTGTTGATCGTGCCCGACGGCACCTGGCGCAAGGCGCGCAAGCTGTTGTACCTGAACCCGTTGCTGGAGGCGTTGCCGCGGGTGACGCTGGGGGCTGTCGCGCCTTCACGCTACCGCTTGCGCAAGGCGCCGGAGGCGGGGGCGTTATCGACTATCGAGGCGGTGGTGGGAGCGCTGAACGCATTGGAGCAGCCTGCCTGTTTCGATGCGCTGCTGGCACCGTTCGAGGCGTTGATCGAGGGGCAGATCAGGGCCATGGGTTTGGAGACGTTCCAGCGTAACCATGGTAGCGAGTGAGGGCAGGGGGCTGCTTTGCAGCCCATTCGCAGCACAAGGCTGCTCCTACAGATGTTGCGCGCTTTCCTGTAGGAGCAGCCTTGTGCTGCGAATGGGCCGCAAAGCGGCCCCAAAAATCTCGAACCCGATCAACGCATATCAGGCAAACGCGCCTCGGTGCGTACTTCGGTGGTAGCCAGCGCTTCCGGCGGCAGCGAAATACGCTGCTTGCTCAGCAGCTCGCCCATGGTCGCCAGCACGCGGTAGCGCGAGAACTCCTCGGTATAACGCACCTCGGTGTAGCGGCGGTCGGCGTTGTACAGCTCGTTTTCACTGTCGAGCACGTCGAGCAGGGTACGTTGGCCCAGGCCGAACTGGTCCTGGTAGGCAGCACGCACGCGCTTGGTGGTCTCGGCGTATTCACGCGCAGTCGGCAGCTGCTTGCTGGCGTTGTTCATGGCGTTCCACGCCAGGCTCAGGTTTTCGGTCAGCTCACGCAGGGCGTTGTTGCGGATGTCCAGGGCCTGGTTGATCTTGTGCGCGTCGGACTGCAGGCGAGCCTTGTCGCTGCCACCGCGGAACAGGTTGTAGTTCATCTCCACGCCAGCTTGCCAGTCGTTGTTGTTGTGGCCTTTCTCGCCGCCGGTGTTGTTGTTGGCACCGGTGGCCAGAATGGCGTCGAAGCGTGGGTAGAAGGTCGACTTGGCCACTTCGTATTGCTGCTCGGCAGCATTCACGTCAGCCTGGGCAGACTTGATGTACGGGTTGTTCTGGCGCATGCCGTCGCGGGCTTCGTCGAGGGTGCCAGGCACCTCGCCCTTGATGGTCTGCGGGCTTTCCAGCTCGTCCGGCATGCGGCCGACGACGCTGAAGAAGTTGGCCTCGGCATCGGCCAGGTCGACTTCGGCGGTGTCCAGGTTGTTTTCCGCCAGGGCGCGACGTGCGCGGGACTGGTCAAGGTCGGCGGTGCTGCCGACGCCGCGCTCGTTGCGCAGGCCGATCTGGTCGTTGACTCGCAGGTGGGCTTGCAGGTTGTTCCTGGCCAGGGTCACCAGTTCACGGCGCTTGAGCACTTCCAGGTACACCTCGACTGCACGCAGGGCGACATCCTGGGCAACGGCCTGGGTGTAGTAGGCGCGGGAGGTGGAGACTGCTTCGGTGCGGCCCACTTCATTCGAGGTGTTGAAGCCGTCGAAGATCATCTGCCGCAGGCGCAGTTCGGACTGGGTGTAGTTGAGGGTTTCCTTGTTGTGGTTGCCCTCGGCACGCGTCGTGGTGTTGTCCGAACGCTGGCGGCCATAGCCGGCGACCAGATCCACGGAAGGGTAGTAGCCACCACGCGCGAACTTCACATCTTCATCGGCCGACAGCTTGCTGTTGCGGTTGGAGCTGACCTGCGGGTGGTAGTCCACGGCGCTCTGGACAGCCTCGGTGATCGACATCGCCTGTACGTTGGCACTCGCCAGGGCCAACAGTAATGCACTGGTGATGGGGTTCAAAACGCGCATGCTACATCTCCCTGATTCTGGAATTTATCCTGCTGATCGCCAAAAAAATGACGATAAAGTTATTGCATATAGTGTTGCAGGTTTTTAATAACACAGCTAAGTACATTCAACGCGATAGATAAGAAGATTTCTTCATATCAAATTGCCATATAATATATAAATTGTCTAATGGGCTCGCAGAAGGACCCAGGGAATGGCAGCGGAAAAGTCCATGAAAGCCAATTAATACGGGGGCTTAACAGAGTTCCAGAATCATTTCGGATAAGGAGAATAATCGTTAGGCGAAATTGATATTTGGCGACAAAATATTGTCACTTTGGCTTGTGCAAAGTTTTCTGGCTGAGGATGTACAGGCTTACCAGTACGGCGCTGGTCAACATGAAGGTGCGCGCCCAGAACAGGGGCACCAGATAGCACGACAGGCCGATGCTGGCCCACATCAGGCCGATGGCGTAGACCTTGCCCTTGAGGGGGATGCCTTCACCACTGAGGTAGTCACGGATCCATGGCCCGAGCTTGGGGTGATGGACCAGCCAGTGGTGAAAGCGCGGCGAGCTGCGGGCAAAGCAGGCGGCCGCCAATAGCAGGAACGGGGTGGTGGGCAATACCGGCAGGAATATCCCCAACACCCCCAACGCGACGCTGAGCCAGCCGGTGGCCAGCAGCAGGTAGCGCACAGGCGACTTAGTGGTGGCGTGGCTTGAGCAGCGCCGGTTTTTCGTCTGGGGCATGCAGCAGCAGGAACAGCGCCGTCAGCGCTTCGGGGATCTGTACGATCATGTCGTCCTGCAGGTTGGCGTTGCTGGCGATGTCGGCGAACTCCGGCTGCTCGTCGAACAGGCCCGAGCCGACCATGATCGGCAGCAGCATCTCGCTGACTTCTTCCTCGGCGTTCTCGAACCAGGCCTCTTCACGCAGGAATACGCCTTCCATGAAGCCGATGCACCAGCCGCGCAGGTCGGAATCGTCCGGCTCGTCGGTCAGGTCGAGGTCGCATGGCAGCTCGAACTCGTCGTCGCTGGCCAGCTGGCGGGCAATGTGCGCTTTCAGCGCCACCAGGGTGGCCTCGATCTCGGTGCGCTGAGCATCGCTGGCGTAGTGCGGCTCTTCAGCGAACAGGGCGTCGATCCACTCGCGCTCGGGCACTTCCTCGGCATTGATCGAAAGGGCGGTGAGGTAGCCGTGGGCGGCGACATAGTCCAGCGCTTCCTCGTGCAGCTCGTCGGCGTCGAGGAAGGCTTGCAGGCGGGTCAGTTGCTCGGCGAAGGACATTACAGGGCTACCTTGGGGAATAAACGATAACGAATTCTAGCACCTTGCGACGGCGGCGGGGTAAAGGGAACGTCTATCGCCGTGGTGCCCTGCGCGGGGCGGTGCTGCGGTATACTCCGCGATTTTTCATCCAGGGGCAGGGTTTGCCGGCTACCTGGCAAAAACCGCTTACGCATTTGGCGTGTGCGGGGCGGGTTTTTCGTCCAGCCTGTATCCGGGATGGTACGGCGATTTGTGGAGTTGCACATGCTCGAACAGGCTCAGCGCGTTCTCAAGGACGTCTTCGGCTACGACAGTTTCCGCGGGCGCCAGGCAGCGATCATCGACTGCGTGGCCAATGGCGGCGATGCCCTGGTGCTGATGCCCACCGGCGGCGGCAAGTCGTTGTGTTTCCAGGTGCCGGGGCTGCTGCGCCCGGGCCTGACGGTGGTGGTCTCGCCTCTGATCGCGCTGATGGACGACCAGGTCGCCACGCTCGACGAACTGGGTGTGCCGGCCGCTGCGCTGAACTCCACGCTGACCCCGGAGCAGCAGCGTGACCTGGCCGGGCGCCTGCGCCGTGGTGAAGTGAAGATGCTGTACCTGGCGCCGGAGCGCCTGGTGCAGCCGCGCATGCTCGACTTCCTGCGCGACCTGGACATCTCGCTGTTCGCCATCGACGAGGCCCACTGCGTGTCGCAATGGGGCCACGATTTCCGCCCCGAATACCTGCAACTGGGCCAGCTGGCCGAGCTGTTCCCGCATGTGCCGCGCATTGCGCTGACCGCCACCGCCGACATGCGCACCCGCGAGGAGATCGTCCAGCGCCTGCACCTGCAAGGCGCAGAGCGCTTCCTGTCGAGTTTCGACCGGCCCAACATCTTCTACCGCATCGTGCCCAAGGAGGCGCCGCGCAAGCAGCTGATGGCGTTCCTCGGCGAGCGCCGCGGCAACGCCGGTATCGTCTATTGCCTGTCGCGCAAGAAAGTCGACGAAACCGCCGCCTTCCTCTGTGACCAGGGCTTCCCCGCGCTGCCGTATCACGCCGGCCTGGCTGCCGAGACGCGTGCGGCCAACCAGCACCGCTTCCTCAACGAGGAAGGTCTGATCATGGTCGCCACCATCGCCTTCGGCATGGGTATCGACAAACCCAACGTGCGCTTTGTCGCCCACCTTGACCTGCCCAAGTCGCTCGAGGCGTACTACCAGGAGACCGGCCGTGCCGGCCGTGACGGGTTGCCGTCCGATGCCTGGATGGCCTACGGGCTGCAGGACATGGTGATGCTCAAGCAGATGCTGCAGAACTCCGAAGGTGACGAGCGCCACAAGCGCATCGAGCAGCACAAGCTCGACGCCATGCTGGCCCTGTGCGAAGAAACCCGCTGCCGCCGCCAGTCGCTGCTGGCCTATTTCGACGAAACCCTCGAGCAACCGTGCGGGCACTGTGACAACTGTGTCGACCAGGTGCAGACCTGGGACGCCACCGAGCCGGCCCGCCAGGCGCTGTCGGCGGTGTTCCGCACCGGCCAGCGCTATGGCGTCGGTCACCTGGTCGATGTGCTGCTGGGCAAGGACACCGAGAAGGTGCGCAATTTCGGCCACGAGAAGCTCTCGGTGTTTGGCGTCGGCAAGGGGCTGGCCGAAGTCGAGTGGCGTTCGCTGTTCCGTCAGCTGGTGGCGCGCGGCCTGGTCGACATCGACCTGGAAGGCTACGGCGGCCTGCGCCTGTCCGACAGCTGCCGGCCGCTGCTGCGTGGCGAAGTGACCTTGCAGCTGCGCCGTGACCTCAAGCCGCAGACCACCGCCAGGACTTCGTCGTCCAGTGGCGGCAGCCCGGCCAGCCAGCTGGTGCGTGCCGAAGAGCGCGAACTGTGGGAAGCGCTGCGTACCCTGCGGCGCAAGCTGGCCGAGGAGCACAGCGTGCCGCCCTACGTCATCTTCCCCGACTCGACGCTGCTGGAGATGCTGCGCAGCCAGCCGGTCAGCCTCAGCGACATGGCCCAGGTCAGCGGCGTGGGTGCGCGCAAGCTGGAGCGTTATGGCCAGGCCTTCCTCGAGGTGCTGAACAACAGCGGCGGCACCGACGAAGCGCCGAAAGTGGTACTCGACCTGCGCCACGAACTGGTCAGCCTGGCCCGTGCCGGCATGACTCCGGCGCAGATCGCCGGGCAGCTCAACTGCAGCGAGAAGAACGTCTACAGCCTGTTGGCCGAGGCGTTGGGCCGCCAGGAACTGAGCCTGGAACAGGCCCTGGACCTGCCGGAAGACCTGTTGATGGAAGTGCAGGATGCCTTCCTCGATGGCGAGGGCGAGCTTCCACCGGTATCGGCGATTGCGCCACTGTTCGGGGCGCGGGTACCGGAGGGCGTGCTGTACTGCGTGCGGGCTGCGCTGGCGGCCGAGTTCGAGCTGTAAGTGACGACAGGATCGAAGGCAGAACTGCCATCTGCTGACCTTTGTCATGTTTTTTGACGATTATCGAACATTCCAGGGTGCCCGAGCCTTGCCTCGTGGGACGGGCCATGGTTAGCTGCCTAATAATTAGATCTGTTCAATGAGTTGCTTATGCCCCTGACCGACAACCAACACCGCTTCGGCATGCAGCTGGCCCAGATGTCCCGGGGTTGGCGTGCCGAGCTGGACCGCCGCCTGGCCGGGCTCAACCTGTCCCAGGCGCGTTGGCTGGTGTTGCTGCACCTGGCCCGTTTCGAAGAGGCCCCGACCCAGCGTGAGCTGGCCCAGAGCGTGGGCGTCGAAGGCCCGACCCTGGCGCGCCTGCTCGACAGCCTGGAGGCGCAGGGGCTGGTACGCCGGCAAGCGGTGCTGGAAGACCGGCGGGCGAAGAAGATTGTGCTTTGCCCGCCGGCCAAACCGCTGATCGACCAGATCGAGACCATTGCCAATCAACTGCGGGTAGAGCTGTTCACCGGGGTTGACGAGGCGGAGCTGCAGGTGTGCATGCGGGTGCATGCCAAGATCCTGGCCAACCTGGAGAAATCCTGAGGGGCCTGGGGCCGCTTTGCGGCCCATCGCGACACAAGGCCGCTCCTACAGGGGATCGCGTACTCCTGTAGGAGCGGCCTTGTGTCGCGATGGGCTGCAAGGCAGCCCCGACGGTTCAGAAGGTATGCCCAAGGTTCAGGTACACCGCCTGCTCATGCGCACTGTTGGCCCCGTAGCTCAGGTTCAACGGCCCCAGCGGCGTCTCCAGCCCCAGGAAGATGCTCGCCGCATTGATGTAGCCACTGTCGAAATCGTTGTCGTTGTTCCACGCCCGCCCTCGCTCCAGCGACCCGCCGATGTACAGCGGGAAGTCCAGCGGCACGTAGGCCCGTGGTGTCAGGCGGCGGTAGTAGACCATGCGCATCAGGCTCACGTTCTGCCCCGACACCGAGTCCTGGCGGAAGCCTGACAGCTCCCGCGCGCCACCCAGCACGAAGCTCGACGTCACCACTTCGGTATCATCCAGCGTGCGCCCGTAGCGCCCGCCCAGCACGAAGGTGTTCGGCCCGCTGCTGAGGGCCTTGTCCAGGTTGAACATCCACTGCCGGTAATCCTGGTCGGAATCCAGCGACTGGTCATACTTGCGCAAGGTCAGGCCGATATCCTCGCCGCTGTGCGGGAAGTACACGTTGTCGAGGGTGTCGAACGAGTACTTCAGCTCGTAGAAACCTTCGTTGAAACTGACCTTGGGCAGGTCCTGGTCGCCGATGCGTACCTCGGCCTCGCCCCAGGCCTTGCCCACGCCCAGGCGCACTTCGCCGTTGGTGCCGATCTGCCGCCCCACGTTAAGGCCAAAGCCGTAACGCTCCAGGCGGTACTCGGCCACCGGGTCGTTGTCCAGGGTGGCTTCGATGTTCTGCGAGCTGAAGTCCAGGTACGGCGCGATGAAGTAGCGCGAGCCCACGTCCAGCGGCTGGTAGAACTCGCTGTACAACTCCTGCTGGTCGCCGATCTGGCCACGGGTCAGCCATTCGGCGCCGAGGCTGTTGATGCCGTTGACCCGGTAGCTGGCGCCCAGGTTGAAGGCGCTGTCGCCGCGCAGGTCGTCCGACAGGTTCAGGCCCAGGCGCAGGTAGTCGGTGCCACCGCGTCGGCCGCGGGCGTTGATCACCAGGGTGTTGTCGTCGCCCTTGTGCACCACGCGGTACTGCACCCGGTCGAAGTAGTCCAGGCCGTACAGCGTGCCCATGTCGGTCTGCAGGCGGCCTAGCTCCAGCGGCGCATCGATCGGTTGGCGGATGTACGAGCGGATGACCTCGTCGCTGACCTTGGAGTCGTTTTCGATCCTGATCGCGGTGATCGTCGGCGTGCGTTGGCGCGGCGAGCGGGCCACGGCCAGGCTGCTGTCACCTTCGGGCTGGCGCAGGGCGGCAAGGCGCGGGTCGAGCAGGCGGGTGGCGCGGTAGCCGGCCTCGATCATTTCCCGGGCGCGGCCAAAGTCGGTGACGCCAAAGGCGGTCAGTGGTGGCTGGATGAGGATGTCGTCGCGGTGCAGGCTGGCCAGTTGTTCTTCCGAGTTGCGCCGGGTCATCAGGGTGATCGACTGGTTGAGCACATCGACCACCGTGGCCAGCTGCTTGCGGTCACGCAGCGGGGTGCCGATGTCGACCACGATGGCCAGGTCCACACCCATTTCGCGGGCGACGTCCACCGGGATGTTGTCGACCATGCCGCCGTCCACCAGCAGCCGGCCGTCCAGTTCGACCGGGGCGAACACCGCCGGGATCGACATGCTGGCGCGGATCACCTGGGGCAGGTGGCCACGGCGGAACACCACCTTTTCGCCGCTGGCGATGTCGGTGGCCACGGCGCGGAAGGGAATGGGCAGCTTGTCGAAGTCACGGGTGTCGGCGGTATGCGCCAACTTGCTTTCCAGCAGCAGCGCCAGGTTCTGGCCCTGGATCACCCCCAGCGGCAGGCCCAGGCTGCCGTCGTCGCGAAAGCTGAGCTTCTGCTTGACCAGGAAGTCGCGGTCATCCTGCTTGCGCCGGAACGGCACGTCCTTGCGCGGCGGGGCATCGGACAGCGCCTGTTGCCAATCGAGGGTGGTGGCGAGCTTTTCCAGCTCTTCGACACTGTAGCCCGAGGCATACAGGCCGCCGACCACCGCGCCCATGCTGGTTCCGGCGATGGCGTCGATGCGCACGCCCTGTTCCTCCAGGGCCTTGAGCACACCGATGTGGGCCAGGCCACGGGCCGCGCCCCCCGACAGCACCAGGCCAACCTTGGGCCTGGCCGGTTCGGCGGCGAATACCGTGAGGGAGGTGAGGGTGAGCAGGAAACAGAACAGCAAACGGCGCATCGTGAGTCTCAAACCGTGGGCTAAAGACCGCTAGTATAAGCGGCCCCTCACCTGGAGATGCCTCACCATGGCCGACAGCAAACCGGAAATCGTCATCACGTATTGCACCCAGTGCCAATGGCTGCTGCGTGCCGCCTGGCTGGCCCAGGAACTGCTCAGCACCTTCACCGACGACCTTGGCCGGGTGGCCCTGGAGCCTGGCACCGGCGGTATCTTCCGCATCACCTGCAATGGCGTGCAGATCTGGGAGCGCAAGGCCGACGGTGGCTTCCCCGAAGCCAAGGTGCTGAAGCAGCGGGTGCGCGACCAGATCGACCCGCAGCGCGACCTGGGCCACAACGACCGCTGAATCAGGCGCCCTCGGCCAGCGGCCGCTGCCTGGGCGGTTGCTCGGCGGCCAGGCGGCTGGACAGCACGATGGCGAAGATGATCAGCGCGCCGCCCAGCAGCATGCGCAGGGTCGGGGTTTCGGCGAACACCACCCAGGCCACGGCAATGCCGTAGACCGGTTCCATGCCGAATACCACGGCGGCGGTGCGCGCCTTGATCACCGACAGGCTGGCGACGAACAGGCTGTGCGCCACGCCTGTGCAGAAGATGCCGAGCAGGGCGATCCACAGCCAGTCCATGGTGGCTACGCCGGCCAGGTCCGGTGCCGCGAACGGCAGCAGGCACAAGCCCACCACCAGGTTCTGCCACAGCGCCGCCTGCACTGCAGGCAGGCGGCCGGAGCCGGCGCGGTTGGTGAGTGACAGCAAGGAGAACAGCAGCCCCGACAGCAATGACCAGAGCAGGCCGCCGGTGGCTTCACTGGCCAGGTCGAATGCTGGTGTGACCAGTACCAGGCCGATGCTGACCAGCAACACCAGCGAAGCCTCGTTGCGGCGGATGCGTTCGCGGAACAGCAGGCCTTCGAGGATCACGGTAAAGGCCGGGAAGCTGGCGAAGCCGAGGGTGGCGATGGCCACGCCGGCGACCTTTACCGCGATGAAGAAACTGACCCAGTGCCCGGCCAGCAGCACGCCGCCGAGCAGCAGGCGGCGGGCGTCCTGGCCGCTCAGGCGTTGCCAGCCCGGCCCGGCCAGGCTGGCGAACAGGGCCAGGGCGAGCACGGCGAAGGCGGCGCGGCCGAAGACGATGATCGCCGGGCTGGCGCTGGCGGCCAGTTTGCCGAAAACGCCGGTGAGGCCGAAGAACAGCGCGCCGATGTGCAGGGCGCCGAGGGCGGTGCGGTGGTTCATGGGTGGTCCTTGCTCAAGATCTCTACTGGCTGTGCCGGCCTCTTCGCGGGCATGCCCGCTCCCACAGTTACTGCACCGCTTTTGAAGCCTGCGCAGTACCTGTGGGAGCGGGTTTACCCGCGAAAGGGCCGGCACAGGCAAAGTGTATAGGCACAGGCAAAGGCGGTCTGTCGCAAGACTGGCGTCAATTGTCGCCAGACTCTCGCCGCAATGCCAACGGCGTACACCCGAACGCCCGCAACATCGCCGCCGAAAACGCACTCTGCGAGCTGTACCCCACCTGCGCCGCAATCTCCCCCATCGGTAGCAAGGTCTGCATCACCAGCCGCCGCGCCTTGAGCAAGCGCCGCTGGCGAATGTAGTCCATCGGCGTCATCCCGCATTCTGCGGTAAAGCGCGCATGCAGGCGGGCACTGGACAACCCGGCGATGCGCGCCAGGTCAGCCACTTGCAGCGGGTAGGCGGCATGCCGCTCGATATGCGCATCGAAGGCGGCATAGGGCAGGCGCTGGCTGGCTGCGACGCTGGCTGCTGCCGTGGGGTTGAGGCTGGCCAGCAGCAGCGCTGCCCCTTGCCGGGCAATCAGCGGGTCGTGCATGGGGCTGGTCGCCAGCCAGTCCACCAATTGCTGCTGGCGCTCGTCCAGGCCCAGGGCGGCGGGGCGGTCGAGCAGGCGGCGGCTGGCATCGGCATGTTCGCCCAGTTGCTCGCGCAACCAGTGGTCCCCTGGTACATCCAGCACCAGGCAATCGCTGCCGCCATCGCTGGTGCAGGTGTGATGGGCGCCCGCCGGTACCACGATCAGCCCCTGTCGATCGATCCCGGCGCCATGCCCCTGCACCTCGAACTCCAGGCGACCGCGCAGGCCGAACACCAGTTGCGGGTGTTCGTGGCTGTGGGCGATCAGGCTGTCGCGGTAATGGCGCAGCGAGAGGATCGGGCCGGCGGTCATGGGGAGAGTCGTCCTCGCAGGGCAGAACCGCATTGTGCCTCATTCCCTGCAGTCCATCACTCGTAACGGTTTTGCCACTGCGCTGTCATCCGCGCCTGCCAGTCTCCAGCAAACTGCGCCGGAGCCTGCCCATGACCCATGCCGAACTGTCACGTCCCTCGCGCAAGCAACGCGTGCGTACCCTGTGGATCTCCGATGTGCATCTGGGCACCCGCGACTGCCAGGCCGAACACCTGTCGCAGTTCCTCAAGGGCTACCAGGCCGACCGCATCTACCTGGTGGGCGATATCATCGATGGCTGGAAGCTGCGCGGCGGAATCTACTGGCCTCAAGCCCATACCAACGTGATCCGCCGCCTGCTGACCATGAGCAAGCGCGGCACCGAGGTGATCTACGTCACCGGCAACCATGACGAATTCCTGCGCCGTTACTCCAAGCTGATGCTCGGCAACATCCAGCTGGTGGACGAGGCCGAGCACCTGACCGCCGATGGCCGCCGCCTGCTGGTGATCCATGGCGACCAGTTCGACGTGATTACCCGTTACCACCGCTGGCTGGCGTTCCTCGGTGACCGTGCCTACGAGTTCACCCTGGTGCTCAACCGCTGGCTCAACCACTGGCGTGCCCGCTATGGATACGGCTATTGGTCGCTGTCGGCATACCTGAAGCACAAGGTCAAAGGCGCGGTGAACTTCATCAGCGACTTCGAGGATGCCATTGCCCACGAGTGCACCCGCCGCGGTTTTCATGGGGTGGTGTGTGGGCATATCCACCATGCCGAGATTCGCCAGGTGGGGGAGGTGGAGTACCTCAATTGCGGGGATTGGGTGGAGTCGTGCACGGCGCTGATCGAGCATTGGGATGGCACGATCGAGCTGTATCGGCTGGCGGAGGCGCAGGCGCGTGAAGCGCAGGCAGCGGCGGCGGTGCGCGAACCGGCGTAGGGGTTGAGGGCCAAGGGGGCTGCCTTGCAGCCCTTTCGCGACACAAGGCCGCTCCCACAGGCCGCAAAGCGGCCCCAAAAAATCTACAGGCTGATCTTGCCCAACAGGATATCCCTGAACATCACGAAATCCCCGATCAGGCTATACAGCGGATGGGTAAAGGTCGCAGGCCGGTTCTTTTCGAAAAAGAAATGCCCGACCCAGGCAAAGCCGTAGCCGAACACGGGCAAGGCCAGCAGCAACAACCATTTGCCACTGCCGATGATAAAGGCCAGCAGGGCTATCACCAGGCTGGTGCCGACGAAGTGCAGGCGGCGGCAGGTGGGGTTGCTGTGCTCCCCCAGGTAGTAAGGGTAGAACTCGGCAAAACTGCGAAACTGCGCTGTGCGGTTCATGACAGTGCTCCGGGATTAATACTTCTGGACAAGATGCACGGCGTGGAGCCTGAATCGAGTCTAGAGTGACTGGCGAGGCCTATCAGTGACAATAGGCGCCAATTGAATATCCTTGGGGTTCACCGCAGGAGCGGTCAGCATAAATGCCTGTCATGAGCGAAAGAACCACGTCAGCCAGCTGGGCATCAGGGATCGTGAAGGCACTCGAACTGGAAGGGCTGGACTGCCGGGCCATGTTCAAGCAGCTGGGGCTGGATTTCGCTGCCCTCGACGACCCCGACGCGCGCTTCCCCCAGGACTCCATGACCCGGCTATGGCAACTGGCAGTGGAACTCTCGGGCAACGAGGCCATAGGCCTGAACATGGCGCGGGTGGTGCGCCCGGCGTCGTTCCATGTGGTGGGCTATGCGTTGATGTCCAGCCGCACCCTGGCCGAAGGCTTCGAGCGCCTGGTGCGTTACCAGCGCATCATCGCCGAAAGCTCCGACCTCAGCTTCGTCCTCGGCCCCGAGGGCTATTCGCTGATCCTGACCGTACACGGCGACCATCTGCCACCGACCCGGCACAGTGCCGAGGCATCGCTGGCCTGCGCGCTGGCGCTGTGCAGCTGGCTCAGCGGTCGGCCGGTGCAACCGCGCCGGGTGCTGGTGCAGGGGCCGCAGCCAAAGAATATCGAGCCGTACAAGGTGGCGTTCCATTCGCCGCTGGTGTTCGGTGCGCCGCACGATGCGCTGGTGTTCGAACGCGCCGACATGGAGGCGCCGCTGCCCACCGCCAACGAAGCCATGGCCATCCTGCATGATCGCTTTGCCGGCGAATACCTGGCGCGTTTCTCGGAAAGCCGGGTCACCCACCGCGTGCGCCAGGTACTGTGCCGCATCCTGCCGCAGGGCGAGCCCAAGCGCGAAACCCTGGCTCAGGCCCTGCACTTGTCGCAGCGCACCTTGCAGCGGCGGCTGCAGGAAGAAGGCACCAGCTTCCAGACCCTGCTCGACGATACCCGCCGCGAACTGGCCGAACAGTACCTGGCGCAGCCAGGCATGACCCTGCTGGAAACCGCCTACCTGCTGGGTTTTGCCGACCCCAGCAACTTCTACCGGGCGTTCCGCCGCTGGTTCCATGCCACGCCCAGTGAGTACCGCGCCCGCCTGGGTGCCGAGCCCGAGGTGGTCAGTGACGCCAGAACGCCGGCATGCACAACACTAGCACGGTGATGATTTCCAATCGGCCGAGCAGCATGCCGCTGGCGAGAATCCACTTGGCAGCGTCCGGCAGCGTGGCGTAGTTGCCCGACGGGCCGATCACTTCACCCAGGCCCGGGCCCACACCCGAGACCGTGCCGGCAGCGCCGGTCAGGGCGGTCATCCAGTCCACGCCAAGCAACGACAGCAGCAGCGCCATGACGCAGATGGTGATGGCGAAGAAGAACGAGAAAGTCAGGATCGAACGCACGATTTCTTCGTCGAGGCGGTGGCCGTTGTACTTCTGCTTGATCACCGCGCGTGGGTGGATCAGCTGGTTGAGGCTGGCCTTGAGCAGGATGTAGGCGACCTGGAAGCGGAAGATCTTGATGCCACCTGCCGTCGAGCCGGAGCAGCCGCCGACGAAGCCCAGGTAGAAGAACAGCATCAGCGAGAAGTTGCCCCACAGGCTGTAGTCACCCAGGGCGAAGCCGGTGGTGGTGACCACCGAAGTCACGTTCAGCGCAACGTGGCGCAGGGCGTCGAGCCAGTGCAGGTTGGTGGTGGCCCAGTACCAGGTGCCAAGCACCAGCCAGGTGACCACCAGCATGCCCAGCAAACCCTGCACCTGCTGGTCGCGGATCAGTGCCTTGCGGTTGCCGCGCAGGGTCGCCACGTAAAGGGTGAAGGGCAGGCTGCCGAGGATCATCACCACCACCGCGACCCAGTGCACGGCCGGGATATCCCACTTGGCCAGCGACTGGTCGGAGGTGGAAAACCCGCCAGTGGAAATCGCCGACATGGCGTGGTTGATCGCATCGAACGGGCTCATGCCGGCCCACCAGAAGCCCAGCGCGCCCAGGATCGAGAAGCCGACGTATACCCCCACGATCGACTTGGCGACCATGTGCGAGCGCGGCATGACCTTCTCCGAGCGGTCGGACGATTCGGTCTGGAACAGGCGCATGCCACCGATGCGCAGCAGCGGCAGGATCGCTACCGCCATGCCAATGAAGCCGATGCCGCCGAGCCAGTGCAGCATCGAGCGCCACATCAGGATGCCCGGTGACATGTTGTCCAGCCCGCTGAGCACGGTGGCGCCGGTGGCGGTGATGCCCGACATGCTTTCGAAGAAGGCGTCGGTGTAGCTGATGTGCTGGGTCAGCAGGAACGGCAGGGCGGCGAACACGCACACCACCAGCCAGCTGCTGACGGTCAGCAGGTACATGTCGCGCGGGCGCAGGTGCACATGTTCGGGGCGGCCCTGGAGCACCAGGGCCAGGCCGGCGATGAAGGTGATCAGGCTCGACCAGAGGAACGACGGCATGTCACGGGTGCGTTCGAAGATCACCAGGGTCGCCATGGGCACGGCCATGCTGACGGCGAGGGTAATCAGGAAGATGCCGATGATGAAACCAATGATCCTTAAGGTCGGCAACGCCATGTGATCTGCTCTGACTCGAAACGGAAGGGCGCCATTCTACCTATGGGTCTGGTGATGTAAACGCTAGAATGGCGGCACATTTACCTGCCAGGAGGGTAGCCGATGGAGGCTCTCGACGCATTGCTCAACCGTGTTTCCGTGCCACGCCTGACCGACCCGGCGCCCAATGCCGCCCAGCGCGAGGCGCTGTTCCAGGCCGCCCTGCGCGCCCCGGACCACGGCCAGCTGCGGCCGTGGCGCTTTCTCACCATCGAAGGCCAGGGCCGCGAGAAGCTGGGTGAGCTGTTCGCCGAAGCGCTGCAGCACAAGGGGGATGCCAGCCAGGCTGCCCTGGACAAGGCCCGCGCCATGCCCCTGCGGGCGCCGTTGCTGATCGTGGTCGTTGCCAAGCTGCAGGACCACTTCAAGGTGCCCAAGTCCGAGCAGCGGCTGGCGGCAGGCTGTGCGGCGCACGGCATTCTGATTGCGGCGCATGCGCAAGGTATCGGTGCGGTGTGGCGCACCGGGGACATGGCTTTCGATGCCCATGTGCACAAGGGCCTGGGGCTGGCCGCGAACGAGGAGCTGATCGGTTACCTGTATGTGGGTACGCCGCTGACCGAGCCGCGCACCGCGCCGATTCTGGAAACTGCAGATTTCGTCAGTGCCTGGGGCGAGTAACGCGGCCTTGGGCTGATTGCCGTATCAAGGCATCCGGCCCTTTCGCGGGTAAACCCGCTCCCACAGGTGTTGCGCAAATTTCAGGCCTTGCACAGTACCTGTGGAAGAGGGCGGGTGCCTTTACAGCACATCACCGCCCGCCGCTCCCACAGGTGGTGCGCAAATCTCAGGCCTTGCACAGGTACCTGTGGGAGCGGGTTTACCCGCGAAGAGGCCGGGAGCATTTACATCAAATCAACTGCCTGTCGCTTCAGTCACAGGCAACTCCAGCCGCGCCACAAAGCCCCCCTGTGGATGGTTCTCCAGCACCAGGCTGCCACCATGCCGCTCTGCCGCCTTGCGTGCAATCGCCAGCCCCAGCCCATGCCCCGGCGCATCCTGCCCCGGCGCACGGAAGAACGGTTCCCCCAGCTGCGCCAGGTGTTCCGCCGCCGCTCCCGGCCCATGGTCACGCACGCTGATCACGATACGATCCTGCTCGCGCATGGCGCTGACTTCGATTGGCTGGCCCTGCGGGTTGAAGCGCAGGGCGTTGCGCAGCAGGTTGTCCACGGCACGCTCGATCAGCGTTGGCCAACCCTGCAAGGTCAACCCCGATTGTGCCTCCAGGCGCACGTCCTGCTCTGGTGCGCTGAGCTGGGCGTCCTTGCGCACGCTGCCGAGCAGGGCGTTGAGGTCGACCGGCTCGGCATGGGCCTGTTCGGCATCGACCCGCGCCAGGGCGAGAATTTCGCTGATCAGGTCTTCCAGGCGGTCGCATTCGCGGGTCAGGCGTGGCCACAGCGCCTCACGCTGCTCAGGCTCGGCGCGCTCGGCCAAGGCCAGGGCGATACGCAGCCTGGCCAGCGGCGAGCGCAGTTCGTGGGACACATCGCGCAGCAACTGGCGCTGGCTGCCGATGGTGCTTTGCAGGCGCGCGCCCATCTTGTTGAAGTCCTTGGCCAGCACGCCGAACTCGTCACGCCGCGCCGCCAGCTGCGCCAGGCTGTTCTGCTGGTAGGTGGTCTGGCCCAGGTCATGCACGGCGCTGCGCAGGCGGCTGAGCGGGCGGGTGATGGACAGGGTCACCAGCAGGCTGAACAGGGTCAGCACCACCAGGGCAATGCCCAGCGCACTGAGCGGCCACAACAGGCTTTCGCGGTGCCAGGCATCCAGCGCCGGGTGGGGGATGCGATAGATCAGCAGGTACGTCTCGCCGGTGTCGGGGCTGGTGTATTCCTCGGTCAACCGGCGCCACGGCAGGCGCCGCTGGTCATTGTGCTGGCGTGCCTCGAAGGCTGCCGCACGGCGCGGGAAGGTGCCGGGCACCACGGCTTCGCCACTGTCGTCGAGCACCTGCACGTCGATCTTGTAGCGGTCCTTGCGCCGTTCCAGGAAGTGCTGTGCCGAAGCCAGGCCTTCCTGTTCGTAATGCTTGGCCCACTTGCTGGCCAGGGTATTCAGGCCCGGGTGGCGGCTGAGGATCCAGGCGTCCTGGTTGAGCATATGGCCCAGCAGGATCGACAGGCCCGCAACCAGGGTGATGGCCAGCCAGAAACTGGCCAGGATGCGCCAGAACAGTGAACGCAAGTGCACCTCCTGCAAACAAGAAAAGCCCGGCTCGCACTGAGGCGGGCCGGGCATCGGGCGGACAGCTTACTGGGCCTTGTTGCCTTTTTCAGCTTTCCAGGCCTGGAACTCCTGCCACTCGGCTTTCTGTGCGGCGCGTTCCTTCTGCAGTTCGTCGAACTTCTTCTGCTGCTCTGGCTTGAGCAGGGCACGGACCGCGCTGTCGGTCTTGTCGCGGTTGGCCTGCAGTTCGTCCTTCAGCGCCTTCTGGTCGGCGGCCGGCAGTTTGGACAGGTAGCGCTCGGTGATGTCGCGGCGCTGTTTCATCTGCTCGCCCATCAGTTTGCCGATCTGCTGGCGCTGGTCACGGCTCAGGTCCAGTTGGTGGAAAGGCGCATCACCGCGATGATGTGGGCCGTCGTGGCGCGGGCCGCCTTCAGGCATGGCCATGGCCACGGTCGGCAGGGCGGCGGCGAACATCAGGGCGATAAGGGTCTTGCGCATGGTGTCTCTCCTTTCATGGGCCGGTGGTTACCGGATGAGCACAGTCTAGGGAGATCACCGTCAAGCGCGGTCAGTGGATGGTAAAGGCTCGGTAAAGATGTTCAGAGGCAGTAGTAATAACCACGGCTGCGCAGGGCGACGATGCGCGGCCGGCCATCGGCGTGGGGGCCGATCTTCTTGCGCAGGTTGCTGACGTGCATGTCCAGGCTGCGGTCGTACAGGGTCAGCTTGCGGCCCAGGCCGATCTGCGCCAGTTCCTGCTTGTCCAGCGGCTCGCCGGGTTGGCGCAGCAGGGCTTCGAGAATGCGGCTTTCGGACAGGGTCAGGGTCATTTCGCGGCCATCGATGCTGGCCACGCCACGGGCAGGGCTGTAGACCAGGTCGCCCAGCTCCACCTGGCTGGTGGTGGCGGTGGGGTGGCTGCGGCGCAGCACGGCACGCAGGCGAGCGGTGAGTTCACGCGGGTCGCAGGGTTTGGCCAGGTAGTCGTCGGCGCCCAGTTCCAGGCCGAGGATGCGGTCCAGCGGCTCGCCGCGGGCCGAGAGCATCAGCACCGGCAGTTCGGCATGCTCGCTGCGCAACTGCTTGAGCAGTTCCAGGCCACTGCCGTCGGGCAGCATCACGTCCAGCACCACGGCCGCCGGGGCATGCGTGGCCAGGGCCTGGCGTGCGCTCTGGCCGTCGTGGCAGGCGCGCACGGTAAACCCTTCCTGGGTCAGCCAGCTGCCGAGCAGCTCGCACAGCTCCTGGTCATCATCTATCAGTAACAGCTCGCTCATGACTCACTCAATTCAACCATTGACGGCGGCTATTCGGCCCGCCAGTGGCAAAGATACCGCAGACTGATGGCAACAGTATAACTGCCGGTACCGCGTGGGCTTCTTCGCGGGCTTGCCCGCTCTCACAGGTAACCCACAAACCTCAGGACCTGTGGTGTCCCTGTGGGAGCGGGCAAGCCCGCGAAGAAGCCCACGCGGTCTCAGATCAAGGCAGCACTTGCTTGAACGGCTTGACCACCACCTTGTCGTACACGCCCGCGGCAATGTAAGGGTCGGCATCGGCCCAGGCCTGCGCAGCGGCCAGGGAGTCGAACTCGGCAACGATCAGGCTACCGCTGAAACCCGCTTCGCCCGGGTCGTTGCTGTCGATGGCCGGGTGCGGGCCGGCCAGTACCACGCGGCCCTCGGCCTTCAGCTGCTGCAGGCGTTCGATGTGCGCCGGGCGGGCGGCCAGGCGCTTTTCCAGGGAGTTTGCGACGTCACTGGCGATGATGGCGTAGAGCATGTCAATCCTTGGGTTTGGAGGTAGAAGGGTCGTCGTGCAGGTGGCGCGACAGGTACACGCCCTGCGCTACCAGGAACATCACGGTCATGCCCAGGCTGCCGAACACCTTGAAGTCGACCCAGAAGTCCTGGAAGGTGAAGGCGACGAACAGGTTGGCCGCGCCGCAGAACAGGAAGAAGCCGATCCAGGCCAGGTTCAGGCGGGTCCAGATGGCATCAGGCAGGCTCAGGGCGTGGCCCATGATGCGCTTGATCAGCACCCGGTCGCCGATGAAGTGGCTGCCGGCGAAGCCCAGGGCGAACAGCCAGTTCACCACCGGCGCCTTCCACTTCAGGAAGGTTTCGCTGTGGAAGGTCAGGGTCAGGCCGCCGAACACCAGGCAGGCCACCAGGGTCAGCCACTGGCCCTTTTCCAGCTTGCGCTGGCGCAGGAACAGCGCGCCGTAGACCACCAGCGAGCTGATGATCAGCATGGCGGTGGCGCTGTAAATGCCGCCGAACTCGAAGCTGTGACCGGCGACTTCCATGGGGCGCGGGTCGAGCTTGTAGACGATGAAGAACAGCAGCAGCGGGATGAAATCGATGAATTGTTTCACAATGGCAGCCAGAATCAGGATGTGACGGCATAATAACAAACATCGATTCCAGCGAAAGCGCTCCTCCATGAATGTTGATCTGCACTGTCACAGCACGGCCTCCGACGGCGCCCTGTCGCCCTCGATACTGGTCGCCCGGGCCCATGAGCATGGGGTGCAAACGCTGGCACTGACCGACCATGACACCATCGAAGGCCTGCCCGAGGCGCGCCAGGCGTGCCGCGACAAGGGCATGCACTGGGTCAGCGGGGTGGAACTGTCGTGCACCTGGGGTGGCGCGACCATCCATGTGCTGGGCTATGACTTCCCGCTCGACGCGCCGCCCCTGCTGGCGGCGATCGAAGCGCTGCACCGTGGCCGCTGGCTGCGCGCCGAAGAAATCGACAAACGGCTGGCGGCCAAGGGCATGCCCGGTACCCTCGACGGCGCTCGCGCCGTGCAGCACGAACTGGGCGATAGCGGCAACGCCCCGGCGCGCCCGCATTTTGCCGAGTACCTGGTGCGTGCCGGGCACGTCAAGGACCGCGGCGAGGCGTTTCGCAAATGGCTGGGCGCCGGCAAGCTCGGGGACGTCAAGCAGCACTGGCCTACCCTCGATGAAACCGTCGCCACCCTGCGCCAGTCCAACGCTTGGGTGAGCCTGGCGCATCCCATGCACTACGATCTGACCCGCAGCAAGCGCAGAAGGCTGATTGCCGACTATATTCAGGCAGGCGGGCAGGCGCTTGAAGTGGTCAACGGGATGATGCCTGCCGAGCAGGTGGGCACCATGTCCATCCTCACCCGTGAGTTCGGCCTGCTGGCAAGCGCTGGCAGTGACTTCCACGGCCCCGGCACCTGGGGCGAGATCGGTGCCTACCGGCCTTTGCCCGAGGACCTGCCACCTCTGTGGCGCCGATTCAGCCATGAACAGCCTTTGGCGGTATGAACAGGACGACTACGTGAGCCAATTTTTCCAGATTCATCCGGAGAACCCGCAGCAGCGCCTGATCAAGCAGGCCGTCGAGATTATCCGCAAGGGCGGTGTAGTGGTGTACCCGACGGATTCGGCCTATGCGCTGGGTTGCCAGATGGGTGACAAGGCGGCCATCGAACGGGTGCGGCGCCTGCGCGGGCTGGACAAGACCCACAACTTCACCCTGATGTGCTGCGACATGTCGCAGCTGGGGTTGTACGCCAAGGTCGATACCGGCACCTTCCGCCTGCTCAAGGCACATGTGCCGGGGCCTTACACGTTCATCCTCAATGGCACGCGCGAAGTGCCGCGGCTGCTGTTGCACGATAAACGCCGCACCATCGGGCTACGGGTGCCGGCCCATGCCATCACCCTGGCCTTGCTGGCTGAGCTGGGCGAGCCGTTGATGAGTGTGAGCCTGATCCTGCCGGGCGACACCGAGCCGATGACCGACCCTTACGAGATCCGTGAGCGCCTGGAGCACCATGTCGACCTGGTGATCGACGGCGGTTTCGGTGACCTCAAGGCATCGACCATCATCGACCTGTCCGGTGATGAGCCGGAACTGGTCCGTGAAGGCTGCGGCGACCCCACGCCGTTCCTGGTCAACGCGTGAGCCAGGTGGAAACGCCCGAGGCACCGGCCGAACAGGCCGAGGTGCCTCGCCAACTGCAATTGGCCCTGGTCTATGGCGAAGCCCTGACCGAGCTGCCGCTGGACCTGTACATCCCGCCGGACGCCCTGGAAGTCATCCTCGAAGCCTTCGAAGGCCCGCTGGACCTGTTGCTGTACCTGATCCGCAAGCAGAACATCGACATCCTCGACATCCCGGTGGCGGAAATCACCCGCCAGTACATGGGCTACGTGGAGCTGATGAAGAGCGTGCGCCTGGAGCTGGCCGCCGAATACCTGGTGATGGCTGCCATGCTCGCCGAGATCAAGTCGCGCATGTTGCTGCCGCGCTCGGCCGACGTCGAGGAGGAGGAGGGCGACCCGCGCGCCGAACTGATCCGCCGGCTGCAGGAGTACGAGCGCTTCAAGGCCGCCGCCGAAGGTATCGATGAATTGCCACGGGTTGGCCGCGAGGTGGTGGTGCCGCGGCTGGAGGCGCCGCAGGCCAAGGTGCGCAAGCTGTTGCCCCAGGTCAGCCTGGAGGAGCTGCTGGTGTCGATGGCCGAGGTGATGCGCCGCAACGACCTGTTCGAAAGCCATCAGATCACCCGCGAGACCTTGTCCACCCGCGAACGCATGAGCCAGGTGCTGGAACGCCTGAAGGGCGGCGGTTTCGTGCCGTTCGTCGAGCTGTTCGCCGCCGAGGAGGGCAAGCTAGGTGTTGTGGTGACGTTCATGGCGATTCTCGAGCTGGTGAAGGAATCGCTGATCGAACTGGTGCAGAATGAACCCTTCGCCGCCATCCACGTGCGGCTTCGCCCCGCGCTTGTTGAAGAACCTGATGAACCTGAATGAACCCCGCGACCTGGCGTCGCTGATCGAAGCCTTCCTGCTGGCTTCGGGCAAGCCGCAATCCCTGGAGCGCCTGTACGAACTGTTCGAGGAAGCCGAGCGACCGGAGCCCAAGGTCTTCAGGCAGGCTCTGGAGCTGCTGGGCAAGTCGTGCAATGGCCGTGCCTTCGAGCTCAAGGAGGTGGCCAGCGGTTACCGCCTGCAGATTCGCGAGGACTTTGCGCCGTGGGTCGGGCGCCTGTGGGAAGAGCGCCCGCAGCGCTACTCGCGCGCGCTGCTGGAAACCCTGGCCCTGATCGCCTACCGCCAGCCCATCACCCGTGGCGAAATCGAGGATGTGCGTGGCGTGGCGGTTAACAGCAACATCATCAAGACCCTGATGGAGCGCGAGTGGATCCGCGTGGTCGGTTACCGCGAAGTGCCCGGGCGGCCGGCGATGTTCGCCACTACCAAGGCGTTTCTCGACCATTTCAACCTCAAGAGCCTGGACGAGCTGCCAGCCTTGGCCGAGCTGCGGGAGATGGAGCCCGAGCCGCTGCTCGACCCGGACGATGCGCCAGTGCCGGCGCACCTGCAGGCATTGGCGGATGCCAGCCTTGGGGAAGAGGAAGAGGTTGCCGAACCGAAGGAGGAGACCAGCTTCCGTAGCCTGCTGGTGGAGCTGGATGCGATGGAAGAGGGGCTGAAGACCGATTTCGATGATTTGCGCGAGGAAGAGGCTGAGGCTGCTGTGGAAGAGGACGGCAAGTTGCAGCCCTGAGTCTTCTGTTGTCTGTGCTGGCCCTTTCGCGGGTAAACCCGCTCCCACAGGGATATCACAGGTCCTGAGAGTGATGCGGTACTTGTGGGAGCGGGTTTACCCGCGAAGAGGCCGGTACTGCCAATACATAACCATTAGGCAGAAACCCGTCGCAATGCCCACAAAACCCTCTACCCTCCAGTGCGTTCCCCCGCCGAACCGCGTATGATGCGCGGCCTTTTGGCGCGTTCGTCGCCAGAACCCTTATTTCATTCCTACACCGGGAGGTGCCCAGATGAGTGAGCAAGACCTGCAAGATACCGAAATCACCCCTCCATCCGGCGAAAAGCTGCAGAAAGTGCTGGCGCGCATTGGCGTTGGCTCGCGCCGTGACGTCGAGGCCTGGATCAGCCAGGGCCGCATCAAGGTCAACGGCGTCGAGGCCACCCTCGGCCAGCGCGTCGACCTGCACGACGCCATTGCCGTGGATGGCAAGTTGATCAAGCGCGAAGAGGCCGCCGAGGCCACCCGTCGGGTGATCATGTACAACAAGCCCGATGGCGAAATCTGCACCCGTGACGACCCGGAAGGCCGCCCGACCGTGTTCGACCGCCTGCCACGGCCGAAAGAAGGCCGCTGGATCAACATTGGCCGCCTCGACATCAACACCACCGGCCTGCTGCTGTTCACCACCGACGGTGAACTGGCCAACCGCCTGATGCACCCGTCCTACGAGATGGACCGTGAGTACGCGGTACGTGTGCGTGGTGAGGTCGACGACGAAATGATCGAGCGCCTGAAGGCCGGCGTGATGCTGGAAGATGGCCCGGCCAAGTTCACCGACATCCAGAAGGCACCAGGTGGCGAAGGCTTCAACCACTGGTACCACTGCGTGGTGATGGAAGGCCGCAACCGTGAGGTGCGTCGCCTGTGGGAGTCTCAGGGCATGGTGGTCAGCCGCCTGAAGCGCGTGCGTTTCGGCCCGGTGTTCCTCAACTCCGACCTGCCGATGGGCCGCTGGCGTGAAATGAGCCAGGGCGAAATCGACATCCTCGCTGCTGAAGTTGGCCTGCAGCCGGTGGCGCTGCCAGCCATGAAGCTCAAGGCCAAGGACAAGATGGAGCGCCTGCAGCGCAAGTCGACCCGCCCGCTGGGCCGTGGCGAGCGCGTGCGCAGCCTGCGCCCGGCCCACGAAGGTGCTGCTGCCGGCGAACGCCCGGCGCGCCAGCCGCGTGAAGAGGCCCCGCGCAAGACCGGCCGTGGCAGCACCGTGGCCGAACGCCCTAGCGAGATGCGCAAGCGTCCGGCCAAGCCTGAAGGTGACAAGCCAGCAGGGCGTGGCCGCGGCAAACCGCGTGGTTGATTGGCCTGTGTGGTAATCGAGAAACCAGCCTTCGGGCTGGTTTTTTATGCCTGTCAGATTTTGGGGCTGCTGTGCAGCCCATCGCGACACAAGGCCGCTCCCACAGAAAACGCGTCACCTGTGGGAGCGGCCTTGTGTCGCGAAAGGGCCGCAAAGCGGCCCCAAGATATTGAACAAAAAGAATTTTCGGACGACTGGCAAGTTCTCGAACCACTCTGTAAAGAAAATTGTACAAATGTGGTCGGTTTCAGCCCGTATTTCAGATTAGGTCGAATCGTGTAAACAAACCTTGCCGCTGCCTCCCCGTCAAAACAGCCGACTAAGCCCCACCCACCCTTGCTCAAAGCCCCGCCCCACGGTGTTATAGCCGCCATTGCCGTGTGCAAAAGCCTGTCCACAGAGCCAGGCTGACAAAACAACAAATGGAGGCGCCATGTACGCCGATCACTTCGCCTTTCAAGGCCCACACCACAGGATCGCTGCGTTTTTTCCCGAGGAAACGATGCAACGCGTTGACGCCTGCGCGTTTGCAGGGGTATACAGTGCGCCGCGTTTTACCTGTGACTCCCTTGCGTACCGCGCACTCTTGATCACGCCTGGTTGACCCGCCCCGGCGGCACCTGAGGTCAGGAAACCCAAGGTAACCACCTTGCCCATTCCGCTGCGCCACGAGCGCGGTGGGTCCGATTCCGTCACAGATAAAAACAATGCAGGTGACTTCGTTCATGAGTGGACAAAACATGCATTCAGGCGAGCTCAAGCGGGGCCTGAAGAACCGCCATATCCAGTTGATCGCCCTCGGCGGTGCGATTGGTACCGGCCTGTTCCTCGGCTCGGCAGGCGTGATGAAATCCGCTGGCCCGTCGATGATCCTTGGCTACGCCATCTGCGGCTTCATCGCCTTCATGATCATGCGCCAGCTCGGCGAAATGATCGTCGAAGAGCCGGTGGCCGGCTCGTTCAGCCATTTCGCCCACACCTACTGGGGTGGTTTCGCCGGCTTCCTGTCGGGCTGGAACTGCTGGGTGCTGTACATTCTGGTGGGCATGTCGGAGCTTTCGGCGGTCGGCAAGTATGTCCACTACTGGTGGCCGGAGATCCCTACCTGGGTCACGGCGGCAGCGTTCTTCGTGCTGATCAACGCCATCAACCTGATGAACGTGAAGTTCTTCGGTGAGGCCGAATTCTGGTTTGCCATCATCAAGGTGGTGGCCATCGTCAGCATGATCGGCCTGGGTGCCTACCTGCTGACCAGCGGCAGCGGCGGCCCTGAAGCCACCGTGGCCAACCTGTGGTCGCACGGCGGCTTCTTCCCGAACGGTGTCAGCGGGCTGGTGATGGCCCTGGCCTTCATCATGTTCTCCTTCGGTGGCCTGGAAATGCTCGGCTTCACCGCTGCCGAGGCCGACAAGCCGAAGACCGTGATCCCCAAGGCGATCAACCAGGTCATCTACCGTATCCTGATCTTCTATGTCGGTGCCCTGGTGGTGCTGCTGTCGCTGACCCCATGGGACAACCTGGTCGCCAGCATCGATGCGTCCGGCGGCAGCTATGGCAGCAGCCCGTTCGTGCAGGTGTTCTCGCTGCTGGGCAGTGACGTGGCTGCGCACCTGCTGAACTTCGTGGTCCTGACTGCAGCGCTGTCGGTGTACAACAGCGGCACCTACTGCAACGCCCGCATGCTGCTGGGCATGGCCGAGCAGGGCGATGCCCCGGCGTCGCTGGCCAAGGTCGACAGCCGCGGTGTGCCGGTGCGCTCGATCCTGGCGTCGGCAGGCGTGACGCTGATCGCGGTGCTGCTCAACTACCTGATGCCGCAAAACGCGCTGGAGCTGCTGATGTCGCTGGTGGTGGCCACCCTGGTGATCAACTGGGCGATGATCAGCTACTCGCACCTGAAGTTCCGCCAGCACCTGGACCGCACTGGCCAGAAGCCGCTGTTCAAGGCGCTGTGGTACCCCTATGGCAACTACATCTGCCTGGCGTTCGTGGTGCTGATCCTGGGCATCATGGCGATGATCCCGGGTATCCAGGTTTCCGTGTATGTGATCCCGGTGTGGCTGTTCGCCATGTTCGTGGTCTACATGGTCAAGCCGCGTCGCAGGGCGCAGGCGCTTGGGGCTGCTGGTAGTGTGGCCAAGTAAGGCGCTGCAGGTAGCGTACAAACAACCCGAAGTCAGGAACTGGCTTCGGGTTTTTTATTGCCTGTACCGGCCCCTTCGCGGGTAAACCCGCTCCCACAGGGACATCACCTGATCTGAAAGCAGCGCTATACCTGTGGGAGCGGGTTTACCCGCGAAGAGGCCGGCACAGGCAAACATCAGATCTGCTCCAGCAACCAACTGCGAAACGCCCGCAGCGACGGCAACGCCTCGTTGCGCGGTGGGTAGATCAGGTAATAACTGCGCTGGCTGGCAAATGCCACCCCGGGGCTGTACAGCTCACCCTTGGCCAGTTCTTCCTCCACCAGTATGCGCGGCACCAGGCCGATGCCGATCCCGGCCCGTACCGCCTGGATCAGGTGCGAGGTCAGCTCGAAGCTCGGCCCCAGGCGCATCGCCCGGTGCGCCAGGCCATGGTGCGAGAACCACTCGCCCCAGGCATGCGGGTTGTTGGCCACATTCAGCAGCACTTCTTCACTGATGCGTGCAGGGCTCCAGCCCTGGCTGTCCGCGCCAGCCTCCGGCGGCAATATCACCACCAGTTCCTCGGCATGCAGGCGATGGCAGATCAACCCCGGCAGGTCGTGACTGGCCACGCCGATGGCGGCATCGATCTCGCTGGTGTCGAAGTTGATGGCTTCGATGCGTGAATGTATGTGCACCAGCATGCCCGGGTGGGCGCTGTAGAAGGCGTGCAGCCTTGGCAGCAGCCATTTCGAGCCGAAGGTGGGCAAGGTGGCCAGGCGCAAGGTGCCCACCCCCGACTGGTAGGCCAGTGCCTGCAAGGTGGCGCTGCGGATGCGCCCCAGTGCCTCGCTGAGCTCGCGCTGGTACAGGCGGCCGACATCGGTCAGCTGCACCTGGCGCCCCTCGCGGCGGAACAGGGTCAGGCCCAGTTGCTGCTCCAGCGCCTGCACCTGGCGGCTGACCGCGCTCTGGGTCAGCGACAGCTCGGCGGCGGCGCGGGTGTAGCTTTCATGCCGGGCCGCAGCCTCGAAAGCCAGTAGCAGCGACATGGACGGGGTCAGATGGCGGTAATTCATTCATGAAAGTCATTAATAGCGGCAGGATTATCCGTTTGCCCCTGAAGCGAAACTACAGGAACATTGGTCTGCACGTCACCTCCGCATGCCATCACCCATGCCGGAACGACAGGAATCCCGTGAATTAGCCAATATCAAGAGGCCATCCTTCGATGATCGCCCAGCTGCCGACCGTTGCCCCGAGCGCCAACTACCCCGAATTCCTCGAAGCCCTGCGCAACAGCGGCTTCCGTGGCCAGATCAGTGCCGACTACGGCACCCGCACGGTGCTGGCCACCGACAACTCGATCTACCAGCGCTTGCCACAGGCGGCGGTGTTCCCGCTGGACGCCGACGATGTGGCGCGGGTCGCCACGCTGATGGCCGAGGAGCGCTTCCAGCAGATCAAGCTGACCCCGCGCGGCGGTGGTACCGGCACCAACGGGCAGTCGCTGACCGACGGGATCGTCGTCGACCTGTCGCGGCACATGAACAAGATCCTCGAAATCAACGTCGAGGAGCGCTGGGCGCGGGTGCAGGCCGGTACCGTCAAGGACCAGCTCAACGCCGCGCTCAAGCCGCACGGGCTGTTCTTCGCCCCCGAGCTGTCCACCTCCAACCGTGCCACTGTCGGCGGCATGATCAACACCGATGCCAGCGGCCAGGGCAGCTGCACCTATGGCAAGACCCGCGACCACGTACTGGAGCTGCACAGCGTGCTGCTCGGTGGCGAGCGCCTGCACAGCCTGCCGATCGACGATGCCGCGCTGGAACAGGCCTGTGCCGCGCCTGGGCGGGTCGGCGAGGTGTACCGCATGGCGCGGGAAATCCAGGAAACCCAGGCCGACCTCATCGAAACCACCTTCCCCAAGCTCAACCGTTGCCTGACCGGCTACGACCTGGCGCACCTGCGCGACGAGCAGGGCCGCTTCAACCTCAACAGCGTGCTGTGCGGTGCCGAGGGCTCGCTGGGCTATGTGGTCGAAGCCAAGCTCAATGTGCTGCCGATCCCCAAGTACGCCGTGCTGGTCAACGTGCGTTACACCAGCTTCATGGATGCCCTGCGTGACGCCAACGCGCTGATGGCGCACAAGCCGCTGTCGATCGAGACCGTCGACTCCAAGGTACTGATGCTGGCGATGAAGGACATCGTCTGGCACAGCGTTGCCGAATACTTCCCGGCCGACCCCGAGCGCCCGACCCTGGGCATCAACCTGGTGGAGTTCTGCGGTGACGAGCCGGCCGAGGTCAATGCCAAGGTGCAAGCGTTCATCCAGCACCTGCAGAGCGACACCAGCGTCGAGCGCCTGGGCCATACCCTGGCCGAGGGTGCCGAGGCGGTGACCCGCGTCTACACCATGCGTAAACGTTCGGTGGGCCTGCTGGGCAACGTCGAGGGCGAAGTACGCCCGCAACCGTTCGTGGAAGACACCGCGGTACCGCCGGAGCAACTGGCCGACTACATCGCCGACTTCCGTGCACTGCTCGATGGCTACGGCCTGGCCTACGGCATGTTCGGCCACGTCGATGCCGGCGTGCTGCACGTGCGCCCGGCACTGGACATGAAGGACCCGGCCCAGGCCGCACTGGTCAAGCCGATTTCCGACGCCGTGGCGGCGCTGACCAAAAGCTATGGCGGCTTGCTGTGGGGCGAGCACGGCAAGGGCCTGCGTTCGGAATACGTGCCGGAGTATTTCGGCGAGCTGTACCCGGCGCTGCAGCGCCTGAAGGGCGCTTTCGACCCGCACAACCAGCTAAACCCGGGCAAGATCTGCACCCCGCCAGGCAGCGCCGAAGGCCTGACCAAGGTCGATGGCGTAACCCTGCGCGGCGACCTCGACCGCACCATCGACGAACGCGTGTGGCAGGACTTCCCTAGCGCCGTGCATTGCAACGGCAACGGCGCCTGCTACAACTACGACCCCAACGACGCCATGTGCCCGTCGTGGAAGGCCACCCGTGAGCGCCAGCATTCGCCCAAGGGCCGTGCTTCGCTGATGCGCGAATGGCTGCGCTTGCAGGGCGAGGCCAACATCGACGTGCTGGCGGCGGCGCGCAACAAGGTGTCGTGGCTCAAGGGCCTGCCGGCACGCCTGCGCAACAACCGTGCGCGCAGCCAGGGCCAGGAAGACTTCTCCCATGAGGTGTATGACGCCATGGCCGGCTGCCTGGCGTGCAAGTCGTGCGCCGGTCAGTGCCCGATCAAGGTCAACGTGCCGGACTTCCGCTCGCGCTTCCTCGAGCTGTACCACGGCCGCTACCAGCGCCCGCTGCGTGACTACCTGATCGGTTCGCTGGAGTTCACCATCCCGTACCTGGCCCACGCGCCAGGGCTGTACAACGCGGTGATGGGCTCGAAGTGGGTGAGCAAGCTGCTGGCCGACAAGGTCGGCATGGTCGACAGCCCGCTGATTAGCCGCTTCAACTTCCAGGCCACCCTGACCCGCTGCCGCGTCGGCGTGGCCAGCGTGCCGGCCCTGCGTGAACTGACCCCGGCCCAGCGCGAGCGCAGCATCGTGCTGGTGCAGGATGCCTTTACCCGTTACTTCGAGACACCGCTGCTGTCGGCCTTCATCGACCTGGCGCACCGCCTGGGCCACCGGGTGTTCCTGGCGCCGTACAGTGCCAACGGCAAGCCACTGCACGTTCAGGGCTTCCTCGGTGCGTTCGCCAAGGCGGCGATCCGCAATGCCACCCAGCTCAAGGCTTTGGCCGAGTGCGGCGTGCCGCTGGTGGGCCTGGACCCGGCAATGACCCTGGTGTATCGCCAGGAGTACCAGAAGGTGCCGGGCCTGGATGGCTGCCCGCAGGTGCTGTTGCCGCAGGAGTGGTTGATGGATGTGCTGCCGGAGCAGGCACCGACCGCGCCGGGCAATTTCCGCCTGATGGCGCACTGCACCGAGAAGACCAACGTGCCGGCCAGCACCAGGCAGTGGGAGCAGGTGTTCGCCCGCCTTGGCCTGAAGCTGGTGACCGAGGCGACTGGCTGCTGCGGTATGTCCGGTACCTATGGGCATGAGGCGCGTAACCAGGACACCTCGCGGACCATCTTCGAGCAGTCGTGGGCGACCAAGCTGGACAAGGAAGGCGAGCCGCTGGCGACCGGTTACTCGTGCCGCAGCCAGGTCAAGCGCATGACC
Source organism: Pseudomonas sp. UYEF17 (assembly GCF_040546125.1). NCBI lineage: Bacteria > Pseudomonadati > Pseudomonadota > Gammaproteobacteria > Pseudomonadales > Pseudomonadaceae > Pseudomonas > Pseudomonas sp. UYEF17. Next base: position 83,119 of record NZ_JBEPNE010000015.1, read on the forward strand.
GAGCGGCAGATGCGCCACCCGCTGGAAGTAGTGCTGCAGTACGCTCAGCGCTGACCTTCAGGGCCCCGGGGGCTGCCTTGCAGCCCATCGCGACACAAGGCCGCTCCTACAAGAGATCGCGTTTTTCTTGTAGGAGCGGCCTTGTGTCGCGAAAGGGGCGCAACGCGCCCCCCCTGTTTTTAAAGACCCCGCTGACGCCGCACCTGCCTGTACAGATACAGGCTCAACACCAGCCCGCAAGCCGCCGCCGCTGCCGCAAACAGAAACATCGAAGCAAACCCGAACCCCGCCGCCACCGCGCCCACCAGCGGCCCGGTCACCCCAAGCGACAAATCGATGAACAGCGAATAAGCCCCCACCGCCGCCCCGCGGTTGGCCGCCGACACCTGGTTCACCGCCTCCACCCCCAGTGCCGGGAACACCAGCGAGAAGCCGAACCCGCTCAGCGCGGCCCCCGCCAACGCCAGTTCGGCGCTGGGTGCCAGCCACAGCATCAGCAGCCCGAGCGTTTCCACCGACAGGCAGGCAATCGCCACCCGGAACCCGCCAAGCCGGTTGATCAGGTTGCCGAACAGCAGTCGCGCACTGATGAAGCTGGCGCCGAACAGGCTCAGCGTCAGTGCCGCATTGGCCCAGCCGCGGCTGGCGTAATACAAGGTGATGAAGGTGGCGATGGTGCCAAAGCCGATCGAGCCCAGGGCAAGCCCCGAGCCGTGCGGGAACACCTTGCCCAGCACCCGCAGGAACGGCAGGCGCACGCCACTGACGATCGGTGCGGCCTGTTTGGGCCAGGCCAGCAGCAACCCGAGCGCACACAGCAGGATGATGCTCACGCCCATGCTCCACAGGCCCAGGCTCTTGACCATCAGCACGCCCAGCGGAGCACCGATGGCCAGCGCGCCATAGCTGGCGATGCCATTCCAGGAAATGACCTTGGCGGTGTTTTCGGCACCTACGCGGCCAATGCCCCAGCCAATGGCACCGGAGCCCACCAGGCTTTCCGCACTGCCGAGTACCAGGCGGCCGACCAGCAGGCAGGCCAGGCTTAGCCAGGGAAGGTGGGTGAGGAAGGCGCAGGCCAGCATGAACACTCCGCTGAGCCCGCAGCCGACCAGGCCATACATGACTGCCTTCTTGCTGCCGTGGTTGTCGATGATGCGGCTGGCGGTGGGCCGGCTGAGCAGGGTGGCCAGGTACTGCACGCTGATCACCAGGCCCGCGACCACGGCACTGAAGCCCAGATCGTTGTGCACATAGCCGGGCAATACGGCCAGTGGGATGCCGATGTTCAGGTAGCCGATGAAGGTGAAGAGGACGATGGAGACGACTTGCAGGGTGACCGCAAGGGGGCGCGGTGAGTGGGGCATGAGGGCCTACGTGGGTTCTGGACGGTGTGAAAACGTGATGACGGGGGTAGCCCGCAGGTCAGCCGTTTTCACACAGTCGGGGGATGCGCGGTTATTCCTGGTCAGCGCTGGATTGATCGTCACCATCCTGCTCGACGGCAGCTGCCGGTTCGGCGTGAACGGTCACGGTTGGCTCTTCTGGGTTCAGGCTTGGGAAGGGAAGATTCGGGATTTCATGCATCTCGTCGTTCCTCGCAAGTGTGAGTGAAAAGTCTGCGCCAGGCGCGTTTGAAGCTTCGCAAAGCTGGGGCAGGATACACAAGTCTGGATGACAGTTTGGATTTTTTAGCGGTCGCTTGTCGGTTTTGCGGGCGAACAGCGGACATTTTTCCTGCAAAAAACTGGGGCCCCTGTGGGAGCGGGTTTACCCGCGAACACCGGCGAAGCCGGTGCCATGCACCGCGTTGTCTGCTTCGCGGGTGAACCCGCTCCCACAGGCTCCAGTTTCTCAGTGCTTACTTGCGACCTTCAGCCGTCTCCGCCACCTTGTCGGTGCGTGCGCACATGATGAAGTCATTGCGGTGCAGGCCTTTGATCGAGTGGCTCCACCAGGTCACGGTAACCTTGCCCCACTCGGTCAGCAGGCCCGGGTGGTGGCCTTCGGCCTCGGCGATCTCGCCCACGGCATTGGTAAACGCCAGGGCGTGCTTGAAGTTCTTGAACAGGAACACGCGCTCCAGCTCCATGTGGCCGTCACGTACTTCGATGTTCCAGTCCGGGATTTCGCGAATCAGCTCGGCCAGCTCTTCGTCGGTGACCTTTGGTGCGTCGGCGCGGCAGGCTTCGCAATGGGCTTGGTTCAAGGCATTCATGTGGTGTTTTCCGGTTCGAGTTGTTATCGGCAAGGTCGCTCAGGCAGCGACCTTGGGTGGAAACTTCGGTGCGTGCAGGCCCAGCTGCATGGCTTTGTGAACCATGCCCATGATGTCTTCGTGGGCCAGGTCGAACAGGCACTTCATGTTCGGCAGCACGAAATACAGCGGCTGCAGGATGTCGATGCGATACGGTGTGCGCATGGCCTCGATCGGGTCGAAGGCCTGGTGCTCGGGCTCGCCAGACAGACTGTAGACGGTCTCCTTAGGCGACGAGAGGATGCCGCCGCCATAGATCTTGCGGCCCTGCGCGGTTTCCATCAGGCCGAACTCGATGGTCATCCAGTACAGGCGCGCCAGGTACACGCGTTGTTCCTTGGTCGCGGCCAGGCCGAGCTTGCCGTAGGTATGGGTGAATTCGGCGAACCAGGGGTTGGTCAGCAGCGGGCAGTGGCCGAAGATCTCGTGGAAGATATCGGGCTCTTGCAGGTAGTCCAGCTCTTCCGGGGTACGGATGAAGGTGGCCACCGGGAAGCGCTTGCTGGCCAGCAGTTCGAAGAAGGTCTGGAAGGGGATCAGCGCAGGGACCCGGGCAACCTGCCAACCGGTGGTGGCGCCCAGCACCTTGTTGATCTCGCCCAATTGCGGAATACGGTCATGGGGCAGCTTGAGCTGGTCGATGCCGTCCAGGTATTCCTGGCACGCGCGGCCTTCGATCACTTTCAGCTGACGGGTGATCAGGGTGTTCCATACCGCATGCTCTTGCTGCGGGTAATCGATAAAACCATGCGCATCGGGCTCGCGTGCCACGTATTGCGTCTGTTTCATGTGGCTCTCCTGGTGAGGGCTTTTCTTGTTATGTGCAGGACATGCCTTAGGAATATCCCTTCGCTGGCCGCTTTGCACGGGGTGGGCCAGTGGGCGGGACCGGCATCCGGCGACGTTTTCGTAACGATAATTTTACAAAAAGGCGCAGGTGTCGGAAAATCCGAGGCATCTGGCTGAAGCTTCGGCTGTTTTTGTCAGCTTATCTTTACGACTTTTCCGCGCGGTGTTGAAAAACATTGGCGCTTCGAGAGCCCTCATGCGTATCAAAGTGCATTGCCAGAACCGTATTGGCATCCTGCGCGACATCCTCAACCTGCTGGTGGAGTACGGCATCAACGTGCTGCGCGGCGAGGTGGGCGGTGACCATGGCAACGCCATCTACCTGCATTGCCCGAACCTGATCAATCTGCAGTTCCAGGCGCTGCGGCCGAAGTTCGAGGCGATTGCCGGGGTATTCGGTGTCAAGCGCGTGGGGCTGATGCCCAGCGAGCGCCGGCACATGGAGCTGAATGCGCTGCTGGGGGCGCTGGACTTCCCGGTGTTGTCGATCGACATGGGCGGCAGCATCGTCGCTGCCAACCGGGCCGCTGCGCAGCTGCTGGGGGTGCGGGTGGACGAGGTGCCGGGCATGCCGCTGGCGCGCTATGTGGAGGACTTCGACCTGCCAGAGCTGGTGCGCGCCAACAAGTCACGCATCAACGGCCTGCGCATCAAGGTCAAGGGCGATGTGTTCCTGGCCGATATCGCGCCGCTGCAGTCCGAGCACGACGACAGCGAGGCGCTGGCTGGCGCGGTGTTGACCCTGCACCGCGCCGACCGTATCGGTGAGCGCATCTACAACGTGCGCAAGCAGGAGCTGCGCGGTTTCGACAGTATCTTCCAGAGTTCGCGGGTGATGGCTGCGGTGGTACGCGAGGCGCGGCGCATGGCGCCGCTGGACGCACCATTGCTGATCGAGGGCGAGACCGGCACCGGCAAGGAGTTGCTGGCGCGTGCCTGCCACTTGGCCAGCCCGCGCGGCCAGTCGCCGCTGATGGCGCTCAACTGCGCCGGGTTGCCCGAGTCGATGGCCGAGACCGAACTGTTCGGTTACGGGCCCGGGGCATTCGAAGGGGCGCGGGCCGAGGGCAAGCTGGGGCTGCTGGAGCTGACCGCCGGTGGCACGCTGTTCCTTGACGGGGTAGGGGAGATGAGCCCGCGCCTGCAGGTGAAGCTGCTGCGTTTTCTGCAGGATGGCTGTTTCCGTCGTGTCGGCAGCGATGAAGAGGTGTACCTGGATGTGCGGGTGATCTGCGCGACCCAGGTGGATTTGTCCGAATTGTGTGCCCGTGGCGAGTTTCGCCAGGACTTGTATCACCGGCTCAATGTGTTGTCGCTGCACATTCCGCCTTTGCGCGAATGCATGGATGGCCTGGAAGGGCTGGTGCAGCACTTTCTCGACCAGGCCAGCCGACAGATCGGCTGTGCCATGCCGCGCCTGGCGCCGGCGGCGATGGACAAACTTGGCCAATATCATTGGCCGGGTAATGTAAGGCAGTTGGAAAACGTGTTGTTCCAGGCGGTTTCGTTATGCGAAGGCGGCGTGGTCAAAAGTGAACATATACGTTTGCCGGATTACGGCGTGCGCCAACCGCTGGGTGAGTTTTCGCTGGATGGGGATCTTTCGCAGATTGTCGGGCGCTTTGAAAAAGCGGTGCTGGAAAGTTTGATGGGGGAATTCCCGAGTAGTCGGGCTTTAGGTAAAAGACTGGGTGTTTCGCATACGACTATTGCCAACAAGTTGAGGGATTATTCACTTGGCAAGTCTGCAGATTAATCCGCCTTTATAAAAGGTGGGACTGCTGCGCAGTCGTTTCGCGACACAAGGCCGCTCCTACAAAGGCCTGCGTACGCCTATCAATGTAGGAGCGGCCTTGTGTCGCGAAAGGGGCCCGCAGGGCCCCCAATTCACAAGGTATCAGCCGTTCGAGCAGCCGTTCCCCATCACGCGGTATTCGAGAATGTGCTTCTGGCCCTTGGAGTCCTCGTAGGTCATGCGGGCTGGCACGACTTCGCACACATTGGGCACTTCGCTCATGGAAATGACGCGGGCTATGTCCAGGTGCTGCGAGTAACTGTACTGTTCAACCGGAATCTGCTCGGCATCTTTGGCTTCGCCGGCCATCGCCGCGCCGCAAAGACTGCCAAGTACCAATACCAGTAAAGCTTTCATTTTCAATTTACCTGTCTAAGGTCGTGAGGGGGCACGCGGCGCTTATGGCGCCGCGAGTATTGCTAGTTTTAACTATCGGGTTTGGATGGGGATTAACGTTTGCCTTCGTGGGGGCTGTTACCAGTTGTTAATCGCCTTGCCGTTGCTGGCGAGGTGAATTTTATGGCTGGGGCCAAGGCCGAAACAGTGGGTCTTTTGATAAAGTGTTTTGACAGAATCTGTAACAATCCTCTGGTAAACGGCCCCATTTTTTCCTCGCCATGGCTGTAAGGTGCGTGCCAGAGCGCTTTGTCGGGACGGGCGTACCAAATTACTACCAACGTCGAATGGCTTTTGTCGCTCTGGTACAGTTACAAACGGTTCCATACAAAAACAACTATTACACCGAGGTAACACAGATGAGTGCGGCTCCACTGTATCCCGTTCGTCCCGAGGTTGCGGCCACCACCCTGACCGACGAGGCCACCTACAAGGCCATGTACCAGCAGTCGGTGATCAACCCGGACGGCTTCTGGCGCGAGCAGGCCCAGCGCATCGACTGGATCAAGCCGTTCACCAAGGTCAAGCAGACCTCCTTCGACGACCACCACGTCGATATCAAATGGTTCGCCGACGGCACTCTGAACGTTTCCTCCAACTGCCTGGACCGCCACCTCGAAGAGCGCGGCGACCAGCTGGCCATCATCTGGGAAGGCGACGACCCTTCCGAACACCGCAACATCACCTACCGCGAACTACACGAGCAGGTCTGCAAGTTCGCCAACGCCCTGCGTGGCCAGGATGTGCACCGGGGTGACGTGGTCACCATCTATATGCCGATGATCCCCGAGGCCGTGGTCGCCATGCTGGCCTGTGCCCGTATCGGTGCGATCCATTCGGTGGTGTTCGGCGGCTTCTCGCCCGAGGCGCTGGCCGGCCGTATCATCGACTGCAAGTCCAAGGTCGTGATTACCGCCGACGAAGGCGTGCGCGGTGGCCGGCGTACCCCGCTCAAGGCCAACGTCGACCTGGCGCTGACCAACCCTGAAACCAACAGCGTGCAGAAGATCATCGTGTGCAAGCGCACCGGTGGCGACATTGCCTGGCACCAGCACCGCGACATCTGGTACGAAGACCTGATGAAAGTCGCCTCCAGCCACTGCGCGCCAAAAGAGATGGGTGCCGAGGAAGCGCTGTTCATCCTTTATACCTCTGGTTCCACCGGCAAGCCGAAGGGCGTGCTGCACACCACTGGCGGCTACCTGGTATACGCCGCGCTGACCCATGAGCGCGTGTTCGACTATCGCCCGGGCGAGGTGTACTGGTGCACCGCCGACGTGGGTTGGGTCACCGGCCACAGCTACATCGTCTACGGCCCGCTGGCCAACGGCGCCACTACCTTGCTGTTCGAAGGCGTGCCGAACTACCCCGACATCACCCGCGTGTCGAAGATCGTCGACAAGCACAAGGTCAACATCCTGTACACCGCGCCAACCGCCATCCGCGCGATGATGGCCGAAGGGCAGGCTGCTGTTGAAGGTGCCGATGGCTCCAGCCTGCGCCTGCTGGGCTCGGTGGGTGAGCCGATCAACCCCGAAGCCTGGAACTGGTACTACAAGACCGTGGGCAAGGAGCGTTGCCCGATCGTCGACACCTGGTGGCAGACCGAGACCGGCGGCATCCTGATCAGCCCGCTGCCGGGCGCTACCGGCCTCAAGCCGGGCTCGGCAACCCGCCCGTTCTTCGGCGTGGTGCCGGCGCTGGTGGACAACCTGGGCAACCTGATCGAGGGTGCCGCCGAAGGCAACCTGGTGATCCTCGATTCCTGGCCGGGCCAGTCGCGTTCGCTGTACGGCGACCACGACCGTTTCGTCGATACCTACTTCAAGACCTTCCGTGGCATGTACTTCACCGGTGACGGTGCGCGCCGCGACGAGGATGGCTACTACTGGATCACCGGTCGCGTGGATGACGTGCTGAACGTGTCCGGTCACCGCATGGGTACTGCCGAGATCGAAAGTGCCATGGTGGCGCATGCGAAAGTGGCCGAGGCCGCGGTGGTGGGTGTGCCGCACGACATCAAGGGGCAGGGCATCTATGTGTATGTCACCCTCAACGCCGGTATCGAGGCCAGCGAGCAGCTGCGCCTGGAACTGAAGAACTGGGTGCGCAAGGAAATCGGCCCGATCGCCTCGCCGGATGTGATCCAGTGGGCGCCGGGGCTGCCGAAGACCCGGTCGGGCAAGATCATGCGCCGCATCCTGCGCAAGATTGCCACGGGTGAGTACGATGCCCTGGGCGATATCTCGACCCTGGCCGACCCGGGTGTGGTGCAGCACCTGATCGATACCCACAAGGCCATGAGCCTGGCTTCGGCCTGATAGTGGGGCTGGACGCGATCCGTTGTAGGAGCGGCCTTGCGTCGCGATGGGTCGCGAAGCGGCCCCAGGATTTCGGCTTCACAGCCTGAATTGCCGGGGTCGCTTTGCGACCCATCGCGACACAAGGCCGCTCCTACAGGGGCGTATGCCGCCAACAAAACCCCGTCCGGGCAACCGGCGGGGTTTTTTGCTTTACTGTTACCCGACATTCATCGGTAACTGTTCTGTCACCGGCGCCGCACAATATCGGGGCGCCAGGAAACAAATCCGGCCCTGTTTCGGTGCGTTTTCGCAGCCTTTTTTGCGACACGGCACGCTGCACTTGCCGTAATACAAGGCTTTGCCAATAATAGGCCCGGGAATTGCTAGTACTATAGGTTCTATTTCTTGCGCTCTTGCATATTTTGCAATGGCTGTCAACATTGCCCGCTGCCGTTTCAAGCGCTTCTGTAAGTAGTTGTCGCTTTGAAGAAATATCGACTACCGGGCTGTCGTTAAAATGCCAATCACTCGCTCGTGGTCTGCGACCTTGGTCGAACCCTGCGCGGCTCGCGTTGTACCCATTCGCATATCGGGCAGCCGTTACCTGCCTTGTATTGCTCCGTACCGATGGAGTTACCTGATGAAGAAGCTCGCACTGCTTGGCGCCCTGGCGCTGTCCGTGTTTTCCCTGGTGTCGCAGGCCGATGAAAAACCGCTGAAAATCGGCATCGAAGCCGCTTACCCACCCTTCGCCTTCAAGCAGCCAGACGGCAGCATTGCCGGTTTTGACTACGACATCGGCAACGCCCTGTGCGAAGAGATGAAAGCCAAGTGCACCTGGGTCGAGCAGGAGTTCGACGGCCTGATCCCGGCGCTGAAAGTGCGCAAGATCGACGCCATCCTGTCGTCCATGTCGATCACCGAAGACCGCAAGAAATCGGTCGACTTCACCAAGCGCTACTACCTGACCCCGGCGCGCCTGGTGATGAAGGAAGGTACCGCCGTCAGCGACAGCCTGGATGAGCTCAAGGGCAAGAAGATTGGTGTGCAGCGCGGTTCGATCCACGACCGCTTCGCCAAGGAAGTACTGGGCGCCAAAGGTGCCACCGTGGTTCCTTACGGCACCCAGAACGAAATCTACCTGGACGTGGCAGCTGGTCGCCTCGATGGCACCGTGGCTGACGCCACCCTGCTGGAAGACGGCTTCCTCAAGACCGACGCCGGCAAGGGCTTCGCCTTCGTAGGCCCGTCCTTCACCGACGCCAAGTACTTCGGTGACGGCATCGGTATTGCCGTGCGCAAGGGTGACAAGGCCAACGTCGACCGCATCAACGCTGCCATCGATGCCATCCGTGCCAACGGCAAGTACAAAGAAATCGAGAAGAAGTACTTCAACTTCGATATCTACGGTCCAGACTCGAACTAAGACGTCGGGTTTCACCTGTGCAATGGTGCAAACAGCAGAGGCTCTGAGGTTTGCACCATTTTTCATTCTCTAGGTCGAGGACCTCATCATGTTGAAAGGCTACGGGGCAGTCATCCTCGACGGGGCGTGGCTGACGCTTCAGCTCGCCCTGTCGTCGATGGCCCTGGCCATCGTGCTCGGCCTGATCGGTGTGGCGCTGCGCTTGTCGCCGGTGCGCTGGGTGGCCTGGCTGGGCGATCTGTATTCCACGGTGATTCGTGGTATTCCGGACCTGGTCCTGATCCTGCTGATCTTCTACGGCGGGCAGGACATCATCAACCGCGTTGCGCCGCTGCTCGGTTATGAAGACTACATCGACCTGAATCCGCTGATCGCGGGTATCGGTACCCTGGGCTTCATCTTTGGTGCCTACCTGTCGGAAACCTTCCGCGGTGCGTTCCTCGGTATTCCGAAAGGCCAGGCCGAAGCGGGCGTGGCGTATGGCATGAGCAACCGCCAGGTGTTCTTCCGCATCCAGGTGCCGCAAATGATTCGCCTGGCGATCCCGGGCTTCACCAACAACTGGCTGGTGCTGACCAAGGCCACCGCGCTGATTTCGGTAGTGGGCCTGCAGGACATGATGTTCAAGGCCAAGCAGGCGGCCGACGCCACCCGCGAGCCTTTCACCTTCTTCCTGGCGGTGGCGGCCCTGTACCTGGTGCTGACCAGCATCTCGCTGCTGGCCCTGAAGTATCTCGAGCGCCGCTACTCGGTGGGCGTCAAGGTGGCTGAACTATGATCTTCGACTACAACGTCGTCTGGGAGGCATTGCCGATGTACTTCGGCGGCCTGCTGACCACCCTCAAGCTGCTGGCGATTTCGCTGTTCTTCGGGCTGCTGGCGGCCATTCCGCTGGGCCTGATGCGGGTGTCCAAGCAGCCAGCGGTCAATCTCGTGGCGTGGCTGTACACCTACGTGATCCGCGGCACGCCGATGCTGGTGCAGCTGTTCCTGATCTACTACGGCCTGGCGCAGTTCGAGGCGGTGCGCGAAAGCTTCCTGTGGCCGCTGCTGTCCAGCGCTACCTTCTGCGCCTGCCTGGCGTTCGGCATCAACACCAGTGCCTACACCGCCGAAATCATCGCCGGCAGCCTCAAGGCCACGCCGCATGGCGAAATCGAGGCGGCCAAGGCCATGGGCATGTCGCGCATGAAGATGTACCGGCGCATCCTGCTGCCGTCGGCCCTGCGCCGGGCGCTGCCGCAGTACAGCAACGAAGTGATCATGATGCTGCAGACCACCAGCCTGGCGTCGATCGTCACCCTGATCGACATCACTGGCGCTGCGCGCACGGTCAATGCCCAGTACTACCTGCCTTTCGAGGCCTATATCACGGCGGGCGTGTTCTACCTGTGCCTGACCTTCATCCTGGTGCGCCTGTTCAAGATGGCCGAACGCCGCTGGCTCGGCTACCTGGCGCCGCGCAAGCACTGACCGCTTTGTGAGAATCGACAGCATGTACAAACTCGAAGTCCAAGACCTGCACAAGCGCTACGGCAGCCATGAAGTGCTCAAGGGCGTGTCCCTGTCGGCCAAGGCAGGCGATGTCATCAGCATCATCGGCTCCAGCGGTTCGGGCAAGTCGACCTTCCTGCGCTGCATCAACCTGCTGGAGCAACCGCACGCCGGCAAGATCCTGCTCAACAACGAAGAGTTGAAGCTGGTACCGGGCAAGGACGGCGCGCTCAAGGCCGCCGACCCGCGTCAGCTGCAGCGCATGCGCTCGCGCCTGTCGATGGTTTTCCAGCACTTCAACCTGTGGTCGCACATGACCGCGCTGGAAAACATCATCGAAGCGCCGGTGCACGTGCTGGGCGTGAACCGCAAGGAAGCCCTGGAAAAGGCCGAGCACTATCTGGCCAAGGTGGGTGTCGCTCATCGCAAGGACGCTTTCCCGGGGCACATGTCCGGCGGCGAGCAGCAGCGTGTGGCAATTGCCCGGGCGCTGGCCATGGAGCCGGAGGTCATGCTGTTCGACGAGCCGACCTCGGCGCTGGACCCGGAACTGGTGGGCGATGTGCTCAAGGTGATGCAGGCGCTGGCCCAGGAAGGCCGCACCATGGTGGTGGTGACCCACGAAATGGGCTTTGCCCGTGAGGTGTCCAACCAGCTGGTGTTCCTGCACAAGGGCCTGGTGGAAGAAACCGGCTGCCCGCGTGAAGTGCTGGCCAACCCGCAGTCGGAGCGCCTGAAGCAGTTCCTCTCCGGCAGCCTGAAGTAAAAACTGCAATTTTGCACCAGAATAGGGCATGCTGCGCGGCGAGCGCAGCCTGACCCGGCGCACAGACTCGAACGACCTCAGGTTTCGGACCGCACCCTATGACCACCCAGCGAATCGGTTTTCTCATCTGGCCCAGCACCCGGCCCTTGACCCTGGCGCTGGCCGAGGAAGTGTTGCAGGTGGCGCAGCGGGTGCACCCGGAGGTGGCCTACGAGCTGGTCTTCCTGCAGGCGGAGCCGGCGCAAGAGGGCAGCTGGCGCCTGCCGGGCGAGCCGTGGAACGGCCGCCTTGAGGGGTGCCAAAAGCTGTTCCTGTTGGCTGACGAGCAGCCGCCGGCGGTGGGGGCTGCGTTGTCGGCGGCGCTCAAGCAACTGGCGCGCAGTGGCTGCATGATCGGCGGCCTGTCGGCTGGGGTCTACCCCCTGGCGATGCTGGGCCTGCTCGACGGTTACCGGGCTGCGGTGCACTGGCGCTGGCAGGATGATTTTGCCGAGCGCTTCCCCAAGGTCATCGCCACCAGTCACCTGTTCGACTGGGACCGCGATCGCCTGACCGCTTGTGGTGGCATGGCCGTGACCGACCTGCTGCTGGCGGTGCTGGCCCGTGACCACGGGGCGGAGCTGGCCGGGGCAGTGTCGGAGGAACTGGTGGTCGAGCGCATCCGCGAGGGTGGCGAGCGCCAGCGCATTCCGCTGCAGAACCGCCTGGGCTCCAGCCACCCCAAGCTGACCCAGGCGGTGCTGCTGATGGAGGCCAACATCGAAGAGCCGCTGACCACCGACGAAATTGCCCAGCACGTGTGCGTTTCGCGCCGGCAGCTGGAGCGTATCTTCAAGCAGTACCTGAACCGCGTGCCGAGCCAGTACTACTTGGAGCTGCGGCTGAACAAGGCGCGGCAGATGCTGATGCAGACCAGCAAGTCGATCATCCAGATCGGGCTGTCCTGCGGCTTCTCCTCGGGGCCGCATTTTTCCAGTGCCTACCGCAACTTCTTTGGCGCAACGCCGCGGGAGGATCGCAACCAGCGGCGTAGCAGCAGCCCGTTCGAACTGAGCTCGGCGCCTGCCGAAAAGGGTTGAGGTTCCGGGTGGGATCGGGGCGTATGCCTTGAGGTTGATGGCGGGGCTGAAATCGAGCGCCGCCCGCGCGGCGCTTCGCAGCACAAGGCTGCTCCTACATCTGTTTCCGGCCAGTCACGCCTGCACCATCGCACGCGACCGCCTGGGTTGCCCGACGCGATATCTAGGTGGACACCAAGGGGTCGCGCGCCCTCGCCTCAGGAATAACTGGCCCGAAACAGATGTAGGAGCAGCCTTGTGCTGCGAAGCGCCGCGCGGGCGGCGCTCGATCTCACAGGCGCCACACGAACCTCGCCGGACATCCTGCACGATTCACCAGGTAGCCAGCCCCTCACAAACCTTCGTGTACACCCGTTCACCCAGCCCCCTCTCTCCCGTACACTGCGCGATTGCGACAGTGTTTGTCGCATTGCCGAAAGCCTTGTCAAAACTGGGTTTTGCGCTGTAACAAGTTGTCGCTTGGCCGCAAGGACAGGCGCGGATCAGTCCTTACAATCCCCCCATCGCTCGCCACTTCCAGGCCAGCGTTCCTCTTCAGGAGACTCAGATGTCCGTTGAGCAAGCCCCGGTGCAACGTGCCGATTTCGACCAGGTCATGGTCCCCAACTATTCTCCGGCGGCCTTCATTCCTGTGCGAGGCGAGGGTTCCCGCGTCTGGGACCAGTCCGGTCGCGAATTGATCGACTTTGCCGGTGGCATCGCGGTCAACGCCCTGGGCCACTGCCACCCGGCATTGGTCAAGGCCCTGACCGAGCAAGCCAACACCCTCTGGCACGTATCCAACGTGTTCACCAACGAGCCGGCCCTGCGCCTGGCCCACAAGCTGGTGGACGCCACCTTTGCCGACCGTGCGTTCTTCTGCAACTCCGGCGCCGAGTCCAACGAGGCCGCCTTCAAGCTGGCCCGTCGCGTTGCCCACGACCGCTTCGGCCCGGAAAAGCACGAAATCATCGCCACCGTGAACAGCTTCCACGGCCGTACCCTGTTCACCGTAAGCGTCGGTGGCCAGCCGAAGTACTCCGATGGCTTCGGCCCGAAGATCACCGGCATCAGCCATGTGCCGTACAACGACCTGGAAGCGCTGAAGGCACAGATTTCCGACAAGACCTGCGCCGTGGTGATCGAGCCGATCCAGGGCGAGAGCGGCGTGGTGCCGGCCGACAAGGCCTACCTGGAAGGCGCGCGCAAACTGTGTGACGAACACAACGCCCTGCTGATCTTCGACGAAGTGCAGACCGGCGTTGGCCGTACCGGTTCGCTGTATGCCTACCAGCACTACGGCGTTACCCCGGACATCCTGACCAGCGCCAAGAGCCTGGGCGGCGGTTTCCCGATCGGTGCCATGCTGACCACCACCGAGCTGGCCAAGCACCTGGCCGTCGGCACCCACGGCACCACCTATGGCGGCAACCCGCTGGGCTGCGCCGTCGCCTGCGCGGTGCTGGATGTGGTCAACACCCCGGAAACCCTGGCCGGCATCAAGGCCAAGCATGAGCGCTTCAAGGTCCGCCTGGAGCAGATCGGCCAGAAGTACAACCTGTTCAGCCAGGTGCGTGGCGTTGGCCTGCTGCTGGGCTGTGTGTTGACCGAGGCCTGGAAAGGCAAGGCCAAGGACGTGCTCAACGCCGCCGAGAAAGAAGGCGTGATGGTGCTGCAGGCCGGCCCGGACGTGGTCCGCTTCGCGCCAAGCCTGGTGGTTGAAGACGCCGACATCGACGAAGGCCTGGACCGCTTCGAGCGCGCCGTGGCCACCCTGACCAAGGGCTGATCCGCCTGCGGTTCCTTCGCCGGCCCCGGTGCAGGCTCAACCCGAGTCTGCACCGGGCCGGTGATACCCGATTCCAGTGCAGGTGCCAGTGCACCTGCCGTTTTTCCGTGCCGCCGTGAGCGGCCCGTATTCCAAAGGAGTGACACCATGCTGGTGATGCGCCCCGCGCAAATGGCTGATCTGAACGAAGTGCAGCGCATGGCTGCAGACAGCCCCATTGGTGTCACCTCGCTGCCGGACGACACCGCTCGCCTGGGCGACAAGATCGCCGCATCCGAGACTTCCTTCGCCGCCGAGGTCAGCTTCAACGGTGAAGAAAGCTACTTCTTCGTGCTCGAGGACAGCGAAACCGGCAAGCTGGCCGGTTGCTCGGCCATCGTCGCTTCGGCCGGCTACTCCGAGCCGTTCTACAGTTTTCGTAACGAGACCTTCGTGCACGCCTCGCGCGAGCTGAAGATCCATAACAAGATCCACGTTTTGTCGCTGTGCCATGACCTGACCGGCAACAGCCTGCTGACCAGCTTCTATGTGCTGCCGGAACTGGTGAACAGTGGCTGGGCCGAGCTCAATTCGCGTGGTCGCCTGCTGTTCATGGCCGCTCACCCGGAGCGTTTCGCCGACTCGGTGGTGACCGAGATCGTCGGCTACAGCGACGAGCAGGGCGAATCGCCGTTCTGGGATGCCATCGGCCGCAACTTCTTCGACCTCAACTACGCCGACGCCGAGCGCCTGTGCGGCCTGAAGAGCCGCACCTTCCTCGCCGAACTGATGCCGCACTACCCGATCTACGTGCCGCTGCTGCCTGACCTGGCGCAGGAAGCCATGGGCCAGGTGCACCCGCGGGCGCAGATTACCTTCGACATCCTCATGCGCGAAGGCTTCGAGACCGAGCACTACATCGACATCTTCGATGGTGGCCCGACCCTGCATGCGCGTACTTCGGGTATCCGCTCCATCGCCCAGAGCCGGGTGGTGCCGGTGAAGCTCGAGGACACCCCGGTCAAGGGCGGGCGCCCGTACCTGGTGTGCAACGGCCAGTTGCAGGATTACCGCGCGGTACTGCTGGACCTGGACTGGGTGCCGGGCAAGCCGGTCAGCCTGAGCCCGGCCGCTGCCGAGGCGCTGGGGGTGGGCGAGGGTGCCAGCGTGCGTCTGGTTGCGGTCTGAGGTCTGGCAACAGACGTTTCGGGATTGATGCGTTAGAAGAGTTTCGCGCCGGCCGCCGCCGCCGCAAAAGGAGATAGCATGATCGTTCGTCCTGTACGCAGCAGCGATTTGCCTGCGTTGATCGAATTGGCACGCAGCACCGGTACCACCGGGCTGACCACGCTGCCGGCCAACGAAGAGCGCCTGGGGCATCGCGTTGGCTGGGCGGAGAAGAGCTTCCGCGGCGAAGCCGAGCGTGGCGACACCGACTACCTGTTCGTGCTGGAAAACGACGAAGGCATGGTGGTGGGCATCAGTGCCATCGCCGGTGCCGTCGGCCTGCGCGAGCCTTGGTACAACTACCGGGTCGGCCTGACCGTCAGCGCCTCGCAGGAGCTGAAGATCTACCGCGAAATCCCCACCCTGTTCCTGGCCAACGACCTGACCGGCAACTCCGAGCTGTGCTCGCTGTTCCTGCGCAGCGACTACCGCTCCGGCCTCAACGGCCGCCTGCTGTCGCGGGCGCGCATGCTGTTCATCGCCGAGTTCCCCGAGCTGTTCGGCAAGAAGATCATCGCCGAAATGCGCGGCATGTCCGACGAGCAGGGCCGCTCGCCGTTCTGGGAAAGCCTGGGCCGGCACTTCTTCAAGATGGAGTTCAGCCAGGCCGACTACCTCACCGGCGTGGGCAACAAGTCGTTCATTGCCGAACTGATGCCGAAGTTCCCGCTGTACACCTGCTTCCTGTCCGAGGCAGCGCGCAACGTGATCGGCCGCGTGCACAAGGACACCGAGCCGGCGCTGGCGATGCTCAAGCAGGAAGGCTTCAACTATCAGGGCTACGTCGACATCTTCGACGCCGGCCCCGCCATCGAGTGCGACACCTCCAAGATCCGCGCCGTGCGCGAGAGCCAGACCCTGGTGCTGGCGGTGGGCACGCCGGGCGATGACGCGACGCCTTACATCATCCACAACCGCAAGCGCGACGACTGCCGCATCACGGCCGCACCTGCGCGGCTGGCTGCCGGTACCCTGGTGGTCGACCCCCTGACCGCCAAGCGCCTGCGCATGGGCGCCGGCGACAACGTGCGCGCCGTGCCGCTGTCGGCAAGCCGGGAGGCCCAGTAAATGACCACGCATTACATCGCAGGCAATTGGCAGGTTGGCCAGGGTGAAACCCTGCAGTCGCTCAACCCGGTGACGCAAGCCGTCGTCTGGGAGGGGCAGGGTGCTGACGCCAGCCAGGTGGATGCCGCCGTGCAGGCAGCCCGTCAGGCGTTCCCGGCCTGGGCGCAATTGAGCCTGGAAGCGCGTATCGATTTGCTGGAGAAGTTCGCCACGCAACTGAAAGCGCATGCCGAAGCCATGGCCCAGTGCATCGGTGAGGAAACCGGCAAGCCCCTGTGGGAGTCGGCGACCGAAGTCACCAGCATGATCAACAAGGTAGCGATCTCGGTGCAGAGCTACCGCGAGCGCACCGGCGAAAAGAGCGGCCCGCTGGCCGATGCCACGGCCGTGCTGCGGCACAAGCCCCATGGTGTGGTGGCGGTGTTCGGCCCTTACAACTTCCCCGGCCACCTGCCCAACGGCCATATCGTGCCGGCGCTGCTGGCGGGCAACTGCGTGGTGTTCAAGCCCAGTGAGCTGACGCCCAAGGTCGCCGAGCTGACCGTCAATTGCTGGATTGCCGCCGGGCTGCCGGCGGGTGTGCTCAACCTGGTGCAGGGCGCGCGCGAAACCGGTGTGGCGCTGGCCGCCAACCCGGGTATCGATGGCTTGTTCTTCACCGGCTCCAGCCGCACCGGCAACCTGCTGCACCAGCAGTTCGCCGGCCGCCCGGACAAGATTTTGGCCCTGGAAATGGGCGGCAACAACCCGCTGGTGGTGGATGAGGTCAAGGACCTCGATGCGGCGGTGTACACCATTATCCAGTCGGCGTTCATTTCCGCCGGCCAGCGCTGCACCTGCGCCCGCCGTCTGCTGGTGCCGCAAGGCGCCTGGGGCGATGCGCTGATCGCGCGCCTGGTCGAGGTGAGCAGATCCATCACGGTCGGTGCGTTCGACCAGCAACCGGCGCCGTTCATGGGCTCGGTGATTTCGCTGCAGGCAGCGCGGGCGCTGATTGCAGCCCAGGCCGAACTGGTCGCCAAGGGCGCCGTCAAGCTGCTGGAAATGACCCAGCCACAGGCCGATGCCGCACTGCTGACCCCGGGCATTGTCGATGTCACCGCCGTGGCCGAGCGCCCGGACGAAGAGTTCTTCGGCCCGCTGCTGCAGGTGATCCGCTATGCCGACTTCGATGCCGCCATCGATGAGGCCAACAACACCCAGTACGGCCTGGCTGCCGGCTTGCTGTCCGATTCCCGCGCCCGTTACCAGTACTTCTGGCTGCGTAGCCGCGCCGGCATCGTCAACTGGAACAAGCAACTGACCGGTGCCGCCAGCAGTGCGCCGTTCGGCGGCGTGGGCGCCAGTGGCAACCATCGCGCCAGCGCCTATTACGCGGCGGACTACTGCGCTTACCCCGTGGCTTCGCTGGAGACCGCCAGCCTTGCCTTGCCGGCAACCCTGACGCCGGGCGTCACCCTATAACAACAGGTCACGGAGCCTAGCCGATGAAATCCTATGAAGTGAATTTTGATGGCCTGGTGGGGCCTACCCACAACTATGGCGGCCTGTCCTACGGCAACGTGGCTTCGCAGAGCAACAGCCAGCAGGGTTCCAACCCGCGCGAAGCCGCGCGCCAGGGCCTGGCGAAGATGAAAGCGCTGGCCGACATGGGCTTCAAGCAGGGCGTGCTGGCGCCGCAGGAGCGCCCCGACGTGGCCGCACTGCGCCGCCTGGGCTTCAGCGGCAGCGATGCCGAAGTGATCCAGCGCGCCGCCAAGGAGGCCATGCCATTGCTGGTGGCCAGCTGCTCGGCCTCGAGCATGTGGGTGGCCAACGCCGCCACGGTCAGCCCCAGTGCCGACACAGCCGATGGCCGCGTGCACTTTACTGCTGCCAACCTCAACTGCAAGTACCATCGCAGCATCGAGCACCCGACCACCAGCCGTGTGCTGGGTGCCATGTTCAGCAACGACAAGCACTTTGCCCACCACGAGGCACTGCCTGCCGTGGCGCAGTTCGGTGACGAGGGGGCGGCCAACCATACGCGCTTCTGCCGTGCATATGGCGAGGCCGGCGTGGAGTTCTTCGTCTACGGCCGCAGCGCCTTCGACAGCCGCTACCCGGCGCCGCAGAAGTACCCGGCCCGGCAAACCCTGGAGGCTTCCCAGGCTGTGGCCCGGCTGCATGGCCTGAGCGATGACGGCGTGGTCTACGCTCAACAGAACCCGGCCGTGATCGACCAGGGCGTGTTCCATAACGATGTAATTGCGGTGGGTAACGGCGAGGTGCTGTTCTACCACGAGGACGCTTTCCTCGACACCGACGCGGTACTTGGCCAGCTGCGAGCTAAACTGGCCAGCAAGGGTGGCAACTTCCAGGCCATCTGCGTGCCGCGGGCAGCGGTGACGGTGGAGGACGCGGTGCGTTCCTACCTGTTCAACAGCCAGCTGCTCAGCCGCGACGACGGCTCCATGCTGTTGGTGGTGCCGGAAGAGTGCCGCAACAACGAGCGGGTCTGGGCCTACCTGGGCCAGTTGACCAGCCAGGGCGGCGCGGTGAAAGAGGTCAAGGTGTTCGACCTCAAGCAGAGCATGCAGAACGGCGGTGGGCCGGCTTGCCTGCGTTTGCGCGTGGCGTTGAAGGAAACGGAACTGGCAGCGGTCAACCAAGGCGTTATCATGACCGCCTCGCTGTACGACACCCTGCTGCTGTGGGTCGACAAGCATTACCGCGATCGCCTTGGCGAGGCGGACCTGGCCGACCCGCAGTTGCTGGTGGAATGCCGTACGGCACTGGACGAATTGACCCAGATCCTGAAGTTGGGCTCGGTGTATCCGTTCCAACGCCAACCTTGAAGAGAGACTTTGCAATGACCGACGCCCTGCGCCTTATCCTGGAAGATGAAGACGGCACCCAGCTGGAAACTTCCTGCACCCGCTTTGCCGTGGTCTGGCAAGGCAAGGAAGTGTGGATTCAGCAGGATGGTCGTGGCCAGCTGCTGATCGGCGTGGATGTCGAGGAAGACGACACCGAGTACGCCAACCTGCTGCTGCGCCCGATGGCCACCAACCTGGTCAGCCTGCAGCTGGAAATGGAACCGGCGGAGGTCGGCGAAGACGACGATCACGTCCATGGCCCCGACTGCGGCCACCACCACTAAGGAAGTACCTATGCTCGCCCTTGGCAAATTGCTTGAGCTGACCCTCACCGATCACGAACCGGCCGAGAAGACCCAAGTGACACCCAAGGGCGCGCGTTTGCGTTGGCTGGGGGAGGGCGCGCTCGAAGTGCGCCCGGCCGAAAGCGAGGATTGCGGGCTGGACTTGCTGTTGTCCGCCGGCATCCACGGCAACGAAACGGCACCGATCGAGTTGCTCGAGCGGCTGCTGCATGGCGTGGCCAACGGCAAGATCAAACCCAAGGCCCGGGTGCTGTTCCTGTTCGGCAACCCGGCAGCGATCCGCAAGGGCGAGCGCTTCATCGAGCAGGACATCAACCGCCTGTTCAACGGCCGCCACGAGCTGTCCAGTGGCTTCGAGGCATTGCGTGCCGCCGAGCTGGAACAGTTCGCCCGGGTGTTCTTCAGCAAGCCGGGGCGCAACCGCCTGCACTACGACCTGCATACCGCCATCCGCGGCTCGAAGATCGAGCAGTTCGCCTTGTACCCTTATAAAGAGGGGCGCAAGCATTCCCGTCGCGAGCTGGCACGCCTGGCG
The DNA here is from genome assembly GCF_040546125.1 of Pseudomonas sp. UYEF17. Taxonomy (NCBI): domain Bacteria; kingdom Pseudomonadati; phylum Pseudomonadota; class Gammaproteobacteria; order Pseudomonadales; family Pseudomonadaceae; genus Pseudomonas; species Pseudomonas sp. UYEF17. The sequence goes on from NZ_JBEPNE010000015.1 coordinate 103,224, forward strand.
GCGGCGGGCATGGAGGCGGTGTTGCTGCAGAGCAAATCCTCCATCACCTTCAGCGCCTTCACCTACGAGCAGCTGGAGGCCGAAGCCTTCACCCTGGAGTTGGGCAAGGCCCGCCCGTTCGGTCAGAACGAGCTGGTCAACCTCGACAAGCTGGAAGCGAGGCTGATCCACATCATCGAAGACACCGAGCCACAGGGCGAAGGCTCTCTGGATGGCTTGCAGCTGTTCAGCGTGTCCCGCGAGATCATCAAGCACAGCGACAGCTTCCACCTGCACCTGCCGGCGGACATCGAGAATTTTTCCGAGCTGAGCAAGGGTTATCTGCTGGCCGAAGACCTGGCCGAGACGCGCTGGGTGGTCGAGGAGGAGGGCGCGCGCATCATCTTCCCCAACCCCAAGGTCAAGAATGGCCTCAGGGCGGGGATTCTGATCGTTCCTGACTCCGGCCAGCGACTAGGCTGAGCTGGCCCCGATGCACTGAGCTCACGGCTGTGTGCGCAGCTCCAGTTGCAGCGCCTGACGTAGCCCGTTCTCAGTGAAGGCGGGTGGGTTGGTGTTCAGGGCGGTGCTGCCGCCGAATGTGAACCTGCAATCGGTGGGTAAGCCGATGCTCTGTAGCAGCAGGTTGTCCACCGGGTAAGCGCCGTTTTTGCCTTGGACCTCGGTCTGGCCCGGAAAGACGGTGCCTGACATCGAGTTCCAGCCTTGGCACAAGCAACGATACAGGTCGAGTAGTGGCAGTTGCGCTGCGGTCGACCAGCCTGGGTTGTATGCCAGGGTGCCGCCGCTGTAGCCCCAGCTACTCTGGTTTTCGTCGATGATGAAGTGGCCTTCGTCTTCATCTTCTTCGTGGTCGCTGGGTGTATAGGTCGTGAATTGGTGTCTGGATGCTTCGATCAGGCTGATCGGTGTCCCGGACTGCCCGGCCTTTTTATCCAGGGCCGCCAGCAGCGCCTGGCCGCAGGGTAGTTTGCGCAGCAGCTCCAGCGCATCCTGTGCTGCTTGCCTGAACGGGTCGCTACCCGTCACTCGCACGCCGATATTGTCCTGGGCCTGATGTTCGGCCGTCACGGGCCGGGCCAGTCGTGCATCGTTTTCGGTATCGCGGTAGAGCTCGACCCTGGAGGATTCGCTGCCAAGCAGGCGGTGCCCCGTGACGTTGACGACCGCGTTGCCCTTGTCGATGAGTACCGGGCCGCTACCGACCACAATCTGGTGCGTGCCGGTATGGGCGTCGATGTGGACGATACCTGCGCCGGTCTCGATCCTGTTGCCGCTCCCTATCATGTCGATCAGCACCGTCTTCTTTACCTCCCGGGCGATGACGATGTGGTGATTGCCATCGGTGAGGCGAATGGCGATGGCTTGGGCGGTATGCGCGGCGACCATGAATACCGCATCGTTGATGGTCACTTCCAGCAGGCATTCGCGCGGGGCGATACGTACGCGCTTTTGCTGCTCATTCGCGCGCAGCGCACGCGGGGCCACGTTGAAGACCAGCAGCTCGCTGTTCTGGGTGCTGCGGTGATAGCGCCGCCCCAATGGATAGGCGCGTTCGAGGGTGATTCGCACATTTTCGTCGGCCTGGATGTACTTGACCTCGGTCTGCTGCCGAGGGTTGTCTTCGTCATTGTCGAAGGCGGTTTGCGAGTGGCCGGGTTCCCGTGCGTCGATGTAGTAGATCGGTCTCGGGTTGGCCTGCATGATGCCGTGGGGTAGCGGATGCGGGTCCGAGTGGAGTTTGGAGAGGTTCAGCTCAGGCATGGAGTGCTCCGGCAGTGAGGGTGGGCCGGCAGGATCCCGTTCCACTGCGCGGGTCAGGTGTTGCTTATGTACCGCATGGGTGGGCCTGCAGGTCTGCTTTTCCGCCCTGGCCGTGCTCATGAACGGCTTTTCATCCGCCGATTGCTGTTCTGGTGTACAAACACACTGTATCTCCCGTTCAGGCTGGATATAATGGCGCCCTTTGCCGTCGTTTCGTCGATTCGACGTATTAGCCCAAACGGCCGCCGTTTCCGTGGAAGAACCTATGAAAAGCGCAGAAATCCGTGAAGCCTTCCTTCGCTTCTTCGAAGAGCAGGGACATACCCGAGTCGCCTCCAGTTCGCTGATCCCGAACAACGACCCGACCCTGCTGTTCACCAATGCCGGCATGAACCAGTTCAAGGACTGCTTCCTCGGTGCGGAGAAGCGTGCCTACACGCGTGCCGTCAGCAGCCAGAAGTGCGTGCGCGCCGGCGGCAAGCACAACGACCTGGAAAACGTCGGTTACACCGCGCGTCACCACACCTTCTTCGAAATGCTGGGCAACTTCAGCTTCGGTGACTATTTCAAGCGCGATGCGATCACCTTCGCCTGGACCTTCCTGACTTCGGAAAAATGGCTGAACCTGCCCAAGGAAAAGCTCTGGGTCACCGTCTACGCCACTGACGACGAAGCCTACGATATCTGGACCAAGGAAGTCGGCGTGCCGGCCGAGCGCATGGTGCGCATCGGCGACAACAAGGGCGCCCCGTACGCCTCCGACAACTTCTGGACCATGGGCGACACCGGCCCGTGCGGCCCGTGCACCGAGATCTTCTACGACCACGGCCCGGACATCTGGGGCGGCCCACCCGGCTCGCCGGAAGAAGACGGCGATCGCTACATCGAGATCTGGAACAACGTCTTCATGCAGTTCAACCGCACCGCCGACGGCGTGCTGCACCCGCTGCCAGCGCCGTCGGTAGACACCGGCATGGGCCTGGAGCGCGTCAGCGCCGTGCTGCAGCACGTGCACTCGAACTACGAGATCGACCTGTTCCAGAACCTGCTGTCGGCCGCGGCCAAGGCCATCGGTTGCAGCAATGAGGGCCAGGCCTCGCTGAAAGTGGTCGCCGACCACATCCGTTCGTGCGGCTTCCTGATCGCCGACGGCGTGCTGCCGTCCAACGAAGGCCGTGGCTACGTGCTGCGCCGCATCATTCGTCGCGCCTGCCGCCACGGTAACAAGCTGGGCGCCAAAGGCAGCTTCTTCTACCAGATCGTTGCCGCGCTGGTCGCTGAAATGGGCGAGGCCTTCCCGGAACTGAACAGCCAGCAGGCGCACATCGAGCGCGTGCTCAAGGCTGAAGAAGAACAGTTCGCCAAGACCCTGGAGCAGGGCCTGCGTATCCTCGAGCAGGACCTGGCCCAGCTCGAGGGTGATGTGGTGCCGGGCGACGTGGTGTTCAAGCTGTACGACACCTACGGCTTCCCGATGGACCTGACCGCCGACATCGCCCGCGAGCGCGAGCTGACCATCGACGAAGCCGGCTTCGAGCGCGAGATGGACGCCCAGCGTGAGCGCGCCCGTTCCGCCAGCGCCTTCGGCATGGACTACAACAGCCTGGTCAAGGTCGACAGCGCCACCGAGTTCCTCGGCTACGATGCCACCGAAGGCCAGGGCAAGATCATCGCCCTGTACAAGGACGGCCAGGCCGTCGACCAGCTGGGTGAAGGCGAGCAGGGCGTGGTCGTGCTCGACCGCACGCCGTTCTACGCCGAATCCGGTGGCCAGGTGGGTGACACCGGCTACCTGCAGGCTGGCGCTGCGCGCTTCGACGTGCGCGACACCACCAAGACCGGTGGTGCCTTCCTGCACCACGGCGTGGTCGCCAGCGGTGCGCTGGTGATCGGTTCGCCGGTCCAGGCCAAGGTCGATGCCGACGTGCAGCACGCCACCTCGCTGAACCACTCCGCCACCCACCTGCTGCACGAAGCGCTGCGCCAGGTACTGGGCGAGCACGTGCAGCAGAAAGGCTCGTTGGTCGACAGCCAGCGCCTGCGTTTCGACTTCAGCCACTTCGAGGCGGTGAAACCGGAGCAGATCAAGGCCCTGGAAGACATCGTCAACCGCGAAGTGCGCAAGAACACTGCGGTGGAAACCGAACTGACCGACATCGAAACCGCCAAGGCCAAGGGTGCCATGGCGCTGTTCGGCGAGAAGTACGGCGATACCGTGCGTGTGCTGAGCATGGGCGGCGATTTCTCGGTGGAGCTGTGCGGCGGTATCCACGCCAAGCGCACCGGTGACATCAGCCTGTTCAAGATCATCAGCGAAGGCGGCGTGGCCTCTGGCGTGCGCCGTATCGAAGCGGTCACCGGCGCTGCTGCGCTGGCCTACCTGAACGCTGCCGAAGAGCAGGTCAAGGAAGCCGCGCAGCTGGTGAAGGGTAATCGCGACAACCTGATCGACAAGCTGTCGGCTGTGCTCGAGCGCAACCGCCAGCTGGAGAAGCAGCTGGAACAGCTGCAGGCCAAGGCCGCCAGCGCCGCCGGGGATGATCTCTCCAACGCGGCCGTTGAGGTCAAGGGCGCCAAGGTGCTCGCCGCCCGCCTGGATGGGCAGGACGGCAAGGCCCTGCTGGCGCTGGTCGATCAGCTGAAGAACAAGCTCGGCCACGCAGTGATCCTGCTGGGCAGCGAGCATGAGGGCAAGGTCGTGCTGGTGGCCGGCGTGACCAAGGACCTCTCCAGCCAACTCAAGGCTGGCGATCTGATGAAACAAGCCGCTGCGGCGGTGGGTGGCAAGGGCGGTGGCCGTCCGGACATGGCCCAGGGTGGCGGCGTCGACGTCGCTGCACTGGACCAGGCCCTGGCGCTGGCCGTGCCATTCGCAGAGCAGGGACTTTGAGATGAGGGGGCCGGCGGTCTAGGGGCCTGTACGGCTAATTCTTGCGCTCAAATTCGAGTGCAAGAATTAGCCACACAGGCCACTCCCATCCGGCCTCTTCATGTTGGATTGTTTTTTGGGGCCCTGTATGGGCTGAGGCACCATTGAAATGGCGTTGATCGTACAGAAATTTGGCGGCACCTCTGTCGGTTCCATCGAGCGGATCGAGCAGGTAGCCGATAAGGTCAAGAAACACCGTGAGGCGGGCGACGACCTGGTGGTTGTGCTGTCGGCCATGAGCGGTGAAACCAATCGCCTGATCGACCTGGCCAAGCAGATCACCGATCAGCCGGTTCCGCGTGAACTGGATGTGATCGTGTCGACCGGTGAGCAGGTCACCATTGCCTTGCTGACCATGGCCTTGATCAAGCGTGGTGTGCCAGCGGTGTCCTACACCGGCAACCAGGTGCGCATTCTCACCGACAGCGCGCACAACAAGGCGCGCATCCTGCAGATCGACGACCAGAAGATTCGTGCCGACCTCAAGGAAGGCCGCGTGGTCGTGGTAGCGGGCTTCCAGGGCGTCGACGAGCACGGCAGCATCACCACCCTGGGCCGTGGTGGCTCCGACACCACGGGCGTGGCCCTGGCGGCTGCGCTGAAGGCTGACGAGTGCCAGATCTACACCGACGTCGATGGCGTCTACACCACCGACCCGCGCGTTGTGCCGCAGGCCCAGCGCCTGGAGAAGATCACCTTCGAAGAGATGCTGGAAATGGCCAGCCTCGGTTCCAAGGTGCTGCAGATCCGTTCGGTGGAGTTCGCCGGCAAGTACAACGTTCCGCTGCGCGTGCTGCACAGCTTCAAGGAGGGTCCGGGTACCCTCATTACCATTGATGAAGAGGAATCCATGGAACAGCCGATCATTTCCGGTATCGCCTTCAACCGTGATGAAGCCAAGCTGACCATTCGCGGCGTGCCGGACACCCCGGGCGTGGCCTTCAAGATCCTCGGCCCGATCAGCGCCTCGAACATCGAGGTCGACATGATCGTGCAGAACGTTGCCCACGATAACACCACCGACTTCACCTTCACCGTACACCGCAACGAGTACGAGAAGGCGCAGAGCGTGCTGGAAAACACTGCCCGCGAAATCGGTGCCCGTGAAGTGATCGGCGACACCAAGATCGCCAAGGTCTCGATCGTTGGCGTCGGCATGCGTTCGCACGCCGGTGTTGCCAGCCGCATGTTCGAAGCCCTGGCCAAGGAGAGCATCAATATCCAGATGATCTCCACCTCCGAGATCAAGGTTTCGGTCGTGATCGAAGAGAAGTACCTGGAGCTGGCCGTACGCGCGCTGCACACCGCGTTCGAGCTCGACGCTCCGGCACGACAGAGCGAGTAATACGCTGCCTGGAAGGGCGCGGCTTGCCGCGCCCTTCGCGTTTCTGCTCGCCACACAGGCCTGTCCTGCCCTGTGTGGCGAGTAACCGGGCCCTGGTCGTCGTCCACGACCAGGCCGCGACACCCAAGACTGTTACCCCTGAATGTTTTGCGTAAGGAGAAAGCTATGTTGATTCTGACTCGTCGGTGCGCCGAGAGCCTGATCATTGGAGACGGCGAGATCACCGTGACGGTGCTCGGCGTCAAAGGCAACCAGGTGCGTATTGGCGTCAGCGCCCCGAAAGAAGTGGCTGTGCACCGCGAGGAAATCTACCTGCGGATCAAGAAAGAGAAGGACGAGGAGCCAAGCCTTTAATTTTTTTGAAGTTTTTTTCAAAAAAAGGGTTGCAAACGAGGAAGAGCCTGTTTAATATTCGCCTCGTGTTGCGGTGAGGTGGCCGAGTGGCCGAAGGCGCTCCCCTGCTAAGGGAGTATACCTCATAAGGGTATCGGGGGTTCGAATCCCCCCTTCACCGCCATTATTCGCTTAGGGCGCTGTAAGCAGTAAGAACGCTAAGTAGTTGATTTTAAACGAAAAAGTTCTTGCAAAAATGTTTCAGCGACCTATAATGCGCGGCAAGACACGGACTCATAGCTCAGCTGGATAGAGTACTCGGCTACGAACCGAGCGGTCGGAGGTTCGAATCCTCCTGAGTCCGCCACTTTTGAAGTGGCTTTGTTTGCAAGGCTGCTTCAAACAACCAGTGGTAATCTGGTCTAAAACTACCATCGCGGACTCATAGCTCAGCTGGATAGAGTACTCGGCTACGAACCGAGCGGTCGCAGGTTCGAATCCTGCTGAGTCCGCCACTTTTTGAAGTGGCTCTGCTTGCAAAGGCACTTCAACCAACCAGTGGTAACCTGGTCTAAAAAATACCACCACGGACTCATAGCTCAGCTGGATAGAGTACTCGGCTACGAACCGAGCGGTCGGAGGTTCGAATCCTCCTGAGTCCGCCACACCAAATCAAGAAGCCCGCTCAATTGAGCGGGCTTTTTGTTTTTCTGCGCCAATGAATTGTTGGTGATGTCGATCTAAGCTCTTCTGTAGATTGAGCGTGTGCCTTTGGGGTCGCTGCGCGACCCTTTCGCGACACAAGGCCGCTCCTACAGAAGTACGCGATCCCTTGTAGGAGCGGCCTTGTGTCGCGATGGGCTGCAAAGCAGCCCCAAGATCGATCAGGCACCGCATGCACATCCGGCACACAACAAATGTAACTTGACCGCCAGACCCACCGTCGCACTGATAGCCTCGAGCGTTGTCCCAGCTTTATCACGCAAACGATTGTTCTGGCCAAAATTTTAAGCGATCTGACAGCTTTAGCAGTGTATGATTGCGCCCGTCAGCCCCGCCGGGGCTTGTGGAAAACCACCATGGACTTACCCAGTAGTTACTCGCTAACAAGATTCATACAGAAAGATCTGACCGATTGATTCTCCCGGCGTGCTCCGCTGCTGGGAGTGGAGTTCGCCTATGACTGAAGTAGAAGTAAAAAAAGCGCAGGAAAGCCTGCAGGACCGCCTGGCCCAGGTGGTCGAACTGCTGCAACGCCAGCGCGTGGTCGAAGACCTGACCCATCGTCAGGAAGGCGCCCACAACGACCTGGTGGAAAACCTGGTCCACCGCCAGAACCTCGTCGAGCTGCAGCGCAAGCTCGATGACCTGCACCCCGCCGACATCGCCTACATCCTCGAAGCCTTGCCCCTGGAAGACCGCCTGACGGTCTGGCAGCTGGTGCGCTCGGATCGCGATGGCGACATCCTGCTGGAAGTGTCCGACGCCGTGCGGCAATCGCTGATCGCCGACATGGACGATCACGAACTGCTCGCCGCCGCCAAGGAAATGGACGCCGACGAGCTGGCCGACCTGGCTCCTGAGCTGCCGCGTGACGTTGTTCACGAGCTGATGGAAACCCTCGATGCCCAGCAACGCGAGCGCGTGCGTTCGGCGCTGAGCTACGACGAGGAGCAGGTTGGTGCGCTGATGGACTTCGAGATGGTAACCATCCGCGAAGACGTCAGCCTGGAAGTGGTGTTGCGCTACCTGCGCCGCCTGAAAGAGCTGCCGAACCACACCGACAAACTGTTCGTGGTCGACTATGACGGCATTCTCAAGGGCGTATTGCCGATCAAGCGCCTGCTGGTCAATGACCCGGAAAAGAAGGTGGCGGAAGTCATGGCGACCGACCCGGTCTCCTTCCACCCCGAGGAAGATGCCTATGATGCGGCGCAGGCCTTCGAGCGTTATGACCTGGTATCTGCGCCGGTCGTGGACAAGAACGAACGCCTGATCGGCCGCTTGACCATCGACGAAATGGTCGACCTGATTCGTGAAGAAAGCGAGAGCGAAGTGCTGAACATGGCCGGTTTGCGCGAGGAAGAAGACATCTTCGCCTCGGTCTGGCGTTCGCTGCGCAACCGCTGGGCCTGGTTGGCCATCAACCTGATTACTGCTTTCGTTGCGTCGCGAGTGATCGGCCTGTTCGAAGGTTCGATCGAGAAGCTGGTGGCCCTGGCTGCGCTGATGCCGATCGTGGCGGGTATTGGTGGCAACTCCGGTAACCAGACCATCACCATGATCGTGCGCGCCATGGCGCTGGACCAAGTGTCGCCGGGCAACACCAGCCGCCTGATGCGCAAGGAGCTGGCGGTATCGCTGCTCAACGGCCTGATCTGGGGCGGGGTGATCGGTGCGGTGGCGTTCTGGCTGTATGGCAGTTGGTCGTTGGGCCTGGTGATGACTGCGGCGATGACCTTGAACCTGCTGTTGGCGGCCTTGATGGGAGTGTTGATCCCGATGACCCTGACGCGCCTGGGGCGCGACCCGGCGATGGGCTCCAGCGTGATGATTACCGCGGTGACCGACAGCGGCGGGTTCTTCATCTTCCTCGGGCTGGCCACGCTGTTCCTGCTGTAGCCGTTTAACTTCCACAAGCTGATGAGGTTCTTGTGGGAGCGGCCTTGTGTCGCGAAAGGGCTGCAAAGCAGCCCCGGAAGTATGCGCAGTGCCGCTGGCATCGCGGGGCCGCTTTGCGGCCCTTTCGCGACACAAGGCCGCTCCCACAAAGGCAGTGATCCTACAGCGGCGGTAAGCCCACAAAAAAGCCAGCTTACGCTGGCTTTTTCATGTTCGGCTGCAAACCTCAAGAGGCGTCGGCAGCCATTTCCACATCGTGAGCGATGAGGGCGACCAGCGCGTTCTGCTGGCGGTGCGACAGTTGGCGGAAGCGTTGCAGCAACTCGCGTTCATGCAGGGACAGTTCAGGGCTGTCCAGGCGCATGCTCAACTCGTCACCCAGCGCACCTTCCTGGATAAGGCTCTGTTCCAGGCGCGCGATGATTTCGGAGTTCATGCTGCGGTGATGGTTGCGCGCTACCTCGGCAATGCGCTCACGCATCCCGTCTGGCAGGCGGACGACGAACTTGTCAGCGGTGCGGCTCGAATAAATAGCCTGTTTCATTGGGCGCATATAAATTGACCGGATTTTGGTTCAGGGGAAGCGGTTCTCAAATTGGCCGCACGGGGTGGTAGTACGACCGTGGCGACGACGAAATGTTCAACCGTCTGTGAAAAATGGATGCTCATCTTGCCTCATGGTCGCCGTTTCCTTGGCGTCAATTCTGTGACAAATAGTGAGCCGGATAAAGGCTTTGTGCCAGTACCAATTATCAGAAATGAGTACTGGTTTGAAAAGTTTTACATGTTCCGACTTGTCCAATCGTCAGACTTTTGCCGTCAAAAACTGGTAAAAAGCAGCAAAAGGCTGGGAAAGCCCCTAGAATGTGCCGGTTTCCCTCCATAGAGCATAGTGGCTATGCAACATGACGCAAGCGACCGCCAATCAGGGACAGGTCGGTTGATATATCTGGTAGGACCGTCGGGTTCCGGGAAAGATTCCCTGATCGATGCTTCTCGTGAGCGATTGGCAGCCGCCGGGGTGGAAATCGCCCGTCGCGTCATTACCCGGTCGGCCGAAGCCAAGGGCGAAGCCGCCCATGGAGTCTCGGCCGAACAGTTCGAAGCACTGCGCGCGCAAGGCGCGTTCGCCATGCATTGGCGAGCCAATGGCCTGGATTACGGCATTCCACTGCAGGTGGACCAGTGGCTGGCGGAGGGCAGGGCGGTGCTGGTGAATGGTTCGCGGGCTTATCTGGCCGAGGCGCGTCGGCGCTACCCGAACCTGTTGGCAGTGCTGGTCGAGGTCCGGCACGAGGTGCTGCGCGAGCGCTTGGTGGCCCGCGGCCGGGAAAGCGCAGAGGAAGTCGAGCAGCGCCTGGCACGTAATGCTCGCTTGCAGGCGCTGGCCGATCCGTCGCTGCATGTGCTGGACAACTCCACCACCCTGGAAACCGCGGTCGCGGCATTGTTCGCGCTTTTGCGTGATGAAGGCGTGCTGCCGCAGGTGTAGCATTGGCAGAAAAGGATTACGCGAAAAAGCCCGCTTGAGGCATGACAAACGCCAGCATGCTGGTTAACATGCTGGCCGTCCTGCTGTGCAGCGTCCGCTGCCGGTACTTGCGTCTCAGTAGCTCAATTGGATAGAGCATCCCCCTCCTAAGGGGAAGGTTGCAGGTTCAATTCCTGCCTGGGACGCCATTTCCTATCTCTCATATTCTCATACCCCTCTCACCCAGCGTTGGCCAGCAACGATGGCGTGCTCCATATGTTGCTCGCTTGTGCCTGCGTTCGCCTGCCATCGCAGCCGTCCCCGTGTGCTTGACCGAGATGTCGCATTCTTTGGAGTAACCCTTACATCACCCCAGGTCATGTGAGTTTACTGTCTTCGCCATGAGCTTCATGGATGGCTCAGCAGCGATCGATTGCACTCCAAAAATAATCGGATCTCCCTGCAGGCCAACGCTTGCGGGCGGTCTGCGCCGAGCAGCAACAAAGGCCAAACCCATGACCAATAAACATAATATTTCCCTGGAAGACGCCCCGCTCAACAGCTTCCACAAGAAGCTCGCCATCTACTCCTCGGGTGCGCCGTTTCTGGATGGCTATATCCTGAGCATCATTGGCGTGGTCCTGGTGCAACTCAGCCAGTCGCTACAACTGTCCGTGCTCGAAGAGGGCCTGGTAGCCGCCGCATCGCTGGTTGGCATGTTCTTCGGCGGTTTCGTCGGTGGGCTGTTTACCGACAGGTTGGGCCGCAAGACGCTATATGTGCTGGTGCTGGTTGCACTCACGCTGTTTTCCCTTGGCCAGTTCTGGGTCACCTCAGCCGCCGCACTGATTGCCCTGCGCTTTGCTCTGGGTGTCGCCATTGGCGCCGACCACCCACTGGCGACTTCGCTGCTGGCCGAGTTCCTGCCGCGCAAGCAGCGGGGTTCGATTCTCGCCAGCCTGGTGATGATGTGGTTCGTCGGTGCTGCCATGGCCTATGTGGCCGGTGAATTCATTCTGCGCAGCATGGGGCCGGAAGCCTGGCGCTGGGCCTTGGCGAGTGCGGCGGTGCCTGGCGTGCTGTTCCTGATCATGCGCGCCGGCACCCCGGAATCGGCCCGTTGGTTGCTGAGCAAGGGGCGCATCGAAGAGGCCGACCAGGTAGTGAAAAGGGTTTATGGCAACAGCTTTTCCATCACCGACCTGGCCGAAGCGCCGTCGATTCGCAAGGTGTCGGTCTGGTCGCTGTTCCACTCCAGCTATGGCAAGCGCATCTTCTTCGTCAGCATGTTCTGGACCTGCTCGATCATCCCGCAGTTCGCCATCTACGCCTTCGCCCCGAAGATCCTTTCGGCCATGGGCCTTACCGGTGACCTGGCGGCGTGGGGCGCTGTGGCGATCACCGTCATCTTCGTGTTCGGTTGCTTGCTGGGCGTGAAGCTGATCAACCCCATGGGTCGGCGTAACATGCTGATCCACAGCTTCCTGTGGTCGGGCCTGGCCTTGCTGCTGTTGGGGCTGTACCCGGACGGGGCAGGGCTGGTGACCCTGGCGCTGTTCGGCAGCTATGCATTGTTCATTGGCGGGGCGCAGGTGTTGCAGTACGTGTACCCGAACGAGCTGTTCCCAACCGAGGTCCGGGGTTCGGCCGTTGGCCTGGCAACCTCCTTGTCGCGTATCGGTGCCGCCATCGGCACCTACCTGGTGCCCATGTCGCTGGAGTCGCTCGGCATTGCCAACACCATGATCGTGGCGTTCGGCATTTCGATGGTCGGGCTGCTCTGCACCTGGCTGATGGCGCCCGAAACACGCTCGCTGGACCTGGCCAAGGCCAGCGCGGTCTGATACTGCAAGAAGCCACCGAGCGGACGCTGGCCGTGTAGGAGCGGCCTTGTGTCGCGAAAGGGCTGCGCAGCAGCCCCGGCCATGTCAGCTGTGAAGCCAAAATCCTGGGGCCGCCTTGCGGCCCTTTCGCGACACAAGGCCGCTCCTACAGGGGCCGTGTAGAGCAGGAATATCAGCGCTGACGCATCCTACATCCCCAAATGCTTCAAGGCCCACAGCACTCCCATGCCCACAATCAGCGTCAGCATCGTGCTGCGCGTACGCCACGCCACCAGCGCGGCCAGTATCGCCGCTGGTATCTGCGGGTTCATCCAGTCGAACCCCGCCTGCCTGTCAGGGAATACCACAGCCGGCAGTACCAATGCCGCCAGCACACTGGCCGGCACATACGCCAGGGCGCGGCGAAACAGTGGCGGGATGCGCAACACCGTGTGCAACTCGATGAACGACAGGCGGATGGCGAAGGTGCCCAGGCCGATCAGAATGAAGGTTATCCACTGGGTCGTTTCGCTCATGATGCTTCCTGCTCGGTATTGGCGTCTGCCACGGTTTGCTGTTTTTGCCCGCTCTCGATGGCCAGCCCGGCGATGATGCCGCCCAGCGCGCCAGCCAGCAGGCCCAGGTTGTAGGGCAGGTTGGCGGCCAGCACGGCGAGCACGCCGCCGGTCAGCGCTGCGCCAAGCGTGGCCGCATTGCGAATGCCGGGTATCAACAGGGCCAGGAATGACAATGGAATGGCAAAGCCCAGCGACCAGTCTTCAGGAATGCTCGCGCCCAGGTACATGCCCGCCAGCACCGAGAGGTTCCAGCCGAAGAACATGGTGATTGCCGTACCGGCATAGTAGGGGTAGGCATGCTGCCCGAGCCCGCCCGAGCCCGTCTTCAGCGTGCACAGGGCGAAGGACTGATCTGACAGCATGTACGCCATCGGCCACTTGTGGCGGCGCGGCAGCTGGCCCAGGTGCGGGGCCAGGCTGGCGCTGTACATCAGGAAGCGCAGGTTGATCACCAGAGCGGTGACTACCATGGTCACCGGCAGGGCGGCGCTTTGCATCAACTGCATCACCACCATTTGCGCCGAACCGGAGTAGAACAGCAAGGTCATGCCGATGGCATCGGTTGGCGACAGGCCCATGCCGATCGCCGTGACCCCGGTGATCAGGCCGAAGGGCACGATGCCGGAGGTCAATGGCAGGGCGCTGTGGGCACCTTGCCTGAACGCTTGGGTCCCGCTTGGATACGGCATTTGAAATCCTTGAAAGAGTGCAGACGGTGCAAGGGCGGTACGTCCACGTTAATGCGCGCGACAGTTGGCCTCAACGTCAGATTTCTGGAATAGTAGGCCTAAAAAAAATAGGCCTGAAACCGTGCACCTCGATACTCCTACCCGGCACTCGCTGCAGCTCAATGCCCTGCGTGCCTTCGAAGCGTCAGCCCGCCTGGGCGGTTTTGCCCGTGCCGCACTCGAGCTGAAGGTGACCCCGGGGGCCATCGCCGCCCTGGTCAAGACCCTGGAAAGCGAATATGGCGCGGCCTTGTTCGAGCGCCATGCCAAAGGCGTGCGCCTGACGCCCTTGGGCGAAAGCGTGAAAGGCCAGTTCACCGAGGCGTTCGACGCAGTGGAAGCCGCTGCACGCACACTGCGCCGCCTGGCCGCACCGCAGCGGGTGCATATCGTCACATCGCCTGCCCTGGCGCAGTTGTGGATAGGGCCACGCCTGCCGGAACTGACCCGGCTGCTGGCACCCATCGAGATCTCGGTGACGGCGGTGGATGAGCCGCCCAACCTGAAGCGCAGCCCGTTCGACCTGTGCCTGTTCTACACCGAAAAGCCCGAGCGCTGGCAACGCAGGATAGCCACGGAAGAAGTCCTGCCCGTGTGCGTGCCGGCCCTGGCCGCCAGCATCGCCAAGCCCGAGGACCTTGCCGACGCCCGTTGCATCGCCGACGTGGGCTGGAACGACTGGGCGGTGTGGACGGGGGCGGTGATGCCCGGACACAGGTTCGTTGCCCGTGGGCCGGGTTTTTCCCTGTACTCGATCGCCCTGCAGCAAGCCTTGCTGGCCGCCGGGGTGCTGATAGGGCGCAGAAGCCTGGTGCAACGCTACCTCGACAGCGGCGAACTGGTCGCCCCCATCGACCGCGCGGTGCCACTGGGCATGACCATCGCCGCATGGCGGCTGCCGGGTGCCAAGGGCAACCAGGTGGTTGCCGCAGTGGAGGAGGCGCTGTTGCAGTTGGCTTGAGCGTCCTCGATCCATGCCTGTCCTCAGCGCCGCAAAAACAGGGCGTCGGGGCTATTCTGTTCGGGTGCGCCAGGAGCCAGGGAGAGCGTCCATGAGTCAGGAAACCCGGCCGGTACCCGCCGGCTTCAGTGAACAGCAGTTGCATACGTTGTTCGATCTGATCAGCGATGGTATCTGGGACTGGAATGCCAATACCGGCTACGTCTATCGCAACCCGGGCTGGTACGCCATGCTCGGCTACCCCAGCCACTCCATGGCCAACTCGGTGCTCACCTGGGAAAGTGTGATCCACCCGGAGGACTACCCGCGGGTGATGGCGCATTTCGAGGCATACATCAACCAGCGCAACGAGCATTACTTGGTCGAATACCGCTGCCGTTGCCACGATGGCGGCTACCTGTGGATCGAAGACAGCGGCCACATCATCGCCCGTAACGAGGACGGCTCGGTGGCGCGCATGCTCGGTGCCCACCGCAACATCGACGCCAACAAGCGCCTGGTAGCGCAACTGGAGCAGAGGAACCAGTCGCTGGAAAGCCAGGTGGCCGAACGCACCCGCGAGCTGTCCTGGGTGAACCAGCAGTTGCAGCGGCAGCTGGATGAAAACCGCGAGCTGGCCGAGCGCGACGCGTTGACCCGCATTGCCAACCGCTATCGGCTGGAGAAGGCGCTGCAACTGGAGTGCGAGCGTGCACAGCGCTTTCGCCAGCCGTTGTCGCTGATAGCCATGGACGTGGACGACTTCAAGCCGATCAATGACCGCTATGGCCATGCCCGTGGCGATGCGGCGCTGGTGCGGGTGGTCGATGTCCTGCGTGCTTGCCTGCGGCAGCAGGACCTGCTGGCGCGCTGGGGTGGGGACGAATTCGTCATCGTATTGCCGCAGGCCTCGCTGGGCGAGGCGCTGGAGGTGGCAGCACGCTTGCGCCAGGCGATGGTGCAGGTGGAGCCGGTGGGCGATTGCCAGCTGACCATGAGTTACGGCGTGGTGCAATGGCAGGAAGGGGAGGACCAGCATGCACTGCTGGCGCGTGCCGACACGGCGCTGTACCGGGCCAAGGATGCTGGCAAGAACGCGATAGCCGAATAGGCCGCCTGGCGCAGATCCCCTGTAGGAGCGGCCTTATGTCGCGAAAGGGCTGCGAAGCAGCCCCAGGGTTTCAGCGAGGATGCACAAATTGCCGGGGCTGCTTCGCAGCCCTTTCGCGACACAAGGCCGCTCCTACAGCGGTCGCGCTAGCTTCAGCGTCTCGGACCGCCGTAAGGCCTGAATGAAAAAAGACCCGCAACGCCTGGGGCGCTGCGGGCCAAATCGGCCTCGGCCGCTTCAGTGTCAGATATGCAGGGCGTGGCCCAGGGCGCGTAGTGCCGCTTCCTGTACCGCCTCACCCAGTGTCGGGTGGGCATGGATGGTGCCGGCCACATCCTCCAGGCACGCGCCCATCTCCAGCGACTGGGCAAACGCCGTCGACAACTCGGAAACCGCCACGCCAACCGCCTGCCAACCCAGGATCAGGTGGTTGTCACGGCGCGCCACCACCCGCACGAAACCGCTTTTCGATTCCAGGCTCATGGCCCGGCCATTGGCAGCAAACGGGAACTGCGCGACGATGCAGTCCAGCCCTTGCTGGCTGGCTTGCTCCGGGGTCTTGCCGACCACCACCACTTCCGGGTCGGTGAAACACACCGCAGCAATCGCGCTGGGTTCGAAACGGCGTGCCTTGCCGGCGATGATCTCGGCGACCATCTCGCCCTGGGCCATGGCCCGGTGCGCCAGCATCGGTTCGCCGGCCACGTCGCCGATGGCCCAGACGTTGCGCATGCTGGTCTGGCAGCGCTCGTCGATGGCGACGGCGGCGCCGTTCATCTTCAGGTCCAGGCACTCCAGGTTGAAACCTTGCGTGCGCGGCCGACGGCCCACGGCCACCAACACCTGGTCGGCTTCCAGGCGCAGTTGCCCACCCTGGCCATCACGGGCCAGCAGGCAGCCGCCTTCGTAACCCTCGACGCTGTGGCCCAGGTGCAGGGTGATGCCCAGTTTCTTCAGCGATTCGGCCACCGGTGCGGTCAGCTCGCTGTCGTAGGTCGGCAGGATGCGCTCGCGCGCTTCCACCACGCTGACCCGTGCGCCCAGCTTGCGGTAGGCGATGCCCAGCTCCAGGCCGATATAGCCGCCGCCCACCACCACCAGGTGCTGCGGCAGGGTTTTCGGCGCCAGGGCTTCGGTCGAGGAAATGATCGGCCCGCCCAGCGGCAGCATCGGCAGTTCGACACTGCTGGAGCCAGTGGCCAGCAACAGGTGCTCGCACTGGATGCGCTGGCCATCGACCTCGACCTGCTTGCCGTCGAGCACCTTCGCCCAGCCATGGATCACCTTGACCCCGTGCTTTTTCAGCAGGGCTGCGACGCCGGTGGTCAGGCGGTCGACGATGCCGTCCTTCCAGGCCACGCTCTGGCCGATGTCCAGGCGCGGCGAGGCAACGCTGATGCCCAGCTCCGACGGGCCGGCAAAGCGCGAAGTCTGGTGGAACTGCTCGGCGACGTGGATCAGCGCCTTGGAGGGGATGCAGCCGATGTTCAGGCAGGTACCGCCCAGTGCCTGGCCTTCCACCAGCACGGTGGGAATGCCCAGTTGCCCGGCGCGGATGGCAGCCACGTAGCCGCCAGGGCCGCCGCCGATGATCAACAGGGTAGTCTGGATAGTCTGTTGCATGCTCACTCCACGAACAGGCAGGCGGGTTGTTCGAGCAGGCCACGCACGGCCTGGATGAACAGCGCGGCGTCCATGCCATCGACCACGCGGTGGTCGAACGAGCTGGACAGGTTCATCATCTTGCGCACGACGATCTGGCCGTCGATCACCACAGGCCGCTCGACCATGCGGTTGACACCGACGATCGCCACTTCCGGGGTGTTGACCACCGGTGTGCTGACGATACCGCCCAGGGCGCCCAGGCTGGTCAGGGTGATGGTCGAACCGGACAGCTCGTCGCGGCTGGCCTTGTTGTTGCGGGCAGCGTTGGCCAGGCGCGAGATCTCGCCGGCATTGCTCCACAGGCTGCCAGCTTCGGCATGGCGCAGAACTGGCACCATCAGGCCGTTGTCACCCTGGGTGGCGATGCCCACATGCACCGCGCCATGGCGGGTGATGACCTGGGCTTCGTCGTCATAGGTGGCGTTGATCTGCGGGAAGTCGCGCAGTGCCACGACCAGCGCACGCACCAGGAACGGCAGCAGGGTCAGCTTGCCGCGGCTGTCGCCGTGCTTGCTGTTGAGTTGCTGGCGCAGTGCTTCCAGGGCGGTGACGTCGATTTCTTCCACATAGCTGAAGTGCGCGACCCGGCGCTTGGCGTCCTGCATGCGCTGGGCGATCTTGCGGCGCAGGCCGATCACTGGCACCTGCTCGCTGTCGGTGCGCTTGGCATAGCCGCTCGGGGCTTGTCCGCCAGCGCTGTGCGGCTTGCTCATGAAGGCGTCGAGGTCTTCGTGCAGGATGCGCCCGGCCGGGCCGCTGCCATGCACGTAACGCAGTTCGATACCGGCATCCAGGGCACGCTTGCGCACCGCCGGCGAGGCCAGCGGCTTGTCGCCTGGCTGGCGCGGCACGATCGGGGCTGCCTCGTGGTTGACGGGCGCCTGGCACGCGGCCGGTCTTGCTTCCTTCTGCGGCTCTGGCTTGGCGGCTACCGGGGCAGCGGGGGCCTCGACCTGTTCGGGCTTGGGCACATCCTTGGTGGGCACATCCACATGGTTGCCGCTGCCTTCCACTTCGATGCGGATCAGCTCGCTGCCGACCGCCATCACTTCACCGGGCTGCCCACCCAGTGCCAGCACCTTGCCGCTGACCGGCGAAGGGATTTCCACGGTGGCCTTGTCGGTCATGACGTCGGCCACTACCTGGTCTTCGGCGATCATGTCGCCGACCTTGACGAACCACTCGACCAACTCGACCTGCGCGATGCCTTCGCCAATGTCCGGCATCTTGATGACGTGCGTGCCCATTCAGACCTCCATGACCTTTTTCAATGCCGCACCTACCCGCGAAGGCCCTGGGAAGTAAGCCCATTCCTGTGCGTGGGGGTAGGGGGTGTCCCAGCCGGTGACGCGCTCGATCGGCGCCTCCAGATGGTGGAAGCAGTGTTCCTGCACCAGCGACACCAGTTCGGCGCCGAAGCCGCAGGTGCGGGTGGCCTCGTGTACCACCACGCAGCGGCCGGTCTTTTTCACCGACTCGACGATGGTCTCCAGGTCCAGCGGCCACAGGCTGCGCAGGTCGATCACCTCGGCGTCGACGCCGGTTTCTTCGGCGGCCACCTGGGCCACGTACACCGTGGTGCCGTAGGTCAGCACGGTCACGTCATTGCCGGGGCGGGTAATGGCCGCCTTGTCCAGCGGCACGCTGTAGTAGCCATCGGGCACCGCGCTTTGCGGGTGCTTCGACCACGGCGTTACAGGGCGGTCGTGGTGGCCGTCGAACGGGCCGTTGTACAGGCGCTTGGGTTCCAGGAAGATTACCGGGTCATCGCATTCGATCGAGGCGATCAGCAGGCCCTTGGCGTCATACGGGTTGGACGGCATGACAGTGCGCAGGCCGCACACCTGGGTGAACATCGCTTCCGGGCTCTGGCTGTGGGTCTGGCCGCCATAGATCCCGCCACCGCAGGGCATGCGCAGGGTCAGCGGGGCGATGAACTCGCCGGCCGAACGGTAACGCAGGCGCGCCATCTCGGAAACGATCTGGTCGGAGGCCGGGTAGAAGTAGTCGGCGAACTGGATTTCCACCACCGGGCGCAGGCCGTAGGCACCCATGCCCACGGCGGTGCCGACGATGCCGCTCTCGGAGATCGGCGCGTCAAACACACGGGACTTGCCGTACTTGTTCTGCAGGCCTTCGGTGCAGCGGAACACGCCGCCGAAGTAACCGACGTCCTGGCCGTAGATCACCACATTGTCGTCGCGCTCGAGCATGACATCCATGGCCGAGCGCAGGGCCTGGATCATGGTCATGGTAGTGGTGGCCATGGCGGTTTCCGGGTTGATGCTGTTGTTGTGGTCGTTCATGTCAAACCCCCAGTTCCTGGCGTTGACGGCGCAGGTGGTCGGGCATTTCCTTGTACACGTCCTCGAACATCGAGGCGGCACTCGGGATGTGACCGTTGGCCAGGGTGCCGTACTGCTCGGCTTCCTTCTGCGCGGCGATCACCGCGGCTTCCAGCTCGGCAGTGGTGGCCTGGTGTTCTTCCTCGGACCAGTGGCCGATCTTGATCAGGTGCTGCTTCAGGCGGGCGATCGGGTCGCCGAGCGGGAAGTGGCTCCAGTCATCGGCCGGGCGGTACTTGGACGGGTCGTCCGAGGTCGAGTGCGGGCCGGCACGGTAGGTGACCCACTCGATCAGGCATGGGCCCAGGCCGCGACGGGCGCGTTCTGCGGCCCAGCGCGAGGCGGCGTACACGGCGACGAAGTCGTTGCCGTCAACCCGCAGCGAGGCAATGCCGCAACCCACGCCACGGCCGGCGAAGGTGGTCGACTCGCCACCGGCGATGGCCTGGAAGGTGGAGATCGCCCACTGGTTGTTGACCACGTTGAGGATCACCGGGGCGCGGTACACGTGGGCGAAGGTGAGGGCGGTGTGGAAGTCCGACTCGGCGGTTGCGCCGTCGCCGATCCACGCCGAGGCGATCTTGGTATCGCCCTTGATCGCCGAGGCCATGGCCCAGCCGACCGCCTGCACGAACTGGGTTGCCAGGTTGCCGCTGATGGTGAAGAAACCGGCGTCGCGTACCGAATACATGATCGGCAGCTGGCGGCCCTTGAGCGGGTCACGCTCGTTGGACAGCAGCTGGCAGATCATCTCGACCAGCGACACGTCGCGGGCCATCAGGATGCTTTGCTGGCGGTAGGTGGGGAAGCACATGTCGGTGCGGTTCAGCGCCAGGGCCTGGCCGCTGCCGATGGCTTCTTCACCCAGGCTCTGCATGTAGAAGGACATCTTCTTCTGGCGCTGGGCGACCACCATGCGGCTGTCGAAAATCCGTGTCTTGAGCATGGCGCGCATGCCCTGACGGAGAACTTGCGGGTCGATGTCTTCGGCCCACGGGCCTTGCGCGTTGCCTTGCTCGTCGAGCACGCGGATCAGGCTGTAGGACAGGTCCGCGGTGTCGGCAGCGTCGACATCGACTGGGGGTTTACGGGCTTGACCTGCATCGTTCAGGCGCAGGTAAGAGAAATCGGTCTGGCAGCCTGGCCGGCCGGTAGGCTCGGGCACATGCAAACGCAGGGGGGCGTACTCGTTCATGCTTTTTACGCTCGCTCGGGTATTTGTTTTTGTGAGCTCTGAAGCGGCCGCCGCTGAGTACCGGCTTGTGACTGGTAGGTCAGCGTCCCCTACATCTTAGTGGGCCGGCAGGAGAATTTTTCTCTCAAGTTGATTGCCTTTGCCGAGCAGGGCAGATAAACATTCCGCATAAACACAAAAAACCGGTGATTTTGTCTCATGCGCAAACTCGATCGTACCGATATCGGCATTCTCAACAGCCTGCAGGAAAATGCCCGCATCACCAACGCCGAGCTGGCCCGCTCGGTAAACCTGTCCCCCACACCCTGCTTCAACCGGGTGCGGGCCATGGAAGAACTGGGGGTGATCCGCCAGCAGGTGACCTTGCTGTCGCCCGAGGCGTTGGGGCTGGACGTGAACGTGTTCATCCATGTAAGCCTGGAAAAACAGGTCGAGCAGTCGTTGCACCGTTTCGAGGAAGAAATTGCCGAACGGCCAGAAGTGATGGAGTGCTACCTGATGACGGGCGATCCGGACTACCTGTTGCGGGTACTGCTGCCCAGCATCCAGGCGCTGGAACGGTTCCTGGATTACCTGACTCGGTTGCCAGGGGTGGCCAACATCCGTTCCAGTTTTGCCTTGAAGCAGGTGCGCTACAAGACGGCCTTGCCGCTGCCGGCCAATGGCATGACCTTGCGGGAGTAGCCGTCCGAGTACTGCGCTTGCTGGTCAGGTCAGCTGAATATCGCTCAGGAAGAATTCGAGCACGTCACCGGTGCGCTCGCCGGCGTTGAGGTAGTACTGGCGGCCCAGGTCAAGTACCGGGACATTGTCCGAGAGCGACTCCGCAACACGGTAGCCGTTCATGTCCCGCAGGTAGAAGGGAACAAAGCCGGCGCTCTCCACTGTGCCGTCCCATGGCTGGAGCGTTTCGATTTTCCAGTAGGGCCGGGTACGTAGCAGGTTGTACGGATGTGGGGCGTTGAGCACAGCCCGGACCCGCCCGGCCACATGCGTACCATACAGGCCTAGCCAGCCATTGGAACTGCTTTCAAGCCTGGCGCCAATATAGGCCCAGTGTTCTGCGCAGGTAATGTAGTAGTGCGTGCGGTCTTCACGGTGCTCGATAAATTCGAAATGGAATGCAAGTCGTTGGAATTCATTTGCACTGCGTGGCACGCTCCTGCGCGCGGCGGTGGTGCACAGCCAGCCGTCTTCATCCAGGCCAAGCACTGGGTGTACGTTGTTGTCCGCAACAACTATCTGGCCACGGTGGACGTTAGAAAGTGTAGCGGTGAAATTGGCCCTTATCATGTAAGTCTCCGATGATTGCTGAGGCGGTAGCCCAGGCTAAGGCACTGCCTGTCGACTTGGGACATGGATGCGTTTCAGCCAACGGAAGGGGGTGCCTGTCAGCCTGCTGTACAGGCCTGATCGCGACATGACCTGCACCGGACGCGCCCCGGCAACAGCATTTTACCCGCCACCGCACTCATTCCTTGGCATTTGCCCTTATGCTTGTCTGCAACCCATCGCCACCTGACCCGGGAGCCGCAAGGGACTTATGCGAAATATCTGGAAGCCGTTTCAGTCGTTGTATTTCGCCGCGCTGATGATGTTGATCGGCTCGGGCCTGCTCAGTACCTACCTGGCCCTGCGCCTGGCAGCCGATCATGTCGACAGCCTGTGGGTGGGTGCCTTGATGGCGGCCAACTACTTTGGCCTGGCGGTAGGCGGCAAGGTCGGCCACCGGTTGATTGGCCGGGTAGGGCACATTCGCGCCTATGCCACTTGCGCCGGCATCGTCGGCGCGGCGGTGCTCGGCCATGGCTTGACCAGTTGGCTGCCGGCCTGGGTCGGGCTGCGGATGATCGTCGGCCTGGGGATGATGTGCCAGTACATGGTCATCGAGAGCTGGCTGAACGAGCAGGCCGACGTGAAGCATCGTGGCGCGGTGTTCAGCGGCTACATGATCGCCTCGTACCTGGGCCTGGTGCTCGGCCAGCTGATCCTGGTGGTGCACCCACAGCTTGGCCTGGAGCTGCTGATGCTGGTGGCCATGTGTTTCACCCTGTGCCTGGTGCCGGTCGCCATGACCCGGCGCATACACCCCGCACCGTTGCGCCCGGCCCCGATGGAGCCGAAGTTCTTCATCAAGCGCGTGCCGCAGTCGCTCAGCACGGTGCTGGGTTCGGGGCTGATCGTCGGCTCGTTCTATGGCCTGGCGCCCTTGTATGCCTCCAGCCAGGGCATGACTACCGAGCAGGTCGGTCTGTTCATGGGTAGCTGCATCTTTGCCGGCCTGCTGGTGCAGTGGCCGCTGGGCTGGTTGTCTGACCGCTACGATCGGGCAGTGCTGATCCGCAGCGTGGCGGTGGGGTTGGCGCTGGCCTCGGCGCCGCTGGCGATGCTGCCCAGCGTGCCGCTGGAGTTGCTGTTCGGCATAGGCTTCGTGATTTCGTTGCTGCAGTTCTGCCTGTACCCGCTGGCGGTGGCGTTTTCCAACGACCATGTGGAAAGCGAACGGCGGGTGTCGCTGACCGCGATGCTGCTGGTGACCTACGGCGTGGGCGCGTGTATCGGGCCGCTGGCGGCAGGCGTGCTGATGAAGGTGCTGGGCCCGCAGATGCTGTATGCCTTCTTCGTGTTCTTTGCCCTGGTGCTGGTGTGGCGCATTCGGCCGAAGGCGGTCACCGGGCTGCACCAGGTGCAGGATGCGCCTTTGGGCCACGTTGCCATGCCGGCTGCCGGTTCGCCACTGTCGGCGGCGCTGGACCCCCGGGTGGATGAGCAGACGGTACAGGAGGTGATGCAGGCGCCGGTGGCGGCGGAGGATACCGAGGCGGAAGAGAAGGGGGCTGACAAGGAGCCTGAGCCGGAAGGTGAGGTCAGCAAGTCGGTGTAGGCCTGTGTGCCGGCCTCTTCACGGGCACGCCCGCTCCCACAGCGACCGCGCAGCGTTCAAGGCATGCGTTGTACCTGTGGGAGATCTGTCGCGTAGAGAACTGAATCCGCAAGCAGTACGCGTACCCTGTGGGAGCGGCTTTAGCCGCGAAGAATCCAACGCGGTGCATGGCACCGGCTGCGCCGGTGTTCGCGGCTAAAGCCGCTCCCACAGAGTCCCTGCTAATTCAATGAGTTATGTGCAGTTCTGTGGGAGCGGGCGTGCCCGCGAAGAGGCCGGCACAGGAGAAGCACAAATGAAAACGCCACCTTGATAGGTGGCGTTTTTGTACTCGGCCGACGATCAATAGTCGTCCTTGTCGAACCGCCGCGCCTCACGCTGCAACTGGTACACGAAGCTCTCGACCTTGCGCTGCGCCTGCCCGGTAAGGTTATGGAAGCGCACGCCGGCAAAGGTGGTGTTGATCCGCTCTTCATAGTGCAGGTGGCGCAGCTCGACCATGGTGTCGACCAGGCCCAGCGGGTTGCCCGCCTTGAAACGCTCGTACACCTGGCCCAGTTGCAGGCGATCCTCGACATTGCCTTCGAAGCGCAGTTTGCAGCCGGTGGCGGAGATGTCCAGCAGCTTGCCACGCAGGGCGCCGTTGCCCTTGAGGTGGGCGCCATCGAGGATGACATCGACCAGCTGCGACAGCTTCAGCGCGGCGCGGAACGCATTGCGGCGCTGGTGGTAGGTCATCTCCAATGGCATGGCGCCGCGGTAGCAGCGGTTGCCATCGACTTCGCTGATCTTCAGCTCGTGGTTGCAGTCCCAGGCGATGCGCACGCCATCGTGGAAGCCTTCGACGCGGAAGTGTTCGCCGTTCTCGATGAACTTTTCACCGTCGCGCGGGATCATCTCGTCCAGCGCCAGGGTGTTGCTTTCACGGTCCACGTGCACCACGTAGCTCTGGAAGCGCTGGCTGCGGTCGTGGAAGGTGATGATCAGAGGGTCGTGGCTTTCCTGCAGCTGCCGCAAGTTGGCCGCAATCTCCAAAGGGGTGTTCAGCACCTTTGGCGGCTGCGGGGCATCGGATTCATTGAACACGGCTTATCGTTCTCCAGGCAAAAGCGACACACGCAATTAACGGCATTTTGCCAGTATGTTCCGTGCCTTGATAGAAAAAATCACACTTGGCTGAGCGCCCGTGGCTTGGCCAACGGCGAGGTGCTGCCGCGGCTGTCGTAGAGCGACGGAGAATCGCCGCCCATTAGGATCCGGATCTGGTTGTTGGTGACGTGTTGCTGCACCTGGATGATCCGGCCATTGGTCTGGTTGACCTGCTGGCAGTTGTCCATCAGCTGCGAGAGCATGTCGAGCCGCTGCAGCATCGCTTCGCCATGGGGCGATTGCGCAGCCACCGCCTGCACACCGGCCCGATCGGCGCTCAGGCCCAGGCTGCCGAGCAACTGGCTGCGGCGCTGGCCGTGCTGCTCGAGCAAGATGATCAACGACTGCTTGCGCGCCAGGATCTGTTCCAGCAGCGGCATGTCGCGGCCATGCAGGGCGATCGCTTCCTTTTGCAGAAGGTCAAGCAGTTCCTGCATGGGGGCAATGTCATCTTCGATCAGTTGCAGCAAGGTGGTGTCGTGCATGGCTAACTCTTGGCTTTTCTAGCGTCCGTGAAGTCAGCGCGCCGAACGGTCAGCGCTGGGCTTCGAAATCGAGCAGTTTGCTGGCGACCCGGCCGGCATCGACCTGGTAGCTGCCGTCGGCGATCGCCTGTTTCAACTGCGCCACACGGGCACTGTTGACCACTGGCTCGTCGCGCAGCTTGTCGCTGATCTTCTGCAACTGCTGGGCCTCTTGGCTGAGGTGTACCGCTTCTCCGCTGGCGCTGGTGGCGGTTGCCGCTTCCTGGCTGGCTGCCGGTTTTTCGGCGCTGCCGTTCGCGGTGTTGCCGCGCACGCCGCCCGTGACGGACGGAGAGTTATTCAAACGACTGAAGTCGATGACCATGATCAGAAACCTCTGGGTATTTGGACGCTTGCCTTGTTTTCGGCCAACCCGAAAGAAACTTTAGGCACAAATGCATAGCCGCCTGTCAGCAAGCTCGCGAACCCGTTTTCTGACACAGTTTAGGAAAAGCGGTTCCTCATCGCCAGCGCAAATCAATGGGCTGGCTACATACTTACTTCGACCTGGCCGGGGCCGGTCACCCTGGCCTTGATCACTCGTTTGGAATTGAGGTTGCGCACCCGGATCTGTTCGCTCAGGCCGCCCTTGCTCAGGGCTTCTCCGGGCATGCGCACACTGAGGCTGCCACTGCGGGCGATGATCACCACGTGGTCGCCCTTGCGCACTACCTCGGCCTGTTCCAGGTGTTGCGGGGTGAGTACCTGGTCGATCACCGTGGGGCGCAGCATCTTCATGCCTACCGCCTGTTCCAGTTCGGTCAAGAAGCCTTGGCCCAGGGTGCCGACATCGCGCTCGCGCAGGGCCACGTCGCCTTCGCCCACCACGTTGTCGCGCTTGAGCGGCCGGGTCACCACCACCACATCTCGGAACAGCCGCACGGTGGCCGGCACGAACACGGTCCAAGGCGCCGTGCCTTCGCAGCGTACCTTTACCGTGACGCGGCCCAACGGCTGGGCCGGACTTTCCAGCGAGGCGTCCAGCTGCTGGCTGCACAGCGGCATGCGCAGGCGCGGGTCCAGCGGGTTGACCTGGATCTCGTAACGGCCTGCGGTCTGGGTGGTTGCCAGATAATCTTCGACGCTGAATTCAAGAAACCCTTGAGTGACACCGATAAGCTGTTCAGGCAAGGTAAACGCGTCCGCTACCGTGCGAACGCCGGGCACCAGAAGGCACAGCATGGCCAGCGAGCCAGTCAGCAGGCGCGTCAATCGTCGGAAAAATGTCGTTTTCGTGTACATGGCGCTCAAAAAAGCAAAGCCCGTGCCGACTCGCTATCTGAGTTGCAACGAAAGGCTGAAACATAAAGGAGTCTGGCATGGCAGGTGTTATGGATTCGGTCAACCAGCGCACGCAGCTGGTGGGGCAGAATCGCCTGGAATTGCTGCTGTTCCGCCTCAATGGCGAGCAGCTTTACGGCATCAACGTATTCAAGGTCAGGGAAGTGCTGCAATGCCCTGCGCTGACCCTGCTGCCCAAGGCGCACCCGGTGGTGCGCGGTGTTGCCAATATACGCGGGGCGACCATCCCGATCCTCGACCTGTCGATGGCCACCGGGTTGCGGCCGCTGCAGGAAGACACGCGCAACAGTTTCGTGATCATCACCGAGTACAACACCAAGACCCAAGGCTTCCTGGTGCATTCGGTGGAGCGCATCGTCAACATGAACTGGGAAGAAATCCATCCGCCACCCAAGGGCACCGGCCGCGACCACTACCTGACCGCAGTCACTCGGGTGGACAACCGCATGGTCGAGATCATCGATGTGGAGAAGGTGCTGGCCGAAGTGGCGCCGTCGTCCGAGTCGGTGTCGGCCGGGGTGATCGATGCCGAGGTGCAGGACAAGGCCGTGCTGCTGCGGGTGCTCACCGTCGACGATTCGTCGGTGGCGCGCAAGCAGGTCAGCCGCTGCCTGCAGACCGTGGGGGTCGAGGTGGTGGCGCTTAATGATGGCCGTCAGGCCCTGAACTACCTGCGCCAGCTGGTGGATGAGGGCAAGAAGCCGGAAGAAGAGTTCCTGATGATGATCTCGGACATTGAAATGCCGGAAATGGACGGCTATACGCTAACGGCGGAGATCCGCAGCGATCCGCGCATGCAAAAATTGCACATCTGCCTGCATACTTCGCTTTCCGGGGTGTTCAACCAGGCGATGGTCAAGAAGGTCGGTGCCGATGACTTCCTGGCCAAGTTCAAGCCGGACGACCTGGCCCAGCGGGTGGTCGACCGGATCAAGGCAACGCATTGAAGCCGCCGGGGGCAGGCCCCCGGCACCAGTGATTTAAAAGAGGCGGCAGTAGTGTCTACGGGTAATTTGGATTTCGAACAGTTCCGGGTCTTCCTGGAGAAAGCCTGTGGCATCCTGCTGGGCGAGAATAAGCAGTACCTGGTCTCCAGCCGTCTCAACAAGCTGATGGAGCAACAGGGCATCAAGAGCCTGGGCGAGCTGGTGCAGCGCATCCAGGCCCAGCCGCGTGGCGGCTTGCGCGAGCAGGTGGTCGATGCCATGACCACCAACGAGACCCTGTGGTTTCGCGATACCTACCCGTTCGAGGTGCTGAAGAACAAGGTCATCCCCGAGTTCATCCGCAACAACCCCGGCCAGCGCCTGCGCATGTGGTCGGCGGCCTGTTCGTCGGGGCAGGAGCCGTACTCCATCTCGATGGCCATCGACGAATTCGAGCGCAGCAACCTCGGCCAGTTGAAGATGGGCGCGCAGATCGTTGCCACCGACCTGTCCGGCACCATGCTGACCAACTGCAAGACCGGCGAGTACGACAGCCTGGCGATTGCCCGTGGCTTGTCCCAGGAGCGCCTGCAGCGCTACTTCGACACCAAGGGGCCGGGGCGTTGGGCGGTCAAGCCGGCGATCCGCAGCCGCGTCGAGTTCCGCTCGTTCAACCTGCTCGACAGCTATGCCAGCCTGGGCAAGTTCGATGTGGTGTTCTGCCGTAACGTGCTGATCTATTTCTCGGCGCAGGTGAAGAAGGACATCCTGTTGCGTATCCACAGTACCTTGAAGCCGGGTGGGTATCTGTTCCTCGGGGCTTCCGAGGCGCTGAACGGGCTGCCGGACCATTACCAGATGGTGCAGTGCAGCCCGGGGATCATCTACCAGGCGAAGTAAGCACAAAGGCCGGCAGCGAAAGTTGCCGGCCTTTTTGTTTGCCTGTGCCGGCCTCTTCGCGGGTAAACCCGCTCCCACAGCTACCGCGCCGCCCTTGAAAGCTGTGCAGAACCCTGTGGGAGCGGGTTTACCCGCGAAGAGGCCGGCGCAGGAGAAATGCTGACGTCAAATTTTTGTTTTGCCGCTTTTGCCGCCCGGCAATTGCCGCTTTCGCCGCTCAAGGCGGAAGGCCTTTGCCGCTTTTCTGGCATCACTCTGACAGCACCTTGCCCTGCAAGCCCGTATTTCCGGGCTTTCTGTTGGTTGGCACAGCCCTTGCTATACCTTGCCCAACGATATTCCGGTCAACCTCCGAAGGTTTCCCCGACATGAGCATCAGTTTCGACAAGGCGCTTGGTATTCACGAAAAGGCCCTGGGCTTCCGCGCCCAGCGTGCCGAAGTGCTGGCCAACAACATCGCCAACGCCGACACGCCCAACTACAAGGCGCGCGACATGGACTTCGCCTCGGTGCTCGCTGCCGAGAGCGACAAGCAGCAGAGTGGCGGCCGTTTCAGCCTCGATCGTACCAACGGCCGCCATATCGAGGCCGAGGGCCTGGCCATGGCCGACGATACCCTCAAGTACCGCACGCCAACGCAGCCGTCGATCGACCAGAACACCGTGGACGCGCAGATCGAGCAATCGAACTACACCGAAAACGCCATCGGCTTCCAGGCCAGCTTCACCTTGCTCAACAGTAAATTCAAAGGGCTGGTTTCGGCCCTGCGGGGAGAATGACCATGTCCCTTTCCAGTGTCTTCAACATTGCCGGTAGCGGCATGAGTGCGCAGAACACGCGCCTGAACACCGTTGCTTCCAACATCGCCAACGCCGAGACCGTGTCCTCGAGCATCGACCAGACCTACCGCGCCCGTCACCCGGTGTTCGCCACCACCTTCCAGGACGCGCAGGCCGGCGGCAGCCAGTCGCTGTTCGAAGACCAGGGCGAAGCAGGGCAGGGCGTGCAGGTAAAAGGCATCGTCGAGGACCAGAGCAACCTGGAGGCCCGTTACGAGCCCAACCACCCGGCGGCGAACAAGGACGGCTACGTCTACTACCCGAACGTCAACGTGGTCGAGGAGATGGCTGACATGATCTCCGCCAGCCGCGCGTTCCAGACCAACGCCGAGCTGATGAATACGGCCAAGAGCATGATGCAGAAAGTCCTGACCCTGGGGCAGTGATAGGAAGCCGACATGACCACCACCAATTCCACCACCGAGGTCGGTAGCGCGTACCTGACCTCGCTGCAGAAGCAGACGTCGAAGACCGACAGCAGCACCGGCGCTGCCGGCAGCGCCCTGGGCAAGGATGCATTCCTGCAGCTGCTGGTTACCCAGATGAAGAACCAGAACCCGCTCGACCCGCAGGAGAACGGCGAGTTCGTGGCGCAGCTGGCGCAGTTCAGCAGCCTCGAAAGCATGCAGTCGCTGAATGATTCGGTGACCTATATCGCGGCGGGCCTGCAGTCATCCCAGGCCTTGCAGGCGTCGTCACTGGTCGGGCGCAACGTAATTGTCGAGACCAACAAGGCTGTGGTCGACACCAGCAAGGAAATGAAAGGCACGATCAATCTGACGTCGTCCAGTACTGCCACCTCGGTGGGCATCTACGACAAGGACGACAAGCTGGTGCGCACCATCGACCTGGGTACCCAGAAAGCCGGCAAGATCGACTTTACCTGGAATGGCCTGGATGACGACGGCGAAGCCGTGGCAGCAGGTACCTACACCTTCAAGGCCACCGCCTCGATCGATGGCAAGGCCACCACCATGACCACCAACCTGCCGGCCTCGGTCACTAGTGTGACCATGGGCACCAATGGTTCGGAGATGACGCTCAACCTCGCTGGGCTGGGCAGTGTTGCGCTTTCCAAAATCCAAAGCATCGGCATCTAGGGCCTGAGCAAAACGACAGGAGTTACACATGTCTTTCAATATCGGCCTTAGCGGCCTCTATGCAGCAAACAAGGCCCTGAACGTTACCGGCAACAACATTGCCAACGTTGCCACCACCGGCTTCAAGTCGTCGCGTGCAGAATTCGCCGACCAGTACTCCAACTCCATTCGCGGCACCAGTGCCGGCAAGAACGTGGTAGGCACTGGTGTGAAGACTGCTGCGGTGTCGCAGATGTTCTCCCCGGGCAATATCAACGGCACCGGGCAGGCCTTGGACATGGCCATCGATGGCAACGGCTTCTTCGTGATGAGCGACAACGGTTCGAAGATCTACACCCGTGCCGGTGCGTTCTACAGCGACAAGGACGGTTACGTGGTCAACTCCTCGGGCGCCAACCTGCAAGGCTATGCCGTGGACGCCAATGGCAAGATCATCCAGGGCGTGTTGACCAACCTGCAGATCGACACCTCGAACCTGACGCCCAATCCGACCGGAAAAATCTCCGAGAACGTCAACCTGAACTCCAGTGCCACCGCACCGGCCGTGACGCCGTTCGATCCCGCCAATACCGGCAGCTACAACTACACGTTCAACACCGACGTGTACGACAGCCAGGGTAATGCGCACCAGTTGAACCAGTACTTCGTCAAGGATGCCAGCAGCAACTCCTGGACCATGTACACCACCATCGATGGGCGCAACCCGGCCGACCCGACCTCGACCACGCCACTGTCCAACAAGCTGCCGTTCAAGTCTGACGGCACCCTGGACACTGCGGCCATGACCGCAGGCCCGGTAGCCGGTGGCATGACCATCGCTGCCGACAAGACCTTCACCCTGGATAACTGGATCCCGGCACAGAAGAACGCTGCCGGCGTATGGAGCCCGAACGGCGCCACTGCCAACCTGGCCGGGGTGAACCTGGATATGCTCGGCACCACTCAGTACAACGCGGCAAGTGCCACCACCGCCAAGAGCCAGGACGGCTTCGCTACCGGTGAGCTGTCGGGCCTGACCATCGATCAAAGCGGCAACATGTTCGCCAACTTCACCAACGGCCAGGACAAGATCATCGGCCAAGTGGCCATCGCCAACTTCGCCAACCTGCAGGGCCTGACCCCGATTGGCGGCACCAGCTGGAAAGAGTCTTACGCCTCGGGCGTGCCGGTGATCGGCGCCCCGGACACCGGTACCCTGGGCCAGATCACCGGCGGTGCGCTGGAAGATTCGAACGTCGACCTGACCGGCGAGCTGGTCAACCTGATCAAGGCGCAGAGCAACTACCAGGCCAACGCCAAGACCATCTCCACCGAAAGCACCATCATGCAGACCATCATCCAGATGACCTGATGGTTGTTTGATGGTGTGGTGTTTTCTTTAATCGGGGCTGCTTTGCAGCCCATCGCAGTCAAGCCAGCTCTCATACAACAACACATGACTCATTGGTTCGGCGAGGTTCTGTAGGAGCAGCCTTGTGCTGCGAAGAGGCCGGTACTGACAAAGCCTGTCTGTTGCTTGTAC
>NZ_JBEPNE010000016.1:0-129825 GCF_040546125.1 Pseudomonas sp. UYEF17
CGACACAGCAGTGCTATGCAGCTGTCTCCAATAGAATATGAGAAACGCTATTTCCTGAGCTTGGAGAGTGTCTAGGAAACCAGGGGCGATTCAAAATGCCGTCAAGGAGTGGGTACGTCGCCTAGGGATTGGTAGCTGGAATAAGGTGGAGATTCGAAGCGAAGGCGCGATTCCAACTGCAGGGCCCAACTACTGGGATCTGTCTGCTCCGTCGTACCTGTATCCACTGCTGGGGTCGAACGGAACCGGCACCAAGCCCAAGCCGGGCTCATTCGTGTGTGACGTCTACCTGGGTGGGAGGGTGTCGGCAAGTTCGGCTAGGACATTCGTCAAAAAGTGCACGAATGTCCGTGGTTTCAAGAAGGTGGCGCCTGTCCTGCAGATGTTTCTTGCGAACGGCTTTGATAAAGAGGCGGTGAACATCATTCGGGCAAACGGCGCGATTGCTGCCACGCTCGACTCGCTGCTTGGCACTGACGTTGCTCGTGGCCTAAACGAGCTGGCTTCCGTGATGAAGGCGACTGCCATAAACCTGGGAACGCCCGACAAGATCGATGCTTTGTTCAGCGCCCTCGGCAAAATTGAAGGGGCGGAAGGTACGCTACGTGGGTGTTTGTTCGAGTACCTGTGCGCTCAGCTGGCAGAGGAGACCTACCGGAAACCCCATATCACCATCAACAAGCTAGTTCGCGGCTCGGAGAGCACCCGCGCTGAAGTTGATGTGTTCGTCGAGGTGGGAAACACCGAACTCGTTTTTGTTGAGTGCAAAGGACACTTGCCAACTGGCCAGGTAGATGACGCTGAGGTCGAAAAATGGTTGATGAAACGGATACCCGTCCTTCGTGAATTCGCCAAGCATGAAGAAGGCTACGCAAAGCTCAAGCAGACTTTCGAGCTCTGGACAAACGCCACGATTAGCGCGGAGTCGAAAGCCTTGATCAAGCAAGAAAACGAAAAGACGCAGCGGTACTCAATCGCATACCGAGAAGGTTCCGATCTCCAAGAGATGATCAAAGAGTCGGGAAACCAGTCGCTACTCAAGACCTACAAGCAACACTTCTCTAACCACCCGCTTGCCGTTGCTGCTCGAAAGAAAACCAGCCCCAAGACCCATTCCGATACAGAAAGCAGGGTCGAGTCTAACGCTCTGTGAAAATTGGACTCACCTTTGTGGTCATCGGCCCCATCCGTAGGCCATGAGCCATTAAGTAGTGGCGCCACCCCAGGCCCAATTCTCGCCCACGACAATGAAGATTTCGGAGGTGAACCCCCGATTGGCGAACGCCTTTTGAACAGAGCCGCGAACCGAATCACGGACGGCACCTACTCCCGATCCGTTGAAGAAGCCCATTGTCGAAGTCGTTGGAATCACCACGTTTTGGCCAGTATCTGCTTTAACAACCTTGGCTAGGCCAATCGCATTCAAATCCTCATACGCCTTCTCATAATCTCTCGAGGACGCATTCTTCAGATCAAACGTGCAATAAACGAGATAGCTCATGGAATTTTCTCCCCGGTGAGCTCGACTGCCGTAAGGTGGGCCCGCCATGAAGCGGGCAGCACCTGGTTTGGTCTTCTGCTAAGCCAGGACTACTGCGTATGGCACAAGGTAGAGCAGTATTTGCAGCCGTTGGATTGGGGATAGACATTCCGAGCCTGGCGCACAGCGGTGGCACACGTAATGTGGTAGCCCAGGTCAAGACGGTTGTGAGGAGCTGGCAGATAGGTGCAGACACTGGTGTGCACTTCATGGTCACCATTGGCCTGCTTGTTCCGGTTCACGAAATACTGGGCCATGTCAGTTGCCTCGCTCTTTGTTCGATTGAGAAAGCACAGACCCCGCAAGGGCTTTGGTCGTGGCGTTGTACTTGTCGCTTTCTAGAACCCGGCTGGCTTTGGTCTCCATCTCGGCACTGGTTTGCTTACCAGTGGATGCCTGCGACATAGCCGAGCCGGCCAGCTCCTTCTGGATCGCAGAAGAACTGCCGCTGCGAAGGACTTCGGAAGCCAGGGTGGCTACAGTGGAAGAGGTTTGCTTCGTATTATTCGGCACGATGATGTGCTCCTGTATCGATATTGGATCAAATAGGCAGGAGCAACCCTTGAGCGGAAAACCGGGCTGGATGGTTGACAGCCAGACTCGGTTTTTCTCTAATGCGCGTCCCACCAATGTCCGCATTGGCTCAGGGAAGGCGGTTATGCGTGCTCGGCGACCAAACTTTGCACGCATACCCGCTGCCATTCTGAATCCGCAGCGTGCCCGCCAAAAACACAAGATGTGGGGTTTATGGCGGAACGAGATACAAGATAATGGGGTCAATTTGGCAATGCAAGGTATCCCCCTTGTGGATAACTTGTGCGCAAATTGTTAGTTGGATCCCAAAATCCTCCTGTATGGATGCACAGCCCTTCAAGCATGCGGGTTTCAGCCTCGTCGGACTGTAACATTTGGCAATCTTTCCCGTTTTGTCCCCTGTCGGAGTACCGCGATCGAGGCCGACAAGGGACACTGTCCTAATTCGTCGTGCCCGTCTTGGGTAATCGGCGCAATCAGATTCGGGACATCCCATTTGGTTTTGTTACTTGGAAATTTCCCGCTGAACCGTCGCCCCCCAAGGACGTGAAACGGAACTTGGGCTTCGCGAAGGAACGTGCTGGGCAGTGGCGCGTGCCGGCGCGGCGCCTGGTGGAGTTGGCTCCTCAATTTGGCTAGCGTTACTTGGCTATCGGGCACGCGAATGCCAACGCATCAGCTTTCGCCGAACGGCTGGCCTTCAGGCCGTCACTGGATAGGTGCGATTGACGCTGCTCATGAAGCCTTGAGTCTCAGATAGGCAGGTCGCTGACCTCGAGCATGGAGGAGCACGCTCAGGGGCCGCTGCTCAGTGAGCTGGAGCAGATCCTTCCAGAAGCATTCGCTAAGCGTGTAAAACGTCTGGGTATTGTCAACGCAATGGATGATGAGAACTTTGCTGCTGCCGTTAAAGCCACTGGCCGCACAAAGTTCATCGTGGCCGGCGTCACCAACGACGTCTGCACCGTATATCCAGTGTTGACCTTGCTGGCTCAGGGGCAAGAAGTTCAGGTAGTCGCTGATGCCGGTGCTTCCCCAACCGTGATGGCTGACGATATCGCGATCCGCCGCATGGACAAGGCAGGCGCCACGCTGACCAGTACCAACCAAGTCATTGCCGAGCTGGCCGGCAGCTGGGCTACTCCAGAAGGTGGCGAATTGGTGCAGGTACTCATGGAATCCTTCGCCTAAACCACATCCAACAGCTGCCCAGTGCGGCGTCTCATGACGCTCACCGGGCAGCTTTTTTTATGCTCGGGGCGAAAGATGGATGCCGGCGATCATGCAGCGAACTGAGCCACCGGCCATCTCGATGGTGGGAACATCCAGCGGCACCAGCCTGGCCGAGCGATCAATACGCTCCCGTTGCTCTGCGGTGAGGCTGTTATGAGCCCTGCGCGAAAGAGCCAAGATGCGCCCGTCCCGCCCGGAGAGCTCAATGGCGTTGCCGGCAAACTCATTGATTTGCTGGTTGGTCAGGTCGATGACATCCCGACCCGACTCCATCAATCGCATGCGCACCTCCTCGGCTCGGGCCTTGTTCGTGAACGTGCCGAAGCCCACCAACGCAAACTCGGTCGCCACGCACATCAGCACGTTGGTGTGGTAAATCGGCGCCCCCTTCTCGTCCGCTGTATCGAACACCATCGGCTCGAAGTTGAAGTGGGTGCTGAAGCGCTCCAAGGCAATCGGGTCGGCCCGATTTGAACGTGCCGTGTAAGCGACCCTGGACATGTGATCGAACACCATGGCCCCAGTGCCTTCGAGGAACAGTTCATCCTGCTCCAGCCCCGAGTAGTCGATCACATCTTGAACCCGGTACTCCTGCTTGAGCATCTCAATGACGTCCACTCGTCTTTCCCTTCGACGATTCGGGGAGTACATGGAGTAAATCGCCACATGCCCGCCTGGATGGGTCGAGAACCAGTTGTTGGGGAAGACGGAGTCAGGGGTGTTGTTCTCGCCAAAGTCATCAAACAGGTGAACCCGGACACCCTCAGCTTCAAGCCGGCCAGCAGCCTGCGTGACTTCGTCCCGAGCAATCTCGGAGAGCGCTTGAGCGGCGATATCAGTATTGGTGCTCTGGAATGAGTTATCTGCTGCCGTTTCCGGGTTGGGGGTGAAAGCATGTGGCCTGACCATCACCACTGCCGCAGGTGCTTGAATAGAACGCGTAGGAAATGCCATCTCGAAATTCCGATGTGTGTCTGATCTTGGAGTTATGCAACGCGTCGGATGCGTTTCTTGGCAGCGCGGCCACGGGTATGGCTGAACAGATCCTTGGGATCATCCTCAACCCATGGCACCAGATCGATCTTCGTCCCAGCACCACGCTTCTCAGCCTGCTGCAGTACGTAGCGCAGTACCGAGTAGTCCTCGAGAGCGAAGCCCACGGAGTCGAACACCGTCACTTGCTCAGCGCTTTGGCGCCCTTCCTGCTCGCCCGTCAGCACTCGCCAGAGGTCAACGACAGGCGAGTCTGCTTCAAGCTGCTGGATGTCGCCTTCGATACGGGTCTGAGGCTCGTACTCCACGAAGACCCTGGCCTTGCGCAAGACATCAGCGTGAAGCTCGGTCTTACCGGGGCAGTCACCACCGACAGCGTTCAGGTGCATGCCCGGCTCAAGCATCTCCGGTGTGATGATGGTTGCGTAGGCCTTGTCGGCAGTCACGGTTGTGACGATGTCCGCACCCCGTACTGCTTCGGCGACACTCTGGGCACGCGTGATTTTGAGCTCTGGGTATTCCTGCAGGTTTCGGATCAGCTTCGCGGTGGCAAGAGGGTCGGTGTCAAAGGCCACGATCTCCTGGATGCCGAGATGCTTATGGAAAGCCAAGGCCTGGAACTCACTCTGGGCGCCATTCCCGATCAACGCCATCTTGCGAGAGTTCGGACGGGCGAGTGCTTTCGCCGCCATCAGCGAGGTCGCGGCGGTACGCAGAGCCGTCGCAATTGTCAGCTCGGACAGCAGGACTGGATAGCCAGTGTCGACATCGGCCAAAACTCCGAATGCCATGACTGTATGAAGATCTTTGAACGTATTGGATGGA
Organism: Pseudomonas sp. UYEF17; assembly: GCF_040546125.1. Lineage (NCBI taxonomy): Bacteria > Pseudomonadati > Pseudomonadota > Gammaproteobacteria > Pseudomonadales > Pseudomonadaceae > Pseudomonas > Pseudomonas sp. UYEF17. Next base: position 5,126 of record NZ_JBEPNE010000016.1, read on the forward strand.
TGGCCATTTACATACTTGAACGCATACTGACTGTTGTCAGCCACAGGCATTAACTCGATCACCCCAACATCTGAATGACTCGCGACACGGGCGGATTTATCGAAGTCCGGCCAACGCTTGAAGTCGTCTCGGATAACCTCAGAAAGCTCCCCCAGAAATTGGACTACTCCAATGTCATGAACCAGATCGGACATAGTTGGAACGTCGATGAAATGCGTCATTGTTATGCACCTTATGAGTGCGCCCGCTTTCAGACAGTGCACAGCGAGCGCCAAGTATATTTTTTTGCCACCTCCCAAATTCTGATGAAATAGTGGTACAAATTGAAGCATACAGGTTGCCAGATTTATCAGCTTTCTGGACACTTTGCTCACCCAATCTAGCAGTATGGATAGCGCAGCATCATGGACAGCATTGATCGAGAGCTCATCGCCCTCCTCCGAGACAACGCTCGAACCCCCATCATGACCCTAGCCAAAAAGCTCAAGGTCGCTCGGGCTACCGTTCAAAACCGCCTCACCAAGCTGGAAGAGAGCGGCATCATCATGGGCTACACGATCCGCCTACAGTCAGACGCCATCGAGCGAGGGGTCAGGGCAATCACCAGTATCGGTATCAGTGGACACCACGCTGCAGAGGTCAAACACGCGCTACGCGGGCATCCCAACGTGGTTGCCATCCATACAACCAATGGCCGCTGGGATCTGATGGCGGAGCTCCGAGCCGAAACACTCGAAGCCTTTGACAAGGCGCTGAACACCATTCGATCCATCCCCCACATCGAAAACACTGAAACCAGCATCCTGCTGTCGACGTTCAAAATGTAGGGAGAAAGCAGGCTTTTGCACCATGGCTGTGCAGCTGAACAGAATGCTCAGCAGGCTATGCAGAATGCTAAATGAGGCCTCTAGGGCTGACATTTTGTAGCGTTCCTGTTGGCAACTATGGCTGGCAGAATGGGCACTTCCAGGCCATCAAGGCGGAAGCCGGCAAGAAAAATAACCATACACCGCTACTGAAATCTAATTATCTGACAACTTGGTCAGATTCTTCTTTCGGGATTACTGTTCTCGTCTGCGTAATAACCAGCCCCTCCACTTTATGAGGTGCCCACGCGCATATAAATCACCTTCCGTAAGGAGGGGTGGGATAGGTTTTTACAAAAAAAATAAGAGGTCAATTATGCATCAATCGTGCAACTCGCAAGACGCGATACATGGCGACGGTCGAACACTTAAGCGGCGACTGGAAAATAGACACATCCAGCTAATTGCCATCAGCGGCGCCATCGGCACAGGCCTATTCATGGGTTCCGGGAAGATGATCGCCCTCTCCGGATCGTCAATCATCCTGGTCTACGCGATCATTGGATTCTTCGTCTTCTGCATCATGCGAGCAATGGGCGAGATGCTCCTCGCCAACCTTGAAATGGGCTCGTTCGCAGAGCTCGTCCATCACCACCTGGGCCCACGCGCAGGGTTCATTCTCGCCTGGTCTTATTGGCTCAGCTGGGTGGTCACCGCAGTGGGTGACGTAGTGGTAGTCGCCGGATTTCTTCAATACTGGTATCCAGATCTTCCCACCTGGATTCCGGCATTCGGCGCGATGTTCCTGCTCGTGGCGCTCAACATGCTCGCCGTCAAAGCATTCGGCGAGGTGGAGTTCTGGTTCGGTCTGATCAAGATCATCGCCATCGTAGCCCTCGTGCTCACCGGCCTTTACATGGTGGCCACCTCTTACACCTCCCCTGGTGGTGTGACTGCGTCGTTCAGCCACCTGGTCGAGCCGGGCGTGATGATGCCGCACGGCGTGTTGGGCTTCCTGGCCGGCTTCCAGATCGCCATCTTCTCGTTCGTAGGCACCGAGCTCATCGGCACTGCTGCAGCTGAGGCCCACAACCCCGAGAAAACGCTCCCCAAGGCCATTAACACCATCCCGCTGCGGATCTTGCTGTTCTACGTCGCTGCGCTCGCCTGCATCATCAGCGTGATCTCATGGGCCCACGTGCCTGCGAACCGAAGCCCCTTCGTCGAGCTGTTCCTGCTGGGCGGCTTGCCAGCGGCTGCCGGGATGATCAACTTCGTGGTGATGACGTCTGCGGCCTCCTCGGCCAACAGCGGCGTGTACTCCGGCTCTCGCATGCTCTACGGCCTGTCGCACAACAAGCAGGCTCCCCAGTCCTTCGGACGCCTGTCAGGTTCTGGAACCCCCATCCGGGCGCTGATGTTCTCCGGCCTGTGCATGACTATCGCGCTGACGTTGCTGTTCGTGATCCCTGACGTCATGGCGGTCTTCACCCTGGTCTCTACCATCTCGGCGGTCATGGTGATCGTGACCTGGTCATTGATCTTGCTGTCGTACCTCGCCTACCGCCGCAGCAGCCCTGAAGCCCATCAGCGATCAACCTTCAAGCTCCCCGGCGGCAAGCTCACTGCGGTGACGTCACTGGTGTTCCTGATGTTCGTCTTGTGTCTATTGTCACTTGAAGCAGACACCCGCACCGCCCTGTATGTGATGCCTGTCTGGTACATCGGCTTGCTGCTGGCCTATCAGCGCAGCGCGAAGGCATCCGGCCATGTAGCCGTATCGGCGTTGTGAGGGGGTGCCCGTGAGCTCGACCACAGGCATCAAACTTGACGCGCTGACCAAGGAGCGCATCAGGGAAGCAGCAGGCTCGCTTGACCGAACGCCTCACTGGTTCATGAAGAAGGCCGTGATGTACTGGCTGGAGCGAGTTGAGGCAGGTGCCAGCGTTGCTGACATGCTGAACGAGGTCGAGCTCAAGGACGATGATCGGCTGAACAGCGTGCTGACCCGGCAGCGATTGCTGAACGCCGACTAGCGAAAGGTAACGACCGCAGCCAGTGCTGCGGTCGTCTCACTTGGGCCCCTCAAACGAGCGAGGCCTGAGCGAGACAGTGCTGAAAGCTCTCCAAGAACACCGTCTCCGCCATGGTCATCCTCTGCTCCCTGTTCCAGAGCAGGTGCAAGTCCACATCGACAATCCCTTCGTAGGGCGGCAGCCGCCAGAGCAAGCCTTTCTCCAGATCCTCATGGAGAAGGTGCTCAGGCATGCAACCCACCCCGTAGCCGGCACACACCAGCCTCTGGACTTCCTCGACACTGGGAGAGGAAGCAACGATGCGCCCGGTGAAACCATGCTGATCGCGGAACATGGCGAGCGGCGAAAGGTTGCCGCCCAACTGGTCGCTTGCAAAGCTCACAAAGTTTTCCCCACGCAGAGACTCGAGGCTGACATCGGTGTGCCCGAACAGCCGATGTCGTACTCCGCAAAAGAACGCATAGCGCTGGTTGAGCAACAGGCGCTGTTCGAGCTTGGGCTGGGGGATGCGACACAGGCCAACACCTGCAGTTGCCGTTTTCTGCAGCAGCGAGCTGATGATGTCGGCACTGCGCATGACATCAATCTCCAGCTCGACTCGTGGGTGGGCCTCGTGGAAATCCCCCAGAAAATCGTCATAGACCCGCGACTGCACGCGACTGACGCTCAGGATCCGCACCTTCCCGACGACCTCATCGCTCTCTTTCTCAACAGCCGCACTGATGCGTGACACGTCGCCATAGATATCGATGGCGATACGCAGCACCTCCTCCCCGGCAGCCGTCAGGTCGAAGCGCGGGCCACCTCGAAGAATGAGGGCACAGCCAAGCTGCTCTTCAAGACGCCTGAGCGCCTGGCTAACCGCCGACTGGGTCACGTGCAACCTTGCTGCGGCCCTGCTGATGCTGCCCTCCTGGCCAATCGCAAGGTAAGTACGCAGCAGGTTCCAGTCCAGGCGGTCGTTCAGAAATCGACGCCCTTCCCATTTGTTGACCAAAGCATCAGATCTTGAAGTTGGCGGATTCATCTACGGGCCCATTAGTAGCGCTGCTAATACGACGGATAAGAATTAGCAAATTGACTAATCATAGCCCCAAGGCGATAAATCTCGAAAGCGCCGAACAGAGCGCGACCGGTTTAGCCAAACCTGCCCACCTGCCTATAACTCTAAGAAGGGCCTTGCATGCATACGTCAAACCAGCCGCGTCGTGCGGCGGCTGCCGCATTTGTCGGCACCACCATCGAGTTCTACGACTTCTACATCTACGCCACGGCGGCTGCACTCGTACTGGGTCAGGTGTTCTTCCCGAGCAGCAACCCCTTGCTCAGCACCTTGGCGGCATTCGGCACCTTCGCCGTAGGCTTTATTGCCCGACCGATGGCAGGCATGGTCTTCGGCCATCTGGGCGACCGTCTGGGCCGCAAAAAAATGCTGCTGGTCACCATGGTGCTGATGGGCCTGGCCACCACAGGCATTGGCCTGCTGCCCAGCTACGCCACTGCTGGTATCTGGGCCCCCATCGGACTGATTGCCCTGCGGATTGTCCAGGGGATCTCCGTAGGTGGTGAGTGGGGTGGTGCCGTTCTGATGGCCAGCGAGCATGCGCCGGCCAAACGCAAAGTGTTCTACGCCTCGTTCGCTCAGCTCGGCAGCCCGGCTGGCCTGCTGCTCGCGCTGATCGCATTCCGCCTGGTGTCATCCTTGGAGCCCGAAGAGTTCCTGAGCTGGGGTTGGCGTCTGCCGTTCCTGGCCAGTGGCGTCCTGATGCTGGTGGGTCTGGTTATCCGCTTCGGCGTCGAGGAAAGCCCTGAATTCCAAGCCGCCAAGGCCAAGCAAGAGGTCGTCAAATACCCGGTGCTGGAAGTGGTACGTGACTGCTGGAGGCAGATCCTGTTTGCCGCTCTCGCGGTGACCATCGGCTCCGCCGGTTTCTTCTTCACCAACACCTTCATGATCACCTACGTCACCACCTACCAGGGTATCCCTCGAGCAACCATCCTCGACTGCCTGTTCCTGGTGACCATCCTGCAGTTCTTGACCCAGCCACTGGCCGCGCTGCTGGCTGAACGCATTGGCGAAGGCCGCTTCCTCAAGCTGGTAGCCCTGCTGTGCATGGCTGTGCCCTACCCCATGTTCATGCTGGTCGGCACCCAGAACCTGGTGTTGATGACAGCCGGCATCGCGATGGCAGTGGTCACGCTCTCGGCACTGTATGCGGTGATCGCCGGCTACATGACCCAGGCCTTCCCCGCTCACCTGCGCTACTCCGGTATCTCGCTCGCCTACCAGTTGATTTGCGCCATCGCCGGGGGCAGCACGCCGATCATCGGCACGTTGCTGGCCGACCGCTTCGCCGGCCAGTGGCTGCCACTCGCCGTGTTCTTCACCGCGCTCTCCACGCTTTCCTTGATCGGCGTCTGTGGCCTCTCTCGCCTGCGTGGCGAGCAGCAGCAACCCACCCCCGCCATCGCTCGTTAAATCAGGAGTTTTCATGAGCAAGCCGCACAACATTAGCGATGTCGAATGGCAGGCACGCTGCGAACTGGCCGCGCTGTACCGGATGGTTGCGCACTTCCGCATGACCGATTTGATCGACACCCACATTACCCTGCGTATTCCTGGGCCTGAGCATCACTTCCTGATCAACCAATACGGCGTGATCTTCGACCGGATGCGCGCCAGTGATCTGGTACGCATCGACCAACATGGCAATGTGGTCGACCAGGCCAATGGCGAGCGCCGGGTGAACGCGGCTGGCTTCGTGATCCACTCGGCGATCCACATGGCACGCCCGGACATGCACTGCGTGATCCACACCCACACCGCAGCCGGCATCGCCGTCTCGGCTCAGGAACACGGGTTGCTGCCGATCAGCCAGCATGCGCTGAAGTTCTACGGCAAGCTGGCCTACCACCAGTACGAAGGCATCGCCCTGTCTCTGGATGAACGCGAGCGCCTCATCGCCGACCTCGGCACGCACAAAGCAATGATCCTGCGAAACCACGGCCTGCTGGCCGGCGGCTCCAGTGTTGCCGAGGCCTTCCACGAGATTCACTTCCTGGAGCGCGCCTGCCAGGCGCAAGTACAGGCATTGGCCGGCGGCAGCAAGCTCATCTACCCCAACGAAGAAGTCTGCCGCCACACCGCCGCGCAGTTCCAACGCGACGAGTCAGCGCAAATCATCAGCCTGAGCTGGAACGCCGCCCTGACCTTGATCGAACACCAACGCGAGTCGTACTGCTCATGAAACCGCTGGTACTGCTTTCAACCGACCAGGCACTTCTGGGCCAACTGAAGTCTGCCTTCGCTCGCAGCGCTCCCCAGCTACGTGTGGTGCTTGCCAACGATCCCGCAGCCCAGGAGGCACAGGTAGCCGCATGCTGGTTCCCTCCCGTAGGCAGCCTCAGCGCATTACCTAACCTGAAGCTGATCCACTCGGTGGCTGCAGGTGTTGATCACCTGGCCAACGACCCGAGCCAGCCAGCATTGCCAGTGTGCAGAGTCGTAGACCCAGCTCACCGCCAAGGCATGGCGGAGTATGTTCGCTGGGCGGTCATCCACTACCACCGGGACTTCGACCGAGCACTTGCCCAACAGCAGCAACAGGTATGGCAACGTCATCCTCAACGCCTCGCTGGTGAATACCGCATCGGCGTCATGGGGCTCGGCTCCCTTGGAGGGGCTATTGCCGGCGAGTTGGCCGAGGCTGGATATGCTGTCCGAGGTTGGTCGAGGAGTGCCAGGCAGCTGAGCGGCGTGCGCACATTCTCGGGCCCAGCGGAGTTCGATCAGTTCCTGGATGGTCTCGACCTGTTGATCAACCTGCTGCCATTGACCGATGCCACTCGCGGCATCCTCTGCCAGAAGACCTTTGAAGCCTTGGCGCCAAACGCGGCAGTGATCAACTGCGGACGAGGGCAGCACCTGCAGGTGGATGACCTGATCAACTCCGTCAACAGTGGCCGACTGCGCGGTGCGCTTCTCGATGTGTTCGAGAAAGAGCCGCTGCCATTGGACAGCCGCCTCTGGAACACGCCGGGAATCGTCGTCACACCCCACATGGCCTCATGCGCTTCCCACGACTGTATCGCCCAGCAAGTTGCCGAGAACGCTCGGCGTCTGGCCTGTGCTGAACCACTCCTGAACCAAGTAGACCCCGCGCTCGGATACTGATCCCACCGCCTGTTTGAGGATTCACATCATGCATACATGCAATGGCACACGGCTGTGGGACAGCCTCATGGACATGGCCAAGGTTGGCCCAACCGCCAAAGGCGGCAACTGCCGCTTGGCACTGTCGAAAGAAGACCGAGACGGACGCGAGCTGTTCGCAAGCTGGTGCCGCGAGGCCGGAATGAGCATCCATGTTGATGCCATCGGCAACCTATTCGCCCGCCTGCCAGGCCGCAATGACGCCCTGCCCCCTGTGGTCATGGGCAGCCATTTGGACACCCAACCGAAGGGCGGTCGCTTCGATGGCATCTACGGCGTACTTGCCGGCCTGGAAGTGGTACGTAGCCTTCAGGACAAAGGCCTGCAGCTCGAGCGCCCATTGGAAATCGCGGTCTGGACGAACGAAGAAGGCGCTCGTTTCACTCCTGCCATGCTCGGATCGGCGGTGTTCACGGGCGAGCTGCCCCTCGAGCAAGCGCTGTCCAGCCGCGATGCTGAAGGCGTCAGCGTTGCCGAAGCGTTGGAGCAAACCGGCTACGCAGGTGAGCTACCTCTGGGCCGTGAGTTCGACGCGTACTTCGAAGCACACATCGAGCAAGGCCCAATCCTGGAGGACGCCGGCCTGCCCGTAGGGTTGGTCTCGGGTGGGCAAGCGATCTGCTGGCTGGACATCGAGATCAGTGGCCAGGCCGCTCACGCAGGCACCACGCCAATGCCTCTGCGCCGCGACTCTTTGTTCGGTGTAGGGGAAATGATCACCGCATTGGAACAACTGTCACGCGACTTTGCGCCCAAAGGCCTTGTTACCGTTGGCCAATTGCAGATCGCTCGCTCTTCCCGCAACACCATCCCTGGCCACGTGGCGTTTACCCTCGATCTTCGCCACCACGAAGATGCCGCCATCGCTGACATGGAAGCCAGCGCCCGTGCACTCATCGACCAAATCGCCACCAAGCGTGGCTTGGAAGTCCAGATCAACCGTCACTGGCTGAGCCCGGCCACGCCTTTCGACCCGGCCTGCATCGATGCAGTACGCAAAGCCATCGAAGGCCTGGGCTACCCGTACCAGCCAATCGTCAGCGGCGCCGGCCATGACGCCATTCACCTGGCCCGTCACTGCCCAACCACCATGGTGTTCATCCCCTGCGTCGGCGGCCTGAGCCATAACGAAGCCGAAGACGCCTTGCCCAACGACGTGACCATGGGCTGCGACGTACTGCTCAACGCCGTGCTGACCCGCGCCGACAGACGCTGACTAAACCAGATCCACCCAGGCGCCCAGCCAATTCAAGAAAGCTGGGCCCACGGGAACGCTTTGCCCAAAAACAAGAAATAGCCGCTCCGCCTTCAGCTGCCAATAACAACCAGAACCCATCTTTCGGGAGAAAATGGCAATGACCAGCCCTGCGTACACCGAGGTTGCCAGCGCGCAACCACAACGCACCGCCGACATGAAAAAAGTCGCGGTCGCCAGTGTGATCGGCACCACCGTTGAGTGGTATGACCTGTTCCTCTTCGCCACGGCCTCGGCCCTGGTATTCAACAAGATCTTCTTCCCAGGCTTTGATCCCCTGGTAGGCACCCTCCTCGCTTTCGGCACCTTTGCTTCAGCCTATGGCGCCCGGATGATCGGCGCCGCGCTTTTCGGTCACTTCGGTGACCGCCTGGGCCGAAAGTCGATGCTGCTCATCTCTTTGCTGACCATGGGTGCGGCCACCTTCGCCATCGGCCTGTTGCCGAGCTATGAGTCGGTCGGCATCTGGGCACCGATCATGCTGCTTACACTGCGCATCATCCAGGGCCTGGCTCTGGGCGGAGAATGGGGCGGCGCCGTGCTGATGGCGGTGGAACATGCGCCAAAGCATCAACGCGGACTCTACGGCTCGTGGGTTCAGATCGGCGTACCGGCGGGCACGATGCTGGCCAACCTCGTGTTCCTGATGTTCGCCACCACGCTGACCAACGAGCAGCTGCTGGATTGGGGCTGGCGTGTGCCGTTCCTGCTCAGCGTTCTGCTGATCGGATTGGGCTTGTACATCCGCCTCAACATCCATGAGACACCGTCGTTCAAAGCGGTGGAGAACAAAGGCAGCCAAGTCAAAGTGCCGCTGTTCGAGGTGTTCCGCAAATACTGGAAGCAGGTAGTCCTGGGTGGTGTGGCAACCATGTCCACTGGCACCTCCTACAACCTCATCGTGGCCTTCGGCCTGACCTACGGTACTCAGACCTTGGGCTTCACACGTGGAGAAATGCTCACGGTAGTGCTGGTTTCCTGCGCTGCCTGTATCGCTATGCTGCCGTTCTTCGGCGCCCTCTCCGACAAGGTTGGCCGCAAGCCGATCATCATCGGCGGGATCATCGCCGAGGCACTCGTGGCCTTCCCGATGTTCTGGCTGATGGATTCCAAAGTTCTCGGCCTGGCGTTCGCCGGTTACATGCTGATGATGACGGCATTCGCGGCCAACTACGGCCCCATTGCCACATTCCTCGCGGAGTTGTTCGGCACTCGAGTTCGTTACTCGGGCCTGTCGATCAGCTACATGCTTTCCGGCCTGCTCGGAAGCGCCGCAACCCCTCTGGTTACCACCGCATTGCTGTCGTGGACTGGCAAAGGCTCATCGATTGCCTGGTACATGATCGGCTCAGCCGTTGTTTCTCTGATCGCGCTGCTGCTACTCACTGAGACCTTCAAACGGGATATCGACCAAGCACGGCAGTAATTCCGTGCTGTACCCCCGAGTTTCTCTCGCCAACCAGGCGAGTGTTTCCTACTTCCGTTTGAAGAGTTTCCAGATGAAAAAATACCTGATGAGTGCAGGCGTTTTCGCCTTGTCCCCTTTCGCTCAAGCCGATCTGGTGGGCGACAGCCATGCGAACCTTGGCCTGCGCAATTTTTACTTCAACAACGACTTCCGCGATCAGGCCGGCAGTCTCGGCCAGAGCAAAACCGAAGAATGGGCCCAGGCCTTCGTCCTCGACTTCAAATCCGGCTACACCGAAGGGCCAATTGGGGTCGGCGTGGATGCCCTGGGATTGATGGGCGTGACGCTTGATAGCGGCGATGGTCGCCACCGGGGCAGCAGCATGATCCCCGACGACGGCAGTGGCGCGGCCCAACAGTGGAGCCGCCTGGGCCTGACACCCAAGCTGAAAGTCGCCAACACCGAACTGCGATACGGCACGCTGATGCCCAAGCTGCCGGTGCTGACCTACAACGATGGTCGCCTGCTGCCCCAAACGTTCGAGGGGGCCCAGATCACCTCAACCGACCTAGATGGCCTGACCCTTACCGGCGGGCGCCTCAACCGTGCTACGGGCCGTGCCTCCAGTGACCGTACTGGATTGGCCGTAGCCGGCGGCACCCGTGAGAGCGACCAGTTCCTCTTCGCGGGTGGCGACTACCGGATCGGCAAACAACTCACGGCGCAATACTACGTTGCCAACCTCGAGGACTATTACACCCAGCACTTCGTCGGTCTCACCCACACGCTCCCGCTCTCCGAAGGCCAATCGCTGCGCACTGACCTGCGCTACTTCCGCACCTTCTCCGATGGAGCCAACGACTCCGCTGCGGGTCGCGCAAGTGGATACCGAGTGGGCGGCTACACCGAGGACGGTGACGGCAAGATCGATAACCACACCTGGAGCGCAGCGCTGACCTATTCCGTCCAGGGCCACGCGCTCATGGCCGGCTATCAGGAGGTGTCGGATGGAAGCAACTTCGTCCAACCGAACCAGGGCTCCCTCAGCGGCAAGGGCGCAGGTGGTGCCAGTGTCTACCTCTACACCGACCGGATGCTCGCGAGCTTCAACCGAGCGGGCGAGCGTACCGCGTTTGCCCAGTACAGCTATGACTTCGCCGCTGCCGGCGTACCTGGCCTGAAATTCTCCCTGATGTACCTGAAGGGTGAAGACATCCGCACCACCAGCGGCAATGACGCGTCCGAGTGGGAACGGGATGTGGGCCTGGACTATGTCGTGCAGGACGGTGCCCTCAAAGGTCTCGGCCTGGCTTGGCGCCATGGATTGCTGCACTCCGAAATCGACCCCAACCAAGAGCAGAACCGACTCATCGTCAGCTACACCCTGGCGCTCTTCTGATCTCTGACCACGTGCTGCCGGCGAGCCGGTGGCACATCTTCGCTTCAAGGAGCTCTCAATGAAACGCATCCACAGCGCCCCTGGCACCATCAGCCCAGTAGGCCCGTATTCCCAAGCCGTGGTCAGCGGCCACCTGGTGTTCACCGCCGGCCAAATCCCATCGCTGGGCAGCCTGGAAGAACAGCCCGACAATTTCAAAGACCAGGTCAGGCAGACCTTCGCCAACCTTGCCGCGATCCTCGAAGCGGCGGGCTCCAGCCTTTCCCACATCGTCAAGGTGAACGCCTACCTGACACACCCCGATCAACTGGTGCCCTTCAACGAGGTGTACAAGGAAATCCTTGGCCATGCACCACCCGCTCGTACAACCGTCTGCGTGCAGCTGTGGGGCGTGAGCTTGGAAATCGACTGTGTGGCCGAGCTGATCGACATGGAGCGCGGGCAATGAACGACGACCTGATCGCAAAACTACGGGAGGTGAGCTTCGCCACGCTGGGCCACTTCCTCGAACGCGGGTTCGTCAGCCATGAAGTCCGCGCAATGGTGCCGGGCGGTCGCATTGTTGGGCGCGCCGTGACACTTCGCCTGGCCGAGCCCGATGCCATCGCCGTCAACCGTGCCCTTATCGCCCTTCAGCCAGGCGATGTCCTGGTGATCGACATGGCGGGTGACCATGCCCACGCTTGTGTCGGGGCGGTCACGCAGTTTGCGGCTCGCTGCGCGGGTGCCGCCGGCATCATCGTCGACGGGGTAGTCACCGACATCAACGAACTGCGTACCTGCCAGTTGCCGGTGTTCGCTCGTGGCACCACTCAGTTGACGACCAAGCTGATCGGCGGCCAGACAAGTCAGGTGAACGTGCCCGTGAGTTGCGCTGGAGTGGAGGTGCATCCCGGTGATTTTGTCCTTGCCGATGACAACGGCGTGCTAATCCTACCGGCGGAAGAACTCGCGACGGTTATCGACAGAGCACTGCAGTCAGACCTCAGTGAACCCGGCATCCTGGCGCGCCTGCGCAATGGTGAACCGCTCCAGGATGTGCTGGCCACGTCCACCGGAAACAGCTAACCCAGGCCGGTGAGCCTTATGGCGGGTGAGTGAGTGCTGAATCTGCCACTCACCCATAATCGGAGGGCAAAAAAAAGCCCGCGATGGGAAAGCGGGCCGGATGAATCGTAGAGATGTGGGGAAGCCTAACCCGCCCTTTGTGAAAATTACGTGAGGCACTCTGCGTGTCCAGAACAATGCCAAGGTCTGGTTCTGGTGCATAAAAAAAACCGCCAATCTGGCGGTTTTAGGGGTGACGCTCGGGGTCTCCGGCTCGCCTCAGCGGGGTTTAGGTTGCTGATGACGAGTTCTTTTCCTTCACAGGGATTAGTGCCGGACACATACCGCTACAGGTTAACGCTGGATGGAATTAGCGGCAATGGCAGGTCGGATGGACGCCATGCCTCCTCCAGCATTACTGACGCCAGGACTCGACGGTTTCAGCGCCGTGTTCGGCTTTCCATGCCTTCAGAATTGCGTGATTCCCGCCCTTGGTCTGGATCACTTCGCCGTTATGCGGATTCTTGTAGGTCTTCACTTCACGTGGCTTACGAGTCGCTTTCTCCTGAGAAACTGGAGCAGCAGCACGACCGCGAGCTTGAGGGTCAAGAATGCTGATCACCTCGCGAAGGCTGAAACCGTACTCACCAAGCAGGGCACGGAGTTTGTTTTCAAACTCCATTTCAGCCTGGATAGCACCGTCATTTTTCATGGCTTCCAATTCTGCGAGCTGCTGAGCAAGCTGGAGTTCAAGACGACGAAATTCGGCAAGACGAGACATGTAGGCGTGTTCCGTAGGAGGCTAATGATCCTGCAAGATTACAGAATCAGCTGGCAAAAGTCTTCGCAATCTCAGGTCATCCAGGCACAGCAACTCGACGGCACCGTAGAGCGGCCCGCCCTTTAGAACCGGGGGCTGTAACGCACTTCCTGGAATGTAACACCGTCGATGTTACATTCCAAAAACCACGTTACATTCCTAAGAATCACTGTTTGCCTCCAAACGGGCAAGCGGAGCGCGCAGGCGTGAGGATGGAAGCCCGCAGGGCCAAGACCCCGCTGCAGCGGGGCTTGGTTTACGACAGCCGGCCCCAGAGGGGCACGCCCAAGTATCAACGATGCATTTTACTGAATCGCTGTACTAACTTATCCGGAGCAATCGACTGCCAGGTCTCAAGCGAAGTTGCCTTACGGAACAAGTTGATACCTACGCCAACGAAACCAAAGAAAACCAAACCAGCAATCGTAAGAGAATAATGGGTTAGATCGGATACAAATTGGGCAAAGCCATTGTACGACCCACCACTTTTATCAAACGCACCGATTGCAAAAAACAACGCAATCCACGACAACAGGAACACAACACCAGCAATTACCGCACCGTTCGCCCAAATCCCTAGCTGGCTTGTGTACTTCAAGCTAGACTGCTCTAGAACCTTTCCATCTTCGGCCTTTACAGCCATTACAAAGCCTTTATTTTTCTGCTTATCCCGAGACTTCTGAACGAGGCCATAAAACTCATACCGACCACCATTCTCCAGCTCCTCATAAATTCGAGTCGGCATCCGAAAATTTGGAATGAGTACGTCATCGATTTTCATGATGACCTGAACATTATCTGAGAAGCTCTCAAAAACTCGTATGTCTTGCAGACACCCTGAAAACTTCAGATATTCAAACTTTATAAACACTTGCAGCTCCTTGCTCAATTTCTGAATGACAGGCAGGGGAAAGCCTTGAGCACAAGTCAACGTGCTCAGGCTCGATCTAAATCAGTGCAGCTGTGTATTGGGGAAACGGTCTCCAACCAGGCGACAAAAATCCCTCAGGCTGCGGCGCCCACCATCACGGCGAAACGTAGCCACGACGTACTTGGAGTTCATGGTCGTGATCACCCAGAACCTGCCTTCCTTCCTGATATTCACTATGTCGGATGTCTGGATCAGGTGCCCATCGGCAAAACGACCATGAGGCCCTTGCCGCACATGCCCAAAGACCACGCCAACGGCGCTCAGCCGATGAATGTGGACATTCACCAGAAACGCGGTGATCTCGCCCTCATACCCCTGGCCCACAGCCCTAGCGATCCGCAGCAGATCGAAATCGCTGTAGCGCTTCACGTGGTAGTCCACCTTCAACGTGTTGACCTCTGACATCCCTAAGCCCTCCGAGGCTCTGAAGCATGGGCCTGAGCCATACCCCGTCGATACAGCTCTTTGACCCCGTTCAGCGAGTCGACACCGAGACCCTGCTCATGCGTATCGATGTACACAGCACCACCCTCTACTTCCAGAACACAGACGGCCACACCAGCTTGGTTGTGTCCCATCGAAAGCGACGTGAGCTTCTCCATCTTCCAGCTGCCATGCTTATTCATCCAGGATGGGGTGACAGCTTGGACTTCCTGCACAACCAGGCTCTCGTCCTGCGCTACTAGCAGCTCGACGAGGCGCATCTCATCGTTGAGCATCTCCTCGTAGGCAACGAACCGATCCTCATGCCGGCGCTTGAGGCTGACGTGATACCAGTGAGTGGCCAGAGACCGGGAGACGGCATGAAAGTGAGCCAGACCATCTCCAAACATGCCTACTGGGCCAGCTTGGTCTTGCGTGCTAATGCGGAACATCGTGAATCTCATCAGGGCAAGCCCGCCAGGCGGAACCTGCGATTAACATAGAGCGAAAATTGCCTTCAGCGTCGCAGTGATCTCGCGTCCTTGCCCCATGAGCACGTAGACCGTGTTGCGCGTTTCAAACATGCATACGCCATCGAACGTCTTGCACAACGTCGAGCGCACCCACCCTCCTGGCGGAAATCTACCCTGCTCGTCATAGATGACGCAGTGGGCGTACATGAAGATCGGCTCAAGGCCTAAAGATCGCACCCTGGCCAACGACTCAGGTGGCTCGTCCACGTGGAAGAGGATCCAGTCCTCAACCAGGCAGTAGGCCTTCCTGGGAAACCGCTCAGCGACCATCGCCTCGATCTCTGCCCTCGGCAACAACGTGCCGGCAGACGAGTCCTCACCTTCCGGGAGCTCTTCACGCTCCGGAGAATTACCCATGAATTGAGGCTCCTCACGGCTGCCCAAAAATATCCACAGACGCCCACGCACGGGCGCTCTGCACCCTGGGCCAGAGGCCTAATTCCCACTACCATGACTATATACATTTGAATGGGAACGATCAAACCCGGCATACCGTCTCCTTTTAGGGGAGGGCTGCCTGGATGTCCTTGCGGAAGGCATACGCAGCAACGTTGCAGTGGCTTAGAATTCGGAGGGGGCTATCGCAGTCCGACCTTCAAAAACAGGCTGATCAGGCTCACATCAGCCGCCTGGAGGCATCGACGACCTCGGCCACGGTCGACCTCACCTCCGATCTGGCAGAAGCCCTGGGCGTTACGCCGCTGTCGTTCTTTACGCTGCTCGCCGCAGCGAATGAAGGTAAAACGCCACGCACGGCCTTGATCGAGACCCTCGCCGAATTGCAGATCCAGGGTCTCCTGGATGAGAAGCTGCCCGCCGAACCGCAGAAGCTCCCTCCCCCACGCCAGGCAGCTGCGGCAGAGAAGCTCAGGGCGATACGACAGTTGAAGGAAGCCGGCCTCAGTCAGGCCGAGGTCTGCAAGAAGCTGGGGCTGCCGAGTAGCACGGTTGGGCGCATGTGGCATGCTGATAACTGATCCTCAGGTGGTACTTTACAGCCGAACCCTCCTAATATTCAGGCAGGACGCCCCGCTTTAGGGCTGCGCGGTTTTGGTCAGGGAAAAAGCATGAATAAAGCGTTGAAAGATCTGGCTCTGGCCAGCGAACGGCTACGCATCGAACGAACTCGCGTTTGGGACGGCCTGAAAGCTTTTGAGAAGATCCTGATCGAGCAGGCCGGTGAGCTTGGCTTTGCTGCTCAAAGTGACAGAATTATCCTAGAAGAATTCTTTGATCAGGAAGACGAGCCGGTAGGGCACATCGAAGGCAGGCTGCACTTCAACCGCAAGCGCTTAGTTTTATACGCGCATCAAGTGCCAGAGGTTCACGACAGAAACCCCGAAAAGCACTTTCTTGGAGATTTATCCACGGATTGGCTCAAGCGCATAAGTGCACCGGAGATTCTTCACTCCATAGCGGCCAATCTGGCGTTCTACATGCAGAGTGACCTTGAGGATACTCAGAGAGTCGCAGACGAACTCTCAAGGTATCTAAGCGAACAAAAAGCCAGAACTGACGAAGACATCCAGTCCGAGCTGACTGATGACCTCGCGTTATTGGATCTATGGACGCAGTGCCATAACACGGTCAGAACAAAGCCAGAAAATTCAATTGGACATGGTGCCGTACTGCTCGAGTCCACATTCAAAAGGTGCCTTACAAAACTTGGGTACACGGGACACGAAGACTTTTCGATGGCCGATTCAATTGGCGCTTTGAATACAATATTTTATGAAAAAGACCTCATCAAATCTTATTCAGGACAATTACTCGCAGGCGCCGTCAAAATGTGCAGCTCTATCGGCACCACACGAAATAAGGTTGCGGGTGTTCACGGGAAAGTCGAAGGCTACGTGGCACCCTCCGAGGATCTGGCCCAACTCATGAGTCACCTGAGTGGCGCCGTCTCCGTCTTCGTGCGCAAGCAGGTGGAGCTCGCTCTGGAGTCAGAGGAAAACACAACAGGCGTGCCTGACCTGGCCGACCCCGACTGAGCTTTTGGTCATGACTTGCGGACGAAGTGCTTCAGCCGCTCCCGCGATTCCAGCACCTGCTCACGAATTTCCTCAGGATCGATGGCCATTCCACCCTCCGGCGTCACCCTGAGCGTCTTGAGGTTGTTCACCGCTTCGATGAACTCACGCTCACGTTGCTTTTCCCACTCAGGGCGGCGGTCGGGGAACAGCCAGGCGCAAAGGCGGTCGAGGATGATCATGTGCTGCTCCGGTGATGCAGGTGGTCGCGAAGATGCAACGCTAGCCTACCACCCGAACGCCCAAGCCCGAATCGACATTCCCTGGCACCATGGCGCTGTCGGTCGGGACATGTTCAGGAAGAGGCGAGCGCACTCCACAAGGGGGAGCGTCATAGGCTAAAATGCTGCGTTTGTGCCCGCCTGGAGCTCTGAGTGCTCAGAGATAAAGAAATCCGAACCGCTTTAGTTGACCACTTAATGAAGCGGTCGCCTAAACCTGCTCGCGTGCTCGAAGAGCTCACCATCGATAATGGTAACGCCATTGCCGACGTAGTTGCCTGCTACCGAGAGATGCATTGCTACGAAATCAAAGGCGAAACAGATAACGTTCGAAGGATTCTGTCGCAGTCGGAGTTCTACTCCAGATCTTTCCCGAAACTGACCTTGGTGACCACCGAGAACCATGTCCGCTGGGCAATGGAAAAGATCCCTGCCTATTGGGGCATCATGCTCGCCACACCTGGTAAAGATCGGACAATGTTGCGTTATGTCCGCAAGGCCGGCACCAATCCAATGTTCTCCAAGAAAGATGCCCTTCTCATGCTCTGGAAAGCAGAGTTGACGGCCATTGCGATCGCACATCCTGAAGTAATCTTCAAAAAGTCTTTCAACCGTGACGATATTGCTGAGCAAATCAGCTATCAGTTGAGCCGTGACGACGCCTTGGCAGGAATCCAAGGCGCCCTCATCGAAAGGCGCTCAAATGTTGTTAACCACGAAAGTGATGTGAGCGGCGGTTGAGCTTTTAATCCAGGTTCCTGGATGACCTGTCTTTTTCGATCTTACCGGAGCCTTGTAGCTCCGGTCATGAATGTACTGCTCGCCGAATGAATAATGTGGCGTACTTAGTCTAAAGAATGGCTCATCCACAAGCACATCAGAAATATCGAAATATTGTGTAAACTTGTGCGTTTTGAATCGTCGCCCACGCGCAATGAAGAAGCTATCGCCATAGGTGTAGAAAACCTTCGGCGCCGCTCGACTACTAATGTACTCGGGCTCCATCTCAAAGTCCGAATACTCCGGGCTGACCACTCCGTAGTCCCCAAACAAGACCCCCTTGAAGGCAGGAGTAGCGTTCATATCACGCCACAGCCTGTACTCCTCCCGAGGGATATGGGCTTTGGAGTTTGTCGCGACTAGCCCTGCGATAGATGCAGGCACTACTGACCCCGAGACAACCACCTTGGCATCTGGGAAGTCACCCTGGAAGCTGGCTACAAACCTTTCCACTTTCTTCTTGGAGTCGGCTGGGTCTTCGATGATACGCAGGTCGATCAGAAGGATGACATTGTCAGGTTTGGCGACCGCCAAGTCCGCCCAAAGCGCCTGAAGATTGCTCTTCGTGAGGTTGTAGCTCTCGATGTCGATCATCTGGAGGCGGATGCCGACATCAGTGCCAGGTCGCGACTTCACGAAATCAAGCGCCGCAACGTTATGGTCTGGGTGCCGATCAAAGGCCAGAACAGGCATAACTCGATAATTCGACAGAATTGTCAGCACGGCCCGGTACTGCGGGACACCACCCAGATCAACACTGTCATCGACGTCGAAGTTGTCGACGAAAAACTTGTAATCTATGGCCTTCCCACGAGCATTGCCCAATTCTTTGTCTGCAATCCTCAAGCGGTCAATGACCTCAGCTTCATCCATCACTTTCTGCGTTCGGGGAATATCGTACATCGGAGCGATTTGATCGCGAATGCCTCCGTCCAACACCCCTACACTTTGGATCTCATTCTGCTTAAGCTTCAGAAAAGGAACATATTTAATCATTGGCAAACCCGAAAGCGCTTTTAACGTCCATAGAGTGATGCAATTCAGGGTAAAGCTTGTAGTTCTTGGCTTGGTGACGAATCATCCCCGCCATGATGGACGGATGCACTTCAGCCTTGGCACAAATATCCATCAGTTGTTTCTTGTTGGCCCTGACATTCCAAGCCGTCCGCCAGTATTGGCGAGAGACCAGGCTATCTTTGGCAATGATGTTTGCCTCGACTTCGCGATCAGAGTCGTTGTCTTCTTCGAGGTCGTCCAGGATCGGATTATCGAGAAAGTCGTAATGCATGTGGATATGGGCAAGCTCATGCATGAGCGTGAACCAGAAGTTATCGTAGCGGTTGTATCGAAGCGCTATTCCAACTACTGGCGTACCCTGCGACAACTTGAAGGTACACCCATCCATTTTCATCGACTTGAAGCCCTGCTCCACCACCAGAAGCACGCCATAGGACTCAGCCAGAACATCCACCAGGGTGGTGATGTTTTCAGGCTTGAGGCTCAGGAGCGCGATCTGCCGGAGGTGTTGAGCGCTCAGCCCCTGGAAATCAGGCATCCTCCGGCTCAGCACAGCGAACTTGGACTTCTCGTTGATCAGCGACAACCAGGCCTGGATCTTGGTCTCTTCCGCCGAGTCATTCTTGCGGTAGAGCACCGCCTTGTTGTTGGTCGCGTTGAGGGCAAGCCGAATGATGAAGTCGTCATACGCCTCACCAGGCCGCGCATGCGTCTTGGCATCCGCCGGCTTCAGCGCTTTCTTCAAGCTGGACAGCGCCGCCGTGAACTCAACCGCAGCATCCCGCGAGGACGGATAAACCTCGAAGTCGCCCGGAAGCCCTTCTGGAGAGTCAGACATGCTGAGCCTCCCCTGCCAGCTTCCCAGCTATATCAGGAGGCGCTTCGAAGTAGCGCAGGTTCTCTTTGTCGGCATCAGCGTCGTACTCAATCATGCCGAGGTAGCGGTAGTATCCCTCTGCAGTCGGCAGCGAGTGCAAGCAGAAGCCTGGACGGTAGCCCAGCTGGTTGATGGCGAAGTGGGAGGCATGAGCGATCAGGATCCGGCTGACGCTGCCGAACTGCTTCACGTAGTTCGGTCGATCCCGGTTCCAGTAGGCGGACGCGACGTAGTCGATGTAGAAAATGCGCTCCCCATCCAGGCGGCTCTCCTTGGGATGGTAGATGACGCAGGTCGCCTGGATCCGCCCCTGAGCACTCAGGAAGAACCAGTGGTAGTCATCGCTACGGAAGGCGAAGGCCTTATCGAGCCAGCTCCAATGGAAATCCGTTAGGCCATACGCCGGCAATTGATCGAAAAACACGTTGGGGTCGTCAGCGGCTGCAGGGACATCCGCCATCAGCTGCCTCAGGATCTGGCGCTTCTCGGCGTCCCACTGCTCGTTCAACTGGAACACGTACATGGGTGCCAGACCCTGCTGGATCTGGTACGGCACGTCCTGCCCGGTGTGACGGCACTTCAGCGTTGGCTCACTCATCAACGCGCCCATCGCTCAAGGCGCAGCACTCGGCTCGTCCGAATGTCATGTGGAAATCCCTCTCCGTACTGATGGCTAGATGATGCCACCAATGGCCGCTGGCCTCAACGCTCGGCTTATGGCGCCAAAATCCCATTGGCACCCATTCTAGACGCTAGATTCGAGGGCAATTGAGCCTGCAAGACATCGCCCATTCGGCAGAGCCGGCTATGTCGAAAAACACGCATCCGGGCAGGTAGGTGATGATGCAGATCCTGCTTCGCGAAACCGCCAGTAACCCGCCTGCCCCGGTCATGGAGCTACGTGAATAGCTAGCTCATAACGGCCAGTAGCCGGGTCTAAGCAGCATGCGGAAGAGCAAGCGGAGCGCGCCAGGCGTGAGGATGGAAGCCCGTAAGGGTCGAGACACGCAGTGGCTCGATTCACGACAGCCGCTCCCGCAGGGCACGCCCAAACCTCAAGGCTTTCTAGGCTTCGCCCTGGCCGTCGCTTCAGCAACCAATGGATCTTCAGGCCAATGATGCTTGGGGTATCTACCCTTCAAATCCTTCTTCACCTCGACATAGGTGCTGCGCCAGAAGTTGGCGAGATCCTGGGTGACCTGCACAGGCCTACGAGCCGGCGACAGGAGATGCAGAATCAGCGGCTGCCTGCCCTGAGCAATGCGAGGGGTTTCTGCCAGACCAAACAGTTCCTGAAGTCTCACCGCGAGGATCGGCGGATGCTGCGAGTAATCGATGCGGATGTTCGAACCAGACGGCACCTGGATCGCCTGAGGCGCCTGGGTCTCCAGCTCCTGTGGAAGCGGCCACGGCAGGAAATTTCTGACTATCGACGACAGATCCAACTGGCTGAAGTGACTGAGCCTCGTGACTTTACCCAGGTACGGCGTGAGCCACTCTTCCAGCGTGTCGAGCAGGTTGCCATCGCTGAGATCTGGCCACTTACTTTCTGCCTGGCCACTCTGGATATCCAGCTGACGCAGCAGATCGACCCTCGCCTGCCACTGCCGAAGCTCCGGATTCCACGGCAGGAGTTCGATGCCCTTGCGCCTCACCAGGTTGACCAGGGCCAGCGAACGGGCTTGCTCATCAAGACTCGGCAGAGCTTTCGTCGACAAGATGAGCTGCCCAACCTTCAACTGCCGCTCAGCCTTCAGCCCCCCTTCCCTTTCGTCCCAGTCGACCTCATCCACCGACCTCACCAGGTCGGTCAACTCGTCATCGAACAAGGCCGGATCGAGGTCACTCGCCAGGTAGATCCGCTCTTCGCGCTGCCCTTGCCGGCTACCCATATCGGCCACCACCAGCCACTCGTGTTTGGTAAGTGCATCGGGCTCTGAGAACACCGCAGCACGACCGTTGGAGAGACGGTATTCGGATGCACTTGCACGCCTCTGCAGGCCGATTCGATCAGGGTATGCGAACGCCAGGAGACAACCTACCCATCTTGGGTGATCGGGCTCGCTGACAGGGCTGGAGGCCTTCCCACGCAGTAGGGATCGGTACTGCCGAGCCGACTGCTTCACCCGCTGAAGGGAGCCGCCACTACGACGTGAATGTTGCTCGCCTGACAAGGCACTCAGCCTGGTGTGAAGGTCAGCACCGGCTCCACGTAGGATGTCTTTCTCTCCGAGCAGCGCCGCGATGTTGCACGCCAGGTCATCTAGGCCCATCGCATTGCCTTTGATGAGCATGTGAGCGATCCGTGGATGCGCTGGGTGCTCGCTCATGCCTGATCCGTGCGGTGTGAGCTGTCCTGCATCGTCGAGTGCGCCCAGGCGCTTCAACAGGTCTCTGGCTTGGCCGAAAGGAGCTGATGGAGGTTTGTCGAGCCAGGTCATCTCTTCTGGCTCCATTCCCCACCGGGCCAGCTGGAGTGCCAGGGCTGCGAGATCCGCCTGCAGGATCTCTGGGGTGCTGTAGCCGGCCATTTGCTCGTGCTGTGATTCCGACCATAGGCGATAGCAGACGCCTGGCTCCAAGCGCCCTGCCCGCCCCGCTCGCTGCGTAGCACTGGCCTTCGAGATACGCTGCGTGTCAAGTCGGGTCATGCCACTGCGAGGATCGAACTTCGGCACTCGCTCGAGACCACTGTCCAACACCACCCTGACGCCTTCGATGGTCAAGCTGGTCTCAGCGATATTCGTGGCCAGTACGATCTTCCGGGAGCCCTTGGGTGCTGGGTCTATCGCGGCACGCTGGGCGTTAAGGTCGAGGTCACCGTACAGCGGGCATACGATCACCTCTGGACGGCTGCTCAGTTGCTCCTTGAGGTCTTCCGCCACCCGCCGAATTTCTGCCTGCCCAGGAAGGAAAACCAGAACGCTTCCCGACTGTTCATTGATGGCGGCCAGGCAGGTGTCTGTGACTCGCGCATCGATTCGCTCGCCCGGCTGATAGGGGCTACCCCAAACCGTCGAGACCGGATACATCCGCCCTTCACTGGTGACCACAGGCGCATCATTCAGCACCTTTGAAAGGCGAGTACCCTCCAGTGTTGCGGACATCAGGAGCAGCTTCAGCGGGGGCTCATCACGCAACAGTTCACGAGCACTAAGGCACAGAGCCAGCGCAAGGTCAGAGTCAAGATTTCGAAGATGGTACTCGTCGAAGATGACCACACCCACACCGTCGAGCGCGGGATCATCTTGGAGCCGGCGCGCCAGGATACCTTCCGTGACCACCTCGATCTGGGTTCGCGGGCCTACCTTGCTTTCAAGACGAATGCGGTAGCCGACAGTCTCACCAACCTTCTCACCTAGCTCACTCGCCAAACGCTCAGCCGCCGCCCGAGCAGCCAGCCGGCGAGGTTCGAGCATCAGGATCTTCTGGTCACCAAGCCAAGGTTCGTTCAGCAGCGCCAGGGGCACCCGAGTGGTCTTGCCCGCACCGGGTGGTGCTTCAAGGATCACTTCGTTGCGGTTGGCTAGAGCCTCTCGTAGGTCTGGCAAAGCGGCATCGATTGGTAACGAACTCATGTCTACTCCAACAACGAAGCGTGCAGTATACAGAGGTTCCTGTACGCCCTTTTAGCCATCCTCGTAATGGGCTTGGTAGCCTGCTCAGATAGGGTGTTTCTTAGCTCCAGGTTTCAACTGAGTGACGTTGCTGCGGGTATCCAACTGGAATTGTAATTCTCGCACGCGCTCTACCAGTTGAACGTTCTGGGCCATCACGTGGTAAAGCTGGCCACGGGCGATTTCAAGATCGGACAGTGCTTTGGCCGCCTTGTCATTCGCTCGTTTGACCTGCAACGCTTTTGAGGAGCTCTCGGTGCCGTAGCTTTTGCGATAAGCTTCTATATCAGCGAGTAAAGCGCGATGACTCGGGCGGTCTTTCTTCAGATATCCACGGTCAAAGCCAGCCTCGACACTGACAACTCCAGCCGTAATTTTGGTTGGATCCAGACCCACATGTGCTGCCACATGGGGTTCACCCGCCTTCAGCCTTTCAAAAGCCTCTCTACATTTATCTATCCCTTTGACTGTCATCGGTCAAACCTCCACTACCGCGATAAACTTTTGGTGAAATTTTTTCAGTCTGTCGAGCTCAGTTTTGACCACCTGATATTCACCAGTACCCGGCTCATACAAAGCAAGATCTGCCTCATCATCAGCAATAGCGGCCTCAAGCTTGTCCTTTTCGATGATGGACTCGTCGCAATTCGTGCAGGGGCCAGCATCGCCCAGGAGATAGAATTCACAGTTACCTGAGTAGGTACAGGCACCCAAAATAGTTGATTTATAGGAAATCTTGCCTTCCGCAGCCAGCTTTTCGGTCTCCTTCCTGACATCGACAATATGGATGTCGCCCTGATCCAATTTTTTGCGCTGGTTTGAGATATAGGTTCCTGTCCCACCAAAAATCGGGCTATCGCTGCCGAACGCATGATCCAAAAGATCGTAAGCGATGCTCATGGGAACACCAGCCTGGTACTCAAACAGGACATGGTTTTTGGGAAGAATGAAATCATCGGCCTCTGGATCATAATAACCAAAAATGGTTTTAAGCCTTTCAAAGTTATTGCCGTAATAGCGACTCATTTGAGTGGTCAGGTGCTTGAACTGCTTCCGAAGCGTAGGTAAAGAAATGAACCCACTATTGCGTCCATAATAAGCTAGAGAGCGACGGAACTGATGAGTTTTGAAAGACCAAGGCGAGCCAACCCGAAACTCCGGCTCAAGAGAAAAGTCACGCTTCGGATCGCTAGTTTGCAGCTCTAAGAAATCTGCATCCCTGATGAAGTCAAAATGCTTAAGGCGAGCAGGCTTATGATTAGTATCTAGCCCAGAAACACCCACTTTGGTTTTAGGGCGATTAATAATTGCAGGTGTCAGAAACAGAGGTACAGCATCATACGATACTCGGAACAATATCGACAATCCGCGACAGATGCTTTGAGCGACTTCTACCGCACGCACAACCTCATCAGTAGCGAGCCAGGCGACTTCCTTATGATACCCAGTAAATTTGGTAGTAGTTGAAATCACTCGGACAATCATCGATTTATCTCGTATGACACCTTCCTCATCGACTGTGGCTGCGCTTACCTCCTCATCGCTGATACAGTGATAAGGCAACCGCATAACCTCCTGGTCTCGCATGCCAGTATAAAGATGAATAATCGTTTTAAGAATCCACTGAATCTTTATTATCGCCCCGGACAAATTATTACGACCGCGACAGCTTAAATCATCTGTAAATACGGATGATAAGCCATGAGAAATTACAGCTTGCTTGAAGTCAGGCTCATACGAAGAAATCCCAGATTTAAGAGATCCCTGTATCTGACGGCCACGGCCATAGCGAGAATTTTCAAAAGAGCTCAGAAACGTCTCGAGTGCGTGTCGATTATCGTAAAGCAAGTTGAGCCAATCATTTGAAGAGTTTATTAGGCCGAGATAGATCCGCGCAGGAATCACAGGGGTCTGATTTGACTTCTTATCGTCGACGCCGAATCTGAGATGAAAAACACCATGCAATTTGTAGCCCAGACGATGTTCACCGATGGCAACGATATGACCCAACATGGCTCGCGTGCCCTTCCGGAATGTTTCGCCAAAATCACTTTTAATAATCCAGTCGCTATACCCATCAAGGTACGCAGGATTAGTAAATAATTGTTGGAGACTAATGCTGCCAATCAATGGATTGGCCTTCTGGGCATAGCAATACCGTGCAGCCATACGCAAAACAGAAAAATATTTAACTAAAGTTTCAGCACTGAGCCTGCCAAGCTTACCTGCACGCACATAAAAAAGCAGGCAAAAAAGGAGATACCTTACCTCTTCAACAAGACCAGCACGCTCAGCGTCAAGCTTATCAAAAATGCTATTGAACGAAATAATACCAATCTTAGTTGCCTTAAGACGAAGCGGGTTTAAGTCCCATATATCGCCCCCATAAATGACACTGAGCGTACCTTGTGCGTCCCGACAGATGACAAAGTCGGGAGAAGGCCTCCACTTCGAATCAACCGGTATTTCGGATGCAGTCTCAAGAAACTCTGACTGGCCATCATTGAAATGGAGCATGCTAGCCATTAAAAATATATACCCATTTTTTCATAACGCTGAAGTCGCCGTTCCCAAAAAACGGTTAGAATGCCTAAGTCAAACACTTTCTTCCTGACCATGACGACCAAATTCGCAGATTCCATAGAGCGATCAGATATAGCATTTAAAATAAAATTAATGCGAACAACGACTTCCTTGAATATCTTTTCTGAAAACTCGAAGTTAGGAGCATTAGATCTAACCCCCTCGATAACATAAAGAAAACTTAACAGCTTATGGATATCTGCCTCGTCCGCGTGAACAAGATAATGAATGCAAAACAAACAACCATATTGCGTTTTACAATCCGGCTCTATGGATACCACTGGAATATCGCTTTGTGGATTATCAAGGGATTCGCAGTGCCCGACAGAGATAGACACGCCAGGAACATTATGCGATTCCTTTATACGTTCAGCAGCTTTCCTGATCGCAGCCCAATATTTCTTAAGCTCTTCCTTTTGATTTGAAAGCGGGGTGCCAACGTAGGATGCAAGGTTCGTTCGCTCCGTGTGGTTCATTACCGCACTTACCAGAAGAGGCGAATGGCGCAGATAATGGAGCGTAACACTCTTATGCTTACGCATTAACCTTGGTGGTATGTTGCCCGAACCTCTAGGCAAAAACACTCCATTGAGAATCTTATAAAATTTAGATGAAAATATCGCTTCCAAGGGCTTTGGACTGTCAGAATCAATATCCACATCAATTGCTTGAAAGAAAAGGTATTCCGACTCACGCCCTTTTAATACCCACTCACGAAACTTCAGGTACTCACGCAAGATCTCCATACCAGGGCCACGACCGATGGAGTAGCCAACTTCCAACCCTTTAGCCCTGAGTTTGATAGCTGTCAAATCTTTTTTAAAGGGCGATTTGACCAACTCTGCAGCATCTTCGTATAGAAACTGTACCACTTCGCCTGAGTTTGCACCTATCACCGCATTTAATAGGCATGCAAATGCTCTCATTGCAACAGATGCCAGCCTCATCCTGAAGAGATGATAGTCATCCGAATTGGCCTCATTTACGGCCCGGATAGCGTCTGCAACAGCTTCTTTAACATCCTTCAGTCTCCAATCGGGACGTTCCAGACTCAGTTCCTCAACACGCTTTACTCTACCCTCTTTATAGTCGTAAGCCGAAAATTCGTGACCACCCTCAGTAAGCGGGGTGATATACTTTCCATTACCAGGAAATATATGCGTATGGTAGTGAGTGGTAACAAACTTCAGCGGGTATGGCGCTCCCTCGATCAAGAACCTCGAGAAGGTAAATGCGATGACGAGACAAATGTCGACATACTTCTGGACAGCACGCTCATCTGGAGCATCCAGACCGTCTTGGCTAGCCGTTACGGGTGGCACAGCCGTAAGAATGTATTCTGCCTCTAGTGGAAACTGTAGTTCAATGGCCCGCCTCAGAGCCCGCTGGTAGAGTTGGCCTGTGTGCGGAGACATTTTATTCGGGCCGAGAATAGCCTCAAAAATATGGTTAGAGTATCCAACGTAACCCCGCCGCGCAGACTCAGGACTGCAAAGCACATCGGGAATGCCATTCGATTCGCACCAGACCAACCCGGACTCAAGCGACTTAAATTCCGTCTCGATTGTCTTATGGCTGGAACCTTGCAAGAAGTAGAAATCCCACAAAGCGACAAGAGCCTTGCGCCGACTAGGCATAACCGAATTAACATCTACAAGATATCCGCTTTTGGATTTCTCGCGAACAGAGTAAGCAAGCACCCCTACATCTAAAGGAGAACGCCTATGATCTAGCTCGAGCGTAATAAGCTCAGGATGGACAATATTGTCTGCCTGGGCAATTGACGACAAGGTAGAGGGATAAGTTCCGCGAACGATCAGCTCAGTTGCCATGGCGCTCTACCACAACCAGATCCCGATAAGAAGACATCTTGAAAAGTGAGTCTTCGTAATCTTCTTGAGCCCTCATCTTCTCAGGAATCATTTTAAAGAGCTTGAGGTAGTTTTCAGTTGTTTCCCGCCGCTCATGGTGAAGTCGCTCCTGAATAATTGAAATCTCATCACCAGGCAGCAAGCGACGGCTTTCCAAGCTTGGAATCAAGAGCTGATACAGCTGATAAGCAAAAGTAGCTCGAAGCCAGTGAAAGGTGAAATCCTTAGGGAAATCTGCAGGCACAGATCTCATCAGCTTTTTCTTAAGGGTCTCAGCTACAGCCCCCTGGGGACGGGTGTTAACGAAACTATATCTGGGATCAGACCCAGCCATGTAGTAGCAGTTAGCTTGCTCCGACAGAAATACGTATTCCTCCCCTGCTGGTATCATATGCAAGGCAGGATACGAAGTTTCATACCCCTGAAGAAAGCGTTGACGCCGATTCTTCGAATAAGCGCTCCGCACGAACGTGACCAAATCCTCAGCGAGCGACTTGGGCACGTGAAGCGTCTGGGGCTTATTGTTCTTGGTATCAATTCCCGTACCTGGCCCCGCCTTCAGAATGTACGTACCCTCTGGCTCAAGCTCCCCCTGAACCAGTGCTTCTACATGCTTTACCCTCAGCGTCAAAACAGTCTGCTTTCGAGCGCCTGTCATAAGAGCAAACAGGATTATCAGCCGTTCTTGGGCGCTCCAGCTGTCTGAGTTGACCGCCTCAATAACGCTAACTAACTCAGTATTAGTTAACGGGCGAAGGCATTCACCTTCGTCATCAACAAAGCCCTTGGGAATTATTTTACTCTTGTTGTAACGCTGTGTTTGGCTTCTCTGCTCAACGGTTACCTGTCGCGTGAAGCCATAAGCATTTTCAATGAAAATATTAATTTGCTTGACAGTATCAACACGATCAATGTCGATAGAGTGCCAATACTGCGATACAAACTTATAAAACTGGTACACGACCCCAGTGTATTGATTGCAAACCGCAGCCCCACGCCCTTCCATCTTCATAAGATGAGCATGATACCGATAGGTTGGTCGCAAAGTTATCCTCTTCCCAGAGAAGTCGAGCCAATTGATGTTATTCTCTTCAGTAAACATCAAGTAATCTAAAAGCCGACTAGCCTTGCGCTTAGCATCGTCAGTTGGTCTGTTGTGAGCGTGCTTATCCCTTACTAAATGAATCAAAAACGAATTAGCCTCTTTCCAAGGCTCACCATTCTTATGAAACAAAAAGGGCATATTAAAAATGCTACGGGTTACTGCATCTCCAATAGACTCTCTCACTTGGAATCCGGGAATTACTCCGTCCACGCCGACTATTTCAACAGGCGTCGATCCGTCCGGCTCTAATCCGAAATAAAGGCTTCCAAAAGCCTCACTGACCTGAGGGATAACAATCAAACGCGTTGAATGTTCAGGGTTTACGAAAGCAGCCACGGCAGAGACCCAACCAGAAAAAGCCGTCAATCCTAAACGTTTCGCGATTTC
Source organism: Pseudomonas sp. UYEF17 (assembly GCF_040546125.1). Classification (NCBI taxonomy): domain Bacteria; kingdom Pseudomonadati; phylum Pseudomonadota; class Gammaproteobacteria; order Pseudomonadales; family Pseudomonadaceae; genus Pseudomonas; species Pseudomonas sp. UYEF17. The sequence continues at coordinate 34,488 of NZ_JBEPNE010000016.1, forward strand.
AGCTCAAGGATTTTGTCAATCATCGAACGTTACAAGAAACCGTCAATCAGGCAACGTTGCGTGATAGTTTCGGATATCGCCCCTTCAGATCTTTCTTCACCTCGGCATAGGTCGTACGCCAGAAGTTGGCCAGGTCCTGGGTCACCTGTACCGGGCGGCGTGCCGGTGACAGCAGGTGCAGCTTGACCTGCTGGCGGCCATTCGCGATGCGTGGGGTATCGGCCAGGCCGAACAGCTCTTGCAGGCGCACCGCGAGGATCGGCGGGTTTTCGCTGTAGTCCAGGCGGATGTTCGAGCCGGACGGTACCGCCAGGTGCGCGGGGGCCTGCTCCTCCAGACGCTGCGGCAGCGGCCATGGCAACAGGTTGCGCAGCATCGACGGCAAATCCAGTGCGGCGAAATGGCTGAGGCGCGACACCTTGCCCAGATAGGGCTGCAACCAGTCTTCCAGGCCGGCGAGCAAGGCCTCATCAGCCAGGTCGGGCCATTCGCTGTGGCCGTCTTTGGCCAGGTCCAGTTGACGCAGCAAGGCCACGCGCGCCTGCCATTGTCGCAGCTCGGGAGTCCAGGTCAGCAGGTTCAAGCCTTTGCGCCGGACCAGCCCAAGCAGTGCGCGAGCCCGCGCTTCGTCATCCAGGCCGGGCAGCGGTTCGCGGCTGAGCACCAGCTCGCCGACCTTGACCTGGCGCTCGGCACGCAGCACCTGCTCGCGTTCGTCCCAGTCGAGGATATCGACGCGCTCGACCTGCTCGGCCAGCACGCCCTCGAGCAGCGCCGGCTCGAACTCGGCAGCCAGATAGATGCGTTCTTCGCGCTGCCCCTGGCGGCTGCCCAGGTCGGCGATCACCAGCCACGGGCACTTCATCAGGGCATCGACATCAGCAAACAGCGCCGCCCGGCCGTTGGCCAGCCGATATTCCGCACCACCCTCGCGGCGCTGCTGGGCGACGCGGTCGGGGTAGGCCAGCGCCAGCAGCGCGCCCAGCCAGCGCGGGTGATCGGGGGCCGCAACCGGCGCGCCTGGTTTGCCACGCAGCAGGCCACGGTACTGGCGAGCCAGTTGGCGCGCACGCTGCACACCGCCGTGGCTGCCACGAGCAGCTTTGCTTTCGCCACTGACCAGCGCCAGCCGGCTGTGCAAATCGGCACCACCGCCGCGCTGGATATCCCGCTCGCCCAGCAGCGCAGCCACATCACAGGCCATCTGTGCCAGGCCCAGGTCCTGGCCGCGCAACAGCAGATGCGCGATACGCGGATGCGCCGGCAACTCGGCCATGGCCTGGCCGTGTTCGCTGAGGTTGTCACGGCTGCCGGGCTTGAAGGCGTTGAGCCGCGCCAGCAGGTCCTGGGCCTGGGCGAAGGCGGCCGTGGGGGGCTGGTCGAGCCAGCGCAACTGCTCGGGTGTAACACCCCAGCGCGCCAGTTGCAGGGCCAGGCCAGCCAGGTCGGCCTGCATGATCTCGGCGCTGCCGTGGGCGGCCAGCTGGTCATGCTGGGCCTCGGACCACAGGCGATAGCACACGCCGGGCTCCAAGCGGCCGGCACGGCCAGCGCGCTGAGTGGCACTGGCGCGAGAGATGCGTTGGGTGTCCAGACGAGTCATGCCGCTGCCGGGGTCGAAACGCGGTACCCGGGCCAGGCCTGCGTCGATCACCACGCGCACACCGTCGATGGTCAGGCTGGTCTCGGCGATGTTGGTGGCCAGCACTACCTTGCGCAGGCCCTTGGGCGCCGGGTCGATGGCCGCACGCTGGGCGTCGAGATCGAGCTCGCCATGCAACGGGCAAAGCAGGACCTCGGGGCGCTCGCCCAGCGCTTCCTGCAGGCTCTGGTGCACCCGGCGGATCTCGGCTTGACCTGGCAGGAATACCAGCACACTGCCGGCCTGGTCGGCCAGTGCCTGCAACACGCTGTCCACTACCCGTGGCTCGATGAACTCACCCGGCTGGAAAGGCCGCCCCCAACGGATGTCGACGGGGTGCACGCGGCCTTCGCTGCTGACCACCGGAGCATCATCCAGCAGCCGCGAAAGGCGCTCGCCTTCCAGGGTCGCGGACATCAGCAAAACCTTCAGTGGCGGGTCGTCCCGCAGCAACTCCCGGCCATTCAGGCTCAATGCCAGGGCCAGGTCGGCATCAAGGCTGCGCTCGTGAAATTCGTCGAAGATCACCAGCCCCACACCCTCCAGCGCCGGGTCGGCCTGCAGGCGGCGGGTGAGGATGCCTTCGGTTATTACCTCAATGCGGGTGTTCGGCCCGACCTTGCTGTCCAGGCGGATGCGATAGCCCACGGTTTCGCCGACCTTTTCGCCCAGCTCGCTGGCCAGGCGCTCGGCCGCAGCCCGCGCTGCCAGGCGCCGGGGCTCGAGCATGAGAATGCTCTGCCCAGCCAGCCACGGCTCGTTGAGCAGCGCCAGCGGTACGCGGGTGGTCTTGCCGGCGCCAGGAGGCGCCTCAAGCACCGCTTCGTCACGGTTTTCCAGGGCCTGGCGCAGGGCGGGCAAGACAGCATCGATCGGTAATGAAATCATGGTGGTCCTCGAACAGTCTGGCGAGTATAACGGCGAACCCAAGCTGCCCTATCATGGTCTTAGCTTCAGGTGCAGGCGTTTCGCTTGCCCTGCTGAATACCTTTTCGGAGTTTTTACATGCGCATCCCATCCCGCGTCATCGGTGGCGCCCTCATCGTCACCTTGCTGACCCAACTGACGGCCTGCGGCACCATTCTGTACCCGGAACGTCGTGGCCAGATCGGCGGCAAGATCGACCCAGTGGTTGCCGCAATGGATGCCATCGGCATCCTGTTCTATGTGATCCCGGGGCTGATCGCCTTCGGTATCGACTTCGCCACGGGGGCCATCTATTACTCAGGCGGGCGATCCGCCCAGGTCGACCCGGTCAAACTGCGCGAAGCCGTGAGCCCCGATGGCAAGGTCGACAACCTGAAGCTGCAGGCCATTCTGGAAAGCGAACTGGGCCAGCGCCTGCCGCTGAACGACCCACGGCTGATCCAGCATCGCGGCAGCATCGAGCAGTTGGCCAGCCTGGGTCTGGTGCCTGCAGCCTGAAGCACAAGGACACTACCCACGGATGATGACCACCCCGGCTGAACACCAGCGCCTGCTACGCCTGGCCACTCGCGCATCGCTGGCGGTGGCCAGCATCCTGGTCCTGAGCAAGGCGTTGGCCTGGTGGCTGAGCGGCTCGGTCAGCCTGCTGGCCGGGCTGACCGACTCGGCACTGGATGCCGTTGCCTCGTTCCTCAACCTGCTCGCCGTGCACTACGCCCTGCGCCCGGCCGACAACGATCATCGTTTCGGCCATGGCAAGGCCGAGGCCCTGGCCGGTATGGCGCAGGCGCTGTTCATCGGGGTCAGTGCGGTGCTGATCGGTGTGCAGGCGGTTGAACGCCTGCACACCCCGCAACCCTTGGGCGATACCGCCGTCGGTATCGGGGTAATGCTGCTGTCGCTGGTGCTGACCCTTGCCCTGCTGGCACTGCAACACAAGGTCATCCGCCTGACCGGCTCCACGGCGGTACGGGCCGACTCCCTGCACTACCGCTCGGACCTGCTGCTCAACGGCAGCATCCTGCTGGCCCTGCTGCTGGCACGCTTTGGCTGGCCGCAGCTGGATGCGCTGTTCGGCCTGGGCATCGCTGTCTATATCCTCTGGAGCGCGCTGCAGATCGCCCGGGAGAGTACGGCCATCCTGATGGACCAGGAACTGCCCGGCGATGTTGGCGAGGACATGGCAGCGCTGGTGCTGGCCATTCCCGGGGTCAAAGGCGTGCACGACCTGCGTACGCGGGTGTCGGGCAACCAGTGGTTCGTGCAGTTGCATCTGGAGATGCCGGGGCAATTGCCGCTAAATGAAGCGCATGCCTTGTGCGTGGAGGCCTCGAGGGTGATCCGCCAGCGTTATCCACAGGCGGATGTGATGGTGCATGCGGATCCGGTGTGAATCAGTGAGCGTAACTGTGGGAGCGGGTTTACCCGCGAACACCGGCACAGCCGGTGCCATGCACCGCGTCGCATTCTTCGCGGGTAAACCCGCTCCCACAGGGCTCTGCGCCGGCTTCAATCAATACGTGAGGCACACAGGTCCATTGCCGGGACGTGTCCCGCTTCAGTTGATGCTGTAGCCTCGGCCGCTGAAACAAGCGCCCAGCGCCCGCCGGTAGTTGTCCGCCACATTGGCCGGCGGTGCATAAGTCGCCGTCGCCGGGTCGAACCCTGACTGGCTCACCGCCCAACGGTGGCACTGGTAACGGTCCTGGTCCTGCTGCTCCTGCCCTTGCCCATACATCGGGTAGGCCACCACGTCATACCCACCGCCTACAGGTGCCGGCGCCGCAACCGGCGGGTTGACCACCACGTACTCGCGGCTGTCGGCCAGGTACTGGTAATAGGTATCTGCCACCAGGAAGAACAGCGCCCCGCCCAGCCAGACTTCCCGCGCATAGGGCGGCAGGTAATCGACCCGCACGCCACGGGGCGGGGTCACCACGACATAACGGCCACCATGGGGGCGATACCAGTAACCACCGGAGTAGAAGTAGTCATCGCCACGGTAGGGCACTTTCCAGTAGCGGTCCGGGAAATGATCGATGGTGTGCCCCGGGCGATACTGCGGCCCCGGCCCCCAGCCATTGCCATGACCATCCGGGCGCCCCTGCCAGTCACCGCCAGGCCGTTGCCCCGGGCCACCGGCTTCCCAATGGCGGTTATCGCCATGGCGGCGGGGAATGTCCTGGTAATAGCCCTGGCGTGGCGGCTGGGTCTGCTGCACTTCGTCACGCGAATTGAGCGAGCGGCCCGGCGCCCCCTCGCCCGGCCCTTCGGCCATGGCCCCGAGGCTGATGCTCAACCCCAACACACCAACACCTGCCAACTGCCAGATGCGCGACTTCATGCTGTTCCTCTCGGTAGAAAATACGGCAACCACAGCCAGTCTACCGCGCCTGTCACGCAGGCCAATTAAATTTCCGGACATGAAAAAAGGGAGGCCGCTGGGCCTCCCTTCAGGAATTGTCGTCCGTGCTCGGCACTTGTGGCGCCGGCTCACCTCACACCGTCTTCTGGAAGGTGTGTAGCCCGGGGGCCTGCAGATCCTGTTGGATGGCTGGCCGCGACCGCCCGCCTAGGGCGCGTCGCCGTGGACTGATGTCCGGGCAGTGATTCTGTGGATAAAGATACCGGACAGGTTGCGGCAGATGATTGCGAAGATTGCTCGGATAAATAGCACTTGCGCAATTTTTCACCCTGGATTGATAATTCACCGCAATCCGAACAGAAAAGGCATAAACCATGAGCAAACTTGACCGCTACGACCTGAGCATCCTCGCCGAATTGCAGCGCGATGCGCGCATTTCCAACCAGGAACTGGCCGAACGCATCGGCCTGTCGCCTTCGCCATGCTCGCGTCGGGTCAAGCAACTGGAGGACGATGGCTACATCTCGCGCCAGGTGGCCCTGCTCGACCGCAAGAAGCTGGGCCTGAGCCTGACTGCCTATGTGCTGATCGGTATGGACCGCCACACCCCGGAGCGTTTCGAAACCTTCGAGGCGGCCATCCGCAACCTGCCACAGGTGCTCGAATGCAGCCTGGTCACCGGCATGGATGCCGACTACCAGCTGAAGGTGGTGGTGCCCGACATGGACCACTACCAGAAACTGCTGCTAGGCAGCCTGACCCGCATTGAAGGCGTCACCAGCGTGCGTTCGAGCTTTGTGCTGAACCAGGTGCTGGCCAGCACCGAGCTGCCCTTGACCCACCTGCGTTAATTGCCTGCGCCAGCAAGCGTATAATCGGCCGCTCAACCCGCCTGGAGAAAACCGATGGATCCCGCCGTATTCGAAGAGTGGATGATGATCATCCTGGTCACCGTGTTGATCGGTTTCATGGGTTTCATCGTCTGGGACCTGGCGAAAAAGTCCAAGGCCGGGCGGTTCGGGACGCTGATCCTGTTCTTCGTGCTGGGGCTGGGGGTGCTGGCCTTTATCATCAAGAGCGTGGTGGTGGGGTTTCTCGAAGGGGTGTAAGCCTCAAGAAAGCCGGGAGCGCTTTGCGCTCCTTTCGCGACACAAGGCCGCTCCTACAGGGATCGCACAATGCCTGAGTTTGCGCTGCACCTGTAGGAGCGGACTTGTGTCGCGATGGGCCGCAAAGCGGCCCCCGCTAGCGCTGCAACTTCGCCGGAACTTCGCGCCAGCAGCCCTGTTCCAACCCATCCAGCGCCCAGTCGCCAATCCGCACCCGCACCAGGCGCAAGGTCGGCAACCCCACCGCCGCCGTCATCCGCCGCACCTGGCGGTTACGCCCTTCGCGAATAACCAGCTCCAGCCAGCTGGTCGGCACGCTCTTGCGAAAACGCACCGGCGGGTTGCGCGGCCACAGCTCGGGCTCGTCCAGGCGCCGCGCCTCGGCCGGCAAGGTCGGCCCATCGTTCAGTTCCACGCCATCGCGCAAGCGCTGCAACTGCTCCTCGCTCGGCTCCCCCTCCACCTGAACCCAGTAAGTCTTGGCCAGCTTGTGCTTGGGGTCGGCAATGCGCGCCTGCAGGCCGCCATCGTTGGTCAGCAGCAACAGGCCTTCACTGTCGCGGTCCAGCCGCCCGGCCGGGTACACGCCGGGGATGTCGATGTAGTCCTTGAGCGTCGCGCGCCCGTCGCCGTCGCTGAACTGGGTCAGCACGTCGAACGGTTTGTTGAACAGGATCAGGCGCGGCTCGGCCGGTGGCGCCTTCGGCTGGCGACGCGGGCCGGTGGCAGGCCGCGCCTGGGGGCGGCGCGGCTTGGAACGGGGTGGCAGTGACATGGATCCTCAGCGGAACGGCGGCTCATCGAAACTGCGCAGTTTACGCGAGTGCAGCGAGTTGAGCTCGGTGCGCAGCAGGTCGAGGGCGGCAATGCCGATCTTCAGATGCTGGCTGACCGCCCGGTTATAGAAGGCGTTGGCCGAACCCGGCAGCTTGATCTCGCTGTGCAGCGGTTTGTCGGACACACACAGCAAGGTGCCGTACGGCACGCGCAAGCGGTAACCCTGGGCGGCAATGGTACCGCTTTCCATGTCCACCGCCACGGCACGCGACAGGTTGATCAGCGGCCGCTCCTGGGCCCAGCGCAGCTCCCAGTTGCGGTCGTCGTAGGTCAGCACGGTGCCGGTGCGCAGGCGCTTCTTCAGCTGTTCGCCACGCTCGCCGGTGACCTGCGCGGCGGCTTCCTGCAAGGCCAGCTGCACTTCGGCCAGGGCCGGAATCGGGATGTTCGGCGGCACCACCCGGTCGAGAATGCCGTCACGGCGCATGTAGGCGTGTGCCAGCACATAATCGCCGATGGTCTGCGACTGCCGCAGGCCGCCGCAGTGGCCGATCATCAGCCAGCAGTGCGGGCGCAGCACGGCCAGGTGGTCGGTGATGTTCTTGGCATTGGACGGGCCGACGCCGATGTTGACCAGCGTGACGCCGTCGCCATCAGCGGCGATCAGGTGATACGCCGGCATCTGGTAGCGGTGCCAGACCACGCTGGCCACCAGGGCCTGGGTTTCACCGTGGTCCATGCCCTTTTCGATCACCACGTTGCCCGGCAGCACCATGCGCACGAAGCGCGGGTCGTCACGCAACTGGTCGAGGCCGTGGCTGATGAACTGGTCGACATAGCGGTGATAGTTGGTCAGCAGGATCCACGGCTGCACATGGCGCCAGTCGCTACCGGTGTAGTGCACCAGGCGGCGCAGCGAGAAGTCGACACGCGCGGCATCGAACAGCGCCAGCGGCAGGGTTTCGGCACTGCCCCAGTCATACAGGCCGTCGGCGATGTTGTCGGTGGCAGCCGACAGGTCGGTACTGGGGAACACCCGCGCCAGCTGCGCGGCGGTGATGCCGCTGCCGGCCAGTTCGTCGCCCTGGTCGACCACGTAGGGGTAAGGGATGTTCTGTTCGCTGACGCCGACCTCTACCGTGACGGTGTAGTCGTGCATCAGCGGGCGCAGTTGCTCCAGCAGGTAGCCACGGAAAGCAGCCGGCTGGGTGATGGTGACACTGTAGGTACCGGCCACCTGAACCTTGGCGTAAGCCCGCGTGGTGGCGGCGACTTCACCGTGGCTGTAATAGGTCAGGCGCAGCGCCGGGTAGCGGAACAGGTCGCGCTCTTCGACGCCCGGCTCGGTACGGTCCTTCAGGTAACGCTTGAGGGCCTGGCTAAGGGCCCCGGTGGCCTGGTCATGCAGGGCCGCCAGACGGTCGACGGCCTGTTCGGGGGTATCAACGACTACAAAAGCTTGGCTCACACTGTGCTTCCTGTCTGGACATGCATGTGAACCATCTTGCCTGCCTTCTTGGCTAAATACATCCCCATTGATCGGTGTTAATCAGCAGGCCAGCGCTGGTCCCTGTAGGAGCGGCCTTGTGTCGCGATAGGGCTGCAAAGCAGCCCCGGCAATTTGTGCATCTGCGCTGATCCCCTGGGGCTGCTTCGCAGCCCTATCGCGACACAAGGCCGCTCCTACAGGTCTTGTGCTGGCGTCGCTCTGGCCACCAATGCCTCCACATCCACACCCCGCGGCAACGCCCCATACACGCGCCCGCCCCCCGTCAAGCGGCTGTCGATAAACGCATCACTCACCACCGCATTGCCCGCCTCAAGCAACAGCTTGGCCTGCAGCGCCAGGGCAATATCCTCGGTCAGCTGCCGCGCGCGGTACTGCATGTCGCCAGTGTCGGCAAACGCCCCCTTGAGGTTACCGATGTGCGCCGCCAGGCGCGGGTCCCCGTGCCCATCGCCCAGCTCGGCGAACAGCGCATCGAGCACGCCCGGCTCCTTGGACAAGGCCCGCAGCACGTCCAGGCATTGCACATTGCCCGAACCTTCCCAGGTCGAGTTGACCGGCGCTTCGCGGTACAGCCGTGGCAGGATGCTGTCTTCCACATAACCCGCCCCGCCCAGGCACTCGGCGGCCTCGTTGATCATCGCCGGCGCGCGCTTGCAGATCCAGTACTTGCCCACCGCCGTGACCAGCCGGGCGAAATGCGCCTGCTGCGGGTCTTCCAGCTGCTCCAGCGCCTGCCCCATGCGCAGGCTCAGGGCCAGCGCGGCCTCGCTTTCCAACGCCAGGTCGGCCAGCACGTTCTGCATCAACGGCTGCTCGCTCAGCAGCCGCCCGCCGACCTTGCGGTGCGCGCAATGGTGGGTCGCCTGGGTCAGCGCCTGGCGCATCAGGGCGCTGGAGCCGACCATGCAGTCGAAGCGGGTCATGGCCACCATTTCGATGATGGTCGGCACGCCCCGCCCTTCTTCCCCGACCATCCACGCCAGGGCACCGCGGAACTCCACCTCGCTGGAGGCGTTGGAACTGTTGCCCAGCTTGTTCTTCAGGCGCTGGATATAGAACTGGTTGCGGTTGTCGTCCGGCCGATGGCGCGGCAGCAAGAAGCAGCTCAGGCCCTTTTCGGTCTGCGCCAGGGTAAGGAAGGCATCACACATCGGCGCCGAGCAGAACCACTTGTGCCCGACCAGCTCATACGGCTGGCCTGGGCCAGGTGCGCCGACCGGATAGGCCCGCGTGGTATTGGCGCGTACATCGGTGCCGCCCTGCTTCTCGGTCATGGCCATGCCCAAGGTGACCCCGGCCTTGTGCCGGTCGCCGACGTTGCGCGGGTCGTACTCGCAGGCGAGGATTTTCGGCAGCCAGTATTCGGCCAGTTCGGGTTGCAGCCGCAGCGCTGGCACGGCGGCGAAGGTCATGGTCAGCGGGCAGCCGGTACCGGCCTCAGCCTGGCTGTGCAGGTAGGTCATCGAAGCTCGCGCCACATGGGCACCTGGGCGGGGTTCGGCCCATGGCAGCGAAGGCAGGCCGTGCTCGACGGCGGTGCGCATCAGTTCGTGGTAGGCGGGGTGGAACTCGACCAGGTCGATGCGATGGCCGTAGCGGTCGTGGCTGCTGAACTCCGGCTTGTGCGCATTGGCCAGGAAGCCCGCCTGCATCAGCGGGCCGCCGGCCAGGGCACCGTAGGCATCGATCCGCGATTCGGCCCAACCCGCACCGAAGCGCCGCGACCATTCCTGTAGAGGAAGGTCGAGACGGTACAGGTTGGCACCGTCGAGGGGCGGTGGCTGGTTGGTGACTTCGTGGGTTTCAGCGTACTGGTGCAGGTTCATCGGGGGCTCCTGGATCCGGGTAGCTTGAGAGCCCCAGTGAAGCACTCCCCGCGGGTCAGTCAAAGTGACATTAATGACTAAACATGTGGTTGGGGGGCGCATGTCAGCCCTGACCCGATTCCCGCATTGTCATCAGAAAGCGCTGTAGTCCAAATCCCTATCCATTGTAGGACCCTTCCTAAACCCTCCCCTGCCTGAAAATACCCGCCTACAGGCTGCTAGGTTCCTGGCTTCCACTTTTAAAAAGAGACGAGCCATGAGCATGCGCATGAACATCTTCGGCCGAGGCCAGGGCCTGGATGGTGACGAAACCACCACTGGCGCCATCTGCATTGCCGGCCAGGCCAGGGGCCGTGTACACGGTAAAGACTGGCTGCTAAAGGGCGACAAGACCACCCCATGCCCGCGCTGTGGCCAAGAAGGCACCCTCATCGAAGGCGAGTCCCGCTGGGCGCAGGACGGCATACCCACGGCTGTCGACGGCGCGCTGGTGCAATGCGGATGCCCATTGGGCAGCAATCGCCTGGTTGCGCCTGCGCATACAGGCCCGGCGCCGCGCAGGGCATCTGCGGCCGTCTATGAGTCACCGCCACAGGCTCAAACGAGTAACCAGATAAGAGATACATACCAGCCTGAGGTACTTCAGCCATCGCCCACTCCACAAGGCATGGAACCCGGCTTCTACATCGTTCCACGCTGTATGTCTTATCAGGAAGTCCTGGCAGAACTCGGCGCACCGCAGGCCAACCTGCCCCGCTCGATTCTGGAACGGCTGAACCCGACGTATCAGCGTGGATTCAAGGCAGGCGAAATCTTTGTCATCGGCGACGGCTTGCGGCGGCCGGTCTGCACGCGTGAAGAACTGATTGCGATGAGTGCGGCGAAACAGGCGCGGGAAGCGTTGGCAGAACTGACGCCGGAGGAAGCCGAATTCATGATGCGCCATCAAGCCGAGATCGCCGGGTTGCTCAGTGATGTGAGCCTGGCGATGGGGGTGAGTGAGGCGATGGTTGGCAAGTCGCTGGATGAGCTCAGCGACATATTGCGAAAAATTGAAGACCTGCATAAAGATCAATTCATCAAACATGGGCATCTTAGGCACCCTGAGTTTTTTGCGGAGCGCCAGAAACTATTTAAGCAATTAAGTGCAAACCTGAACGCGACCGTTCTGAACAAGCGGCTCAATCTCGGAAATTATGAAAGTTTGCGGCGGGACTTGGGAATCTCATCCAGAAGTTTGGTCCATCACTGGACCAAAGCGGGAGGACCGACACACATCCCTGGTTATTCGACGCACTTGGACAAACTGGCCAAGATGGCCAGATATTTGAAAACCGGAGGGCGTATAGGCGTAACCATTGGTGGCATAGGCTCGGCAATCAAAGTCTCTGAAGTCTGCAAAGAAGGAAACTCCAGAGCCTGCGAAAAAGTCAAAGTTACTGAGGCTAGTAATTTCTCTGGCGGCTTAGCTGGCGGCTGGGCGGCTGGCAAAGTAACAGCCAGAGTCTCTGCGAAGATTTGCTGGAGATTCGGATCTGGGACTCTCGCATGCGGAATAGTAATCACTGGTGCAGGAGCCTTGGCTGGAAGCATAGTTGGCATGGAATACGGCGAAAAACTCGGCGAATTAGTCTTCGAGGTCTTTGCAGATGATTGAGCATCTTGACTTAAAACTAAGACTATTCTTGCTAGCAACACCTGCATGCCTAATTTTTATTGGGTTTGCTTCTGATGTTCATATCGCCTGCTCTCGCCAATATAAAGAGATGACATCGGCACTCCAACGGAGTGCGTGCCTTCCATTTGCGACCGGTATGTGGGGAGAGAAAAAGATAGGCTCCAGAGTACTAGTCATTTCTGTAATCGCTGGCACCATCGGATCACCAGCCGCAAGTATTCGCAGAGGGCTTATGGATGAGCAAGACTATCTACAATTCCCTAAAAAGCTAAAAAGAAAAATACTTATTTCATCATTGCTGAACATCATCGGCATCATCTGGATAGCCATAAACTTCTTCATAGAATAGCCAAACTGAGAGACCACCCCATATGACCTCAGACCAGAAGCACCACCCCGAATCGCTTACCACCTCGCCCCCTAAAAAAACACAACTCTATGTCATTTCCATTTCAAAACTCATAATCATGGGCTCCTTATCGATGGGCCTGTACCTTTACTACTGGTACTATCGACACTGGTTACTTATTAGAGGCCAGCATGGCTTCAGACTCACCCCACTGCTCTGTACAATTTTCGGTGCGTTGACGATATACTTCTTGATGAAAAAAATCGTCGCTCGCTGCACTCAAGCGAACCGGCCCGTAGAAGGTAGTGCGCTCGGTGTCACCCTGATGTTTTTCGCCCCCATCTTAATGATAGCGGGCTGGGAATTCTATATATCCGAAAAGGTATTCGATAGCCTGCCACTCTCAGTTTTCACCACAATCCCGATTATACTCATGCTCCTGTACACCACCTTTTTCTCGGTAGCAATGGTGCAGATTCAACAATCAGTCAATGTTTACGAGGATGATGCGTGTGGGTTTGAAAATTCAAAAATAACTTGGGCAAATGTTCTATGGCTGATTATCTGCTGGATGCCCATTACCGCACTATTGGGATTTTTGTCGGCTTACGCACCATTAGCGCTGCCCAGCCTTGCCTGAGGACTCACCGCGCGAAACCCGCTTCCACGGAGATAGCGCATCTTTCAGTCTATGCACAACTCCTGTGGGAGCGGGTTCACCCGCGAAAGGGCCGGTGCAGCCAAACAAACCTCAGCGCATCAAACCCAGCTCGGCATCATCCAACAGCGCCTTGGCCATTGCTGCGAAGTAGTGCGAAGCCCACATCATTTGCTGGTCCCCATCCATCAAACCGGTAAGCGACAAGTCCCGCGCATAGCCCATCAGTTCCGAGGCCTGCTCACGGGCGCTACGACAGGGGATGCCCTCGGCAATGCGGAACAGTGGATGGGTTTGGCCGTCGCCTTGGTAGAAGTAGGTAACGCCAGGGGTGGTTTTGGTTTCGTCGTTCATGAGTTCGGCACCATGGAGATATGTGCCACCCATCCGTTTCCACACATAGGGGTGACAGCTGCACACGGGGTGGAAAACCAGGCATGGTGCGAACCCGGTAGGCCCAAAGGCCTCCCGCGTACAGCTGTCGTAACGACACGCACCATAGGTCTTGCCAGGTTTCCACACCCGATCGCTGAACCGTCAGCGACTGGAAAAGCCTAGAGCGCGGGATTTGCAGGAACAATCAGACGCGTGTCGACAGAGGTTGTAGGGTATTTCGCAGGGGATGGAGTTGCCAGTGCTGAAGCGTAGGAAGAGTCTGGCATTGTTGTAGGTGTGCAGGTGCGGTCAGGGCATGTCCTGGGGGCCGCTTGCGGCCCTTCGCGGGCACGCCCGCTCCCACAGCGATCGCACATTGCCTGAATTCAGCGCCAAACCTGTGGGAGCGGGCGTGCCCGCGAAGGGCTGCAAAGCAGCCCCAACAAAGCCTGCGGAAACGAAAACCTCTAAAGCGACCGTCGCGTCTGCAGAACATTCGATGCCATCTGCACCTGCGCAATAGCCATGTTCAAACTCAACTCGAACCGGCTCCCCAACCCCCGCGTCGACTCATGCGACAACCGTGCCCCCAGCAATTCCCCCATCTGCCGGCAGATCGACAAACCAATCCCCAGCCCGCCATAACGCCGGGTCATCGAGCCATCGACCTGGAAGAAGCGCTGGTACAGGGTCGCCTGGTCGAGGTCATCGAAGCCGATACCACTGTCGCTGACCATGAAGGTCAGCGCCAGATCGTCAGGCCCCACCCGGCGCCCGCGCACCTGGATCATCACCCCGCCCTGGTGGGTGAACTTCAAACCGTTGTCCACCAGGCACCCCAGGCAGCGGGCCAGCTTCTGAGCATCGCCCAGCAACCCGTCCGGCACATCGGCCGGGATGTCCAGGCTCAGGTACAAGCCTTTGCCCAAAGCCTGCCCGGCATAACCGGCACGCACGCCCTGCAGCAGGTCACGCAGGCTGAATGGCGCCGGCTGCGCGCGCAGGCGGCCGGCCTGCAGTTCGGACAGGGTAAGAATGGCATCGACCATATCCATCATGCCCTGGGCCGAGCCCACCGCAGTGCGGTGGTACTGGGCCATCTCGGCCTCCATCGGCAGGGTATGCATCAGCTCCAGCGAGCCGATCACACCATTCATCGGCGTGCGCAGCTCATGGGTCACGCTGGCCAGGAACTCGTCTTTCAGCCGGTTGCTCCTGGCCAGTTGCAGGTTCAGTTGTTCCAGCGTGCGCCCGGTGTCTCGCAAGGTCTGCGCCTGCTGCTCGCGCAGGCTGTTGATGCGGTCGGCCAGCGCCAGCGACAGCAAAGCCACCTCCAGCGCCGACCCCAGCTGGCTGGCATACATGGTGATGAACACGTTCGGCAGGTAGCCCAGCACCATCAGGGTGTTGACCAGGCCACCAAGCAGGAATGCCGTCCAGGCGATGATGAACCAGCGAGCCACGCGCAAGCCACGCCACCAGGCGTACAGCCCGGCAGCGAAGATGCTCACGGTAAACAGCAACGCCAGCACCGTGGCCATGCGCAGGGCGACGCCGTAGGGCATGCTCACCGCCAGCACCATGACCAGCGCGCCACCCAGCATCAGCAGTTGTAGCAGCCGGTCGAGACCACGGCTGATGCTGCCCAGTTGCAGGAAATGCCGGGCGAACTGGCAGCCGAACAGGCCAGCGGCACCGATGAACAACGGCGTCGAAGCATTCGCCCACCATGGGCTGTCCGGCCAGAAGTAGGCCACACCGGCGCCATTCACCGACACCTGGTAAAAGCCGAACGAGGCGATATAGAGGATGTAATAGAGGTAGCTGACGTCGCGCACGCTGAGGTAGATGAACAGGTTGTACACCAGCATCACCAACAGCACGCCGTAGATCATCCCCAGCACATACAGGCGCGTGGGCTGCTCCTCCATGTAGGCCTGGGCGGACCACAGCGCCAGCGGCGCCTGCACCGAACCCTGGCTGTGCAGGCGCAGGTAGGCAGTGGTCACCTGGCCAGGCGGCAGCTGCAGTTCGAACAGGTAGTTGTTCTGCAGGATCTGCCGGCTGTGGTAGGGCAAGGCGTCGCCGGTGCGCCGGGCCAGGCGGTAACTGCCACTGCTGTCGGGCAGGTACAGCTCGAGGTGGTCCAGCGGCGGATAGGCCAGTTCCAGCAGCCATTGCCGTGGGGCGGCGCCGGGCGCGGCGACAGGGCGCAGTTCGACCTTGAGCCAGAACACCGATGTGGAATAACCGGCGTTCAGCACGTCTTCGTGGTGGGGGCGAAAATGCTTGGCGAACCCAGGGGCACTGACCTGGGCGATGCTGGCGCTGCCATCGAGGTCTTCATAAACCTGCATGGCCTTGCCCAGCGGAAGATGCCGCGTAGCGTCGTCGAAATCGACTGCCCCGGCCAGCACGGGCAGCAAGCCCAGAAGCACAATCAGCAAATAGCGCATACAGCCCCAGCATGGCCTGTCCGGTCGAGTCGCGGTTGCCTCCCATCCGTTTGAGACGACACGATCCGGCAGAACCCGTTTGTAGAGTTATCCGAGCACTCTAGCATAGCTTCGCAACCTGGCAATCGACCATATCAAATCACAAAGAAAAGGCTCTAAATCAATGCTTTCAGAAATTAAACCAGCAAAAAACTGACCTTATGATCAACAAAACTCATTTGTAGGACGATCCGCCCAAACAGGATTGGTGGTAAGCTCGCCGACCATGAATACCTACAGCTCCCGCCCCGTTGTCCTCTGTCTCTCCGGCCACGACCCCAGTGGCGGCGCCGGCCTGCAGGCAGATATCGAAGCCCTGATCGCCCAAGGCTGTCACGCAGCACCCGCAGTGACCGCCCTGACCGTGCAGGATACCGTCAACGTTTCCGACTTCCGCGTGCTCGACCGCGAGTGGGTGCTGGCCCAGGCCAACGCCGTGCTGGCCGACTCCACGGTGGCCGCCGTCAAGCTCGGCATGCTCGGTTCGATCGAAATGGTCGACACCGTCGCCGAACTGCTGGCCGCCCACCCGCACCTGCCACTGGTCTGCGACCCGGTGCTGCGTGCCGGTGGTGGTGGCCGCCTGGGCAAGGACGAAGTGGGCTACGCCCTGCGCGAACGCCTGCTGCCGCTGGCGACCATCGCCACACCGAACCTGCCCGAAGCCCGCATCCTTGCCGAACTGCCCGAAGGCACCGCCGACGAGTGTGCCGAGAAACTGTTGCCGTTCTGTAGACACCTGCTGATTACCGGCGGTCACGGCGACGAAGACGAAATTCACAACCGCCTGTACAGCCGCGACGGCCAGCACCACACCTGGACCTGCCAGCGCCTGCCGGGCAGCTACCACGGCTCGGGCTGCACCCTGGCCAGCGCCCTCGCCGGCCGCCTGGCCCTCGGCGAGCAGCTGGAAAGCGCCGTCCGCAGCGCCCTGGACTACACCTGGCGCACCCTGCGTGACGCCGAACAGCTGGGCAAGGGCCAGTTCGTGCCGCGCCGCCTGCCGCTGGATTTCTGCTCCTGACACGAGGCCTCCAATGAAGCTACGCGGTCTGTACGCCATCACCGACAGCCAGCTGCTCGCTGGCCGTTTCCTGTCCCATGTCGAGGCGGCACTGGAAGGCGGCGTGTGCCTGCTGCAGTACCGCGACAAAAGTGACGACGCGGCGCGCCGCCTGCGTGAAGCCGAAGGGCTGCTGAAGCTATGCGAGCGCTACGGCACCCAGTTGCTCATCAACGACGACGCCGAACTGGCCGCGCGCCTGGGCGTCGGCGTGCACCTGGGCCAGACCGACGGCCCGCTGACCCCGGCCCGCGCATTGCTCGGCCGCCAGGCGATCATCGGTTCCACCTGCCACGCCAGCCTCGAACTGGCCGCCCAGGCTGCCAGCGAAGGCGCCAGCTACGTGGCCTTTGGCCGCTTCTTCAATTCCGTCACCAAGCCGGGTGCACCCGCTGCCAACATCGAACTGCTGGAGCAGGCCCGCGCCCAGGTGAAACTGCCGATCGCGGTGATCGGCGGCATTACCCTCGACAACGCCGCCCCGCTGGTCGCCCATGGCGCCGACCTGCTGGCGGTGATCCACGGCCTGTTCGGTGCCGACAGCGCGCAGGAAGTCACCCGCCGCGCCCGCGCCTTCAACGCCTTGTTCGCATCCTGATTCGAGAGATCCTCCCATGTCCCGTTCCGAAGCCCTGTTCGCCCAAGCCCAGAAGCACATCCCCGGTGGCGTCAACTCGCCGGTCCGCGCTTTCAAGAGCGTTGGCGGCACGCCGCTGTTCTTCAAGCATGCCGAAGGCGCCTACGTCGTTGACGAGGATGACAAGCGCTACGTCGACTACGTCGGCTCCTGGGGCCCGATGATCCTCGGCCACGGCCACCCGGAGGTACTGGACTCGGTACGCAGGCAGCTGGAGCACGGCCTGTCCTATGGTGCCCCGACCGCCATGGAAACCGAGATGGCCGACCTGGTCTGCTCGCTGGTGCCGTCCATGGAGATGGTGCGCATGGTCAGCTCGGGCACCGAAGCCACCATGAGCGCCATCCGCCTGGCCCGTGGCTACACCGGCCGTGACGCCATCATCAAGTTCGAAGGCTGCTACCACGGCCACTCCGACAGCCTGCTGGTAAAAGCCGGCTCCGGCCTGCTGACCCAGGGCGTGCCGAGCTCGGCGGGCGTGCCGGCGGACTTCGCCAAGCACACCCTGACCCTGCCGTTCAACGACATCGCCGCCGTCGAGAAAACCCTGGCCGAAGTCGGCCAGACCGTAGCCTGCATCATCGTCGAGCCGGTAGCCGGCAACATGAACTGCGTACCGCCGGCGCCAGGCTTCCTCGAAGGCCTGCGCGAGCAGTGCGACAAGCACGGCGTGGTGTTGATCTTCGACGAAGTGATGACCGGTTTCCGCGTTTCGCTCGGCGGCGCCCAGGGCCACTACGGCATCAAGCCGGACCTGTCGACCTTCGGCAAGATCGTCGGTGGCGGCATGCCGGTCGGCTGCTTCGGCGGCAAGCGTGAAATCATGGGCTGCATCGCCCCGCTCGGCCCGGTCTACCAGGCCGGTACCCTGTCGGGTAACCCGCTGGCCATGGCCGCCGGCCTGACCACCCTGAAGCTGATCAGCCGCCCGGGCTTCCACGCCGAGCTGACCGACTACACCAGCCGCATGCTCGACGGCCTGCAACAGCGCGCCGATGCTGCTGGCGTACCGTTCGTCACCACCCAGGCCGGTGCCATGTTCGGCCTGTACTTCAGCGGTGCCGACGACATCGTCACCTTCGAAGACGTGATGGCCAGCGATGCCGAGCGCTTCAAGCGCTTCTTCCACCTGATGCTCGATGGTGGCGTGTACCTGGCGCCGAGCGCATTCGAGGCAGGCTTCACCTCCATCGCCCATGGCGACAAGGAGCTGCAGATCACCCTGGATGCGGCTGAAAAGGCTTTTGCATCGCTGAAGTAATGCAGTGTCTGTACCGGCCCTTTCGCGGGTGAACCCGCTCCCACAGGGACTGCGCACCCGTGAAAGCGGTGCGGTCCCTGTGGGAGCGGGTTCACCCGCGAAGAGGCCGGTACAGGCAACAAATACCCATGCACAATCAGCTGACTTCCCCAACCAAGCAGAAATTCGAGTAAAACTTTGTAAGGTTGGCGCTGCTTATCCCATAATGTGCCACCAGAGACATTGGCCGCAGCTTTGCAGAGGTAAGTCGATCCCCATGAACCGCACCGGCCGCGCCCTGACCCTGGGCTGCCTGTTGCTTCTTCAGCCCCTGCTGGCCCTGGCGGAGGGCGGTAACTCGTTGCTCATTCCGGCGACGGGCCGCTGCACCTTGAATGTCCAGCCTGAAGATCTGGCAAACGCCCTCAAGGCTTGTGAGCAGACGGCAACAGCGGGGGATGCCCAGGCGCAATTCGAACTGGGCGAGTACTACTACACGCAAACGCCGAAAAACCTGGGCAAAGCCCTGAACTGGTTCGAAAAGGCCTCGCTGCAAGGCCATGCAGAGGCCCAGTACCGCCTGGGCGCCATGTTCTTCCGTGGCGAAGGGGTCAAGGCCAACAATGTGCAGGCCTACATCCTGCTGAAGATGGCCGCGGTCAACGGCGCCGAGGATGCGCTGGACATGGCCGACGAAGTGACCGAGCAAATGCCTCGCGACGAACTGGAGCATGCCACCCAGGTGCTCGGCCAGATCTTCCGCAAGTACCTGCTGGAACTGCAGAACGCCGAAGGGCGCACGCCGTTCTCGCCACTCCCCTGAGGGTTACTTTTCCGGCATCGGCATGGGGAACGGCATCACGTTGCCGCCGCCCTTGGCTTCGCTGATCTTCGCCGTGCCCAGGCGCTCCACCTCGTCGATGCGCACGATCGAGTGCATCGGCACGAAGCTGCGGATCACCCCATCGAACTGGCTCTTGAGCTTCTCCTCGCTCGGGTCCACCACCAGCTGCGAACGCTCGCCGAACACGAACTCCTCGATTTCCAGGAACCCCCACAGGTCGCTCTGGTAGATCTGCTTGGCATACATCTCGAAGACCTGCCCCTGGTTGAGGAAGATCACTTTATAGATGGCAGGTTCGCGTTTGCTCATGTTCGTCGGGATAACACATGCGTAAGAAAAGGCGGGCATCATAGCAGACAGGTTTGCTGATCTGTGTTGCCTGTCCCGGCCTCATCGCCGGCAAGCCAGCTCCCACAGGTACTGCGCAAGCTTCAGGCCTGTGCAGTATCTGTGGGAGCCCGGCTTGCCGGCGATAGGGCCGGAACAGGCCATACATACCGTTGAACGTTTCAGTGCTTTCGCCACTGCCATTCAAGGGTTATTCTTGAGTTCACATCCATTGCCGTCGAGCGGCTAAAAACGACCTTGAACGCACCCATACAACCCCATCGTTTCATCCTCGAACCTTTCGAGGCCCACCGTTTCGCCAACTTGTGCGGCCAGTTCGACGAGCACCTGCGCCTGATCGAACAGCGCCTGGCCATCGAGATCCGCAACCGCGGCAATCAGTTCGAGCTGATCGGCGAACCCAAGACCACCTCCGCTGCCGAACAGCTGCTGCGCCGTCTCTACCGCGAGACCAAGGCCAGCGACCTGTCGCCGGAAACCGTGCACCTGTACCTGCAGGAATCGACCGTCGAGAACATCGACAACCCGGCCGTCACCGAGGTCAGCGTGTCGCTGCGCACGCGCAAGGGCAACATCCGCCCGCGCGGGGTCAACCAGCAACGCTACGTCAAGGAAATCCTGGCCAACGACATCAACTTCGGCATCGGCCCGGCTGGTACCGGCAAGACCTACCTGGCCGTGGCCTGCGCCGTGGACGCGCTCGAACGCGAACAGGTGCGCCGTATCCTGCTGGTGCGCCCGGCGGTCGAGGCGGGCGAAAAGCTCGGCTTCCTGCCCGGCGACCTGGCCCAGAAGATCGACCCGTACCTGCGCCCGCTGTACGACGCCCTGTACGAAATGCTCGGCTTCGAACACGTGGCCAAGCTGATCGAACGCCAGGTGATCGAGATCGCCCCGCTGGCCTACATGCGTGGCCGCACCCTGAACAACAGCTTCATCATCCTCGACGAGAGCCAGAACACCACGCTGGAACAGATGAAGATGTTCCTCACCCGTATCGGCTTCGGCTCCACTGCGGTCATCACCGGTGACATCACCCAGGTCGACCTGCCCCGTGGCACCAAGTCGGGCCTGGCGCACGTCATCGAGGTGCTGAGGGACGTCCCGGGGATCAGTTTCACCCACTTCCAACCCAAAGATGTGGTTCGTCACCCACTGGTGCAGCGCATTGTCGAGGCCTACGACCGCTTCGATGCCCGCCAGGCCAAGCCCGAGGCGCCCGGCAAAGATGCTTGAACTCGATATTCAACGGGCCACGGATGCTGCCGCCCCGGATGACACCGCCTTTCGCCGCTGGTGCGAACTGGCCCTGCGCCAGCGCAGCGCCGATTCGGAAATGACCATTCGCCTGGTCGACGAAGTCGAAGGCCGCGAGCTGAACCACACCTACCGGCACAAGGACTACGCGACCAATGTGCTGTCGTTCCCGGCCGACGTTCCCGACGACCTGCTCGATATCCCGCTGCTGGGCGACCTGGTGATCTGCGTGCCGGTGGTCGAGCGCGAAGCCGCCGAACAGGGCAAGTCGCTGGAAGCGCACTGGGCACACCTGGTCATCCACGGTTGCCTGCATCTGCTCGGCTACGACCACATCGAGGATGAGGAAGCCGAGGAAATGGAAGGCCTGGAACGGGAATTGCTGGCAGAACTGGGTCATCCCGACCCGTACGCCGACGATGAAACCGACACCATCACACACTGATACACGAAGGATCACGAGAACCGCCATGAGCGAAGATCGATCGAGCAACGGGCAGAAGTCCTGGCTGGGTAAACTGACCCAGGCTTTTGCCCATGAGCCGAAAAACCGCCAGCAACTCCTTGAACTGCTGCGCGAAGCCCATCAGAACAAACTGCTGGACAGCGAAGCGCTGACCATCGTCGAAGGCGCCATCCAGGTGGCCGACCTGCAGGTTCGCGACATCATGGTGCCGCGTTCGCAGATGATCAGCATCAAGGCCAGCCAGTCGCCGCGCGAGTTCCTGCCGGCAGTGATCGACGCCGCGCATTCGCGCTACCCGGTGATCGGCGAAAGCCACGACGATGTGCTCGGGATCCTGCTCGCCAAGGACCTGCTGCCGCTGATCCTCAAGGAGAACGGCGACAGCTTCAACATCAAGGACCTGCTGCGCCCGGCCACTTTCGTGCCCGAGTCCAAGCGCCTGAACGTGCTGCTGCGCGAGTTCCGCGCCAACCATAACCACATGGCCATCGTCATCGACGAGTACGGCGGCGTGGCCGGCCTGGTCACCATCGAGGACGTGCTGGAGCAGATCGTCGGCGACATCGAGGACGAGCACGATGTCGAGGAAGACAGCTACATCAAGCCGCTGCCCAGCGGTGACTTCCTGGTCAAGGCGCTTACCCCGATCGAGAACTTCAACGAGTTCTTCGACAGCGAATTCTCCGATGACGAGTTCGACACGGTCGGCGGCCTGGTGATGAGCGCCTTCGGTCACCTGCCCAAGCGCAACGAAACCACCGAGATCGGCCCTTACAAGTTCCGTATTCTCAATGCCGACAGCCGGCGGATACACTTGCTGCGCCTGACACCGATCACCCGTTAAGGACAAACATGCGTTGGATCACCCGCCCCGGCTGGCCCGGTAACCTGCTGGCCCTGGCGGCCGGTGCCTCCACCCTCCTGGCCCTGGCGCCGTTCGACATCTGGCCCCTCGCCGTGTTGTCCATCGCCCTGCTCTACCTTGGCCTGCGCGAGCTCAGCCCGCGCCAGGCCATGTGGCGTGGCTGGTGGTTCGGCTTCGGCCTGTACGGTGCCGGCACCTGGTGGATCTACGTCAGCATGAACACCTACGGCGGCGCCTCGCCGCTGCTGGCGATCCTGCTGCTGCTGGCGTTCTTCGCCGCCCTGGCCTGGTTCTTCGCCCTGCCCACCTGGCTTTGGGCACGCTGGTTGCGGCGTACCGAGGCGCCACTGGCCGACGCCTTGTGCTTCGCCGCCCTGTGGCTGCTGCAAGAGGCCTTCCGCGGCTGGTTCCTGACCGGTTTCCCCTGGCTCTACGCCGGCTACAGCCAGCTGGACGGCCCGCTGGCCGGCCTGGCACCGCTGGGCGGCGTGTGGCTGATTTCCTTCACCCTGGCCCTGACCGCTGCCCTGCTGTGCAACCTGCACCGCCTGCGCGCCCGCCCCTCGTTCCTGGCGGTGGGTTGCCTGCTGTTGCTGGCCCCGTGGGTGCTGGGCCTGGCGCTCAAGGGCCATGCCTGGACCAAGCCGGCGGGCGACCCGCTGAAAGTGGCGGCCATCCAGGGCAATGTCGAGCAGGACCTGAAATGGGACCCGGCACACATCGACGCGCAACTGGCGCTGTACCGTGACCTGAGCTTCAGCTCCAGGCCGGTGGACCTGCTGGTGTGGCCGGAAACCGCGGTCCCGGTGCTCAAGGACCAGGCCCAGGGCTACATCGATGTGATGGGCCGGTTCGCCGCCGAACGGCATTCGGCGCTGATCACCGGCGTGCCGGTGCGTGAAGTGGTGCACCACCAGCGCCGCTACTACAACGGCATCACCGTCACCGGTGAAGGCGATGGCACCTACCTCAAGCAGAAGCTGGTGCCGTTTGGCGAGTATGTGCCGCTGCAGGACATGCTGCGCGGCCTGATCGAGTTCTTCAACCTGCCCATGTCGGACTTCGCCCGCGGGCCGGAAGACCAGCCGCTGCTGCAGGCCAAGGGCTACCAGATTGCGCCTTACATCTGTTACGAGGTGGTCTACCCCGAATTCGCCGCTGGCCTGGCGGCCCGCAGCGACCTGCTGCTGACCATCAGCAACGACACCTGGTTCGGCACCTCGATCGGCCCGTTGCAGCACCTGCAGATGGCGCAGATGCGCGCGCTGGAAGCCGGCCGCTGGATGATCCGCGCCACCAACAACGGCGTGACCGCGCTGATCGACCCGTTTGGCCGCATTACCACGCAGGTACCGCAGTTCCAGCAGGCGGTGCTGTATGGCGAGGTGGTGCCGATGCAGAAACTGACGCCGTACCTGCAATGGCGGTCGTGGCCGCTGGCGATAGTCTGCGCATTGCTGCTGGGTTGGGCGTTGCTGGCCGGGCGCATTGCCAAGACCGTTTGAGTTTTCCTGTACCGGCCTCTTCGCGGGTAAACCCGCTCCCACAGGGACCGCACAAGCCCATGGCCTGCGGTATACCTGTGGGAGCGGGTTCACCCGCGAAGAGGCCGGCACAGGCAACACAAGGCTCAGTAGAACAGCCGATACCCCACCAGCCCGGCCACTTCATTGAGCAACTGCCCGCTCTGCCACATCGCCCGGCTCTCCGGCAGCAACCCGCCGAACGGCCGCGCATGATCGCGCCCGAGGAACCCGACCGGCGCCGGCACCACCTCGAACCCCGCCTGCTCGAAGCTCCAGCGCGAGCGCTGCATGTGCCACGCCTGGGTCACCACGACCACCCGGCGAATCCCCAACGGCTGCAGTACCTTGGCCGTCAGCCGGGCATTCTCCCAGGTCGTGCGGCTGCCCTCCTCCCGCCATTTCACCTCGACACCGAAATCTTCACGCAGGCGATCAGCCATCAACTGCGCCTCGCTCGGCGGCGAGCCATAGTGCAACCCGCCACTGGTCAGCACCGGCAAGCCCGAAGCCTTGGACAGCCGCGCGGCGAAGCGCATGCGCTCCAGCGCCGTGGCCGTGGGCTGGTCGCTACCACCCCAGGCCGGATCACCCCGCTCACGCCCCGCGCCCAGCACCACGATGGCATCCGCCCGGCTTGCCAGGCCGGCCCAATCGCTTACCGCCAGCGGCGCTTCCGTCTCCAGCGCACGGGCGGTTTCCTGCACCACCAGCGGCAGGCTCATCAGCCACAGGCCACCAAGGCCCACGGCAAAACACAGCGCTGCCAGCCTGGGCCGGCGACGGCGCAGCCACCACGCCACAAGCAGCAGCAGGAACAGGACGCCTGGCGGCATCAGCCATTGTTTGACGAAGTATCGGATCGGCATTGGCCACACCTCCTTGGCAGGCGTGCAGCCTAGAAGGATCGACGCCGGTCAACAAGGGTGCGGCCGGCGCCGATCGTGAGCTGTGCAAATTTTGAAGAACCGGCGCGCGATAGCCTGCGCCTGGCGTCCTGAACGGCTAGCGATGTGGCAGCGTCCTGGATCTCGCCGTGCTGGCGGGGCGTTTCTTGTCCTTGAGCCAGATGATCTTGGCCGATGTCGGCTCCGCTTGTGGGTAACTGCCGACACAGGCATTGTGGCGCTCCGGGAGGGAATCCAGGTAGGCCTTGATCAGTTCGAACTCTGCGTGGCTCAAGCCACGCAACTCCAGCTCGGCTGGCATTTCGTCGCGCAATCGCACCGAGGTCCTGGCCACTTCCAGCGCCAGGCCAAGCCGGTCGATCAGGCGTTCGTATAGCTCCGGTCTGATTGCGGGTAGCTGCGTCTCTCCCATCCGTTCACCTCATTGAAGATAAGAATATCTCCCCCCACACCTGAGCTTAGCGTCGCTGCAAAAAGCAGCCGTGTGCCGCGACCAGCGGGCATTCGCAACGAAGGTTTCCCACGATGCGCGGCGCTGCTGTATGCTACGGCGTTCACTCTAAACGACACCGGAGTGCCGGACGCAGCGAGGTTCCGCTGCCTGGAACAAGGTCTCTTCTCTCTCAGCAAAAAGTAGCCATGCACGAACAATACACGCCCCGTGATATCGAAGCCGCCGCCCAGAAGTTCTGGGACGAGCAACAATCGTTCGCTGTTACCGAACAGCCAGGCAAGGACACCTACTACTGCCTGTCGATGTTCCCGTACCCGAGCGGCAAGCTACACATGGGCCACGTGCGCAACTACACCATCGGTGACGTGATTGCCCGCTACCAGCGCATGCTGGGCAAGAACGTCCTGCAGCCGATGGGCTGGGACGCATTCGGCATGCCCGCGGAAAACGCGGCGATGAAGAACAACGTCGCCCCGGCCAAGTGGACGTACGAAAACATCGACTACATGAAGACCCAGCTCAAGAGCCTGGGCCTGGCCATCGACTGGGCACGTGAAGTCACCACCTGCAAGCCCGACTACTACCGTTGGGAGCAGTGGCTGTTCACCCGCCTGTTCGAGAAAGGCATCATCTACCGCAAGAACGGTACCGTGAATTGGGACCCGGCGGACCAGACCGTACTGGCCAACGAGCAGGTCATCGACGGCCGTGGCTGGCGTTCGGGCGCGCTGATCGAGAAGCGCGAAATCCCGATGTACTACTTCCGCATCACCGACTACGCCGACGAGTTGCTGGAAAGCCTCGACGAGCTGCCGGGCTGGCCTGAGCAGGTCAAGACCATGCAGCGCAACTGGATCGGCAAGTCGCGCGGCATGGAAGTGCAGTTCCCGTTCGACCTGGCCAGCATCGGCCACGAAGGCACCCTCAAGGTCTTCACCACCCGTCCCGACACGCTGATGGGCGCCACCTACGTCGCCGTCGCCGCCGAACACCCGCTGGCCACCCAGGCCGCCCAGGGCAACCCGGCGCTGCAGGCGTTCATCGACGAGTGCAAGAGCGGCAGCGTTGCCGAAGCCGACATGGCCACCCAGGAGAAGAAGGGCATGGCCACTTCCCTGCTGGTCGAGCACCCGCTGACCGGCGAGAAGCTGCCGGTATGGGTCGCCAACTACGTGCTGATGCACTACGGCGATGGCGCCGTCATGGCCGTGCCGGCACACGATGAGCGCGACTTCGAGTTCGCCCACAAGTACAACCTGCCGGTCAAGGCCGTGGTGCGCACCAGCGCTGGCGACGAAGTCGGCAACGAGTGGCTGGCCGCCTATGGCGAGCACGGCCAGCTGATCAACTCCGGCGAGTTCGACGGCCTGGACTTCGCCGGTGCCTTCGACGCCATCGAAGCCGCCCTGATCCGCAAGGAGCTGGGCAAATCGCGTACCCAGTTCCGCTTGCGCGACTGGGGTATCAGCCGCCAGCGCTACTGGGGCTGCCCGATCCCGATCATCCACTGCCCATCCTGCGGCGACGTACCGGTGCCGGAAGACCAGCTGCCGGTCACCCTGCCGGAGAACGTGGTGCCGGACGGTGCCGGTTCGCCACTGGCGCGCATGCCTGAATTCTACGAGTGCAGCTGCCCGAAATGCGGCACCGCGGCCAAGCGCGAAACCGACACCATGGACACCTTCGTCGAGTCGTCCTGGTACTTCGCCCGCTACGCCTCGCCGAACTACGAAGGTGGCATGGTCGACCCGAAAGCGGCCAACCACTGGCTGCCGGTCGACCAGTACATCGGCGGTATCGAGCACGCCATCCTGCACCTGCTGTACGCGCGCTTCTTCCACAAGCTGATGCGTGACGAAGGCCTGGTCACCTCGAACGAGCCGTTCAAGAACCTGCTGACCCAGGGCATGGTGGTCGCCGAAACCTACTACCGTGTGGCCAGCAACGGCGGCAAGGACTGGTTCAACCCGGCCGATGTTGAAGTCGAGCGCGATGCCAAGGCCAAGATCATTGGCGCCCGCCTGAAGACCGACGGCCTGCCGGTGGAAATCGGTGGCACCGAGAAGATGTCGAAGTCGAAGAACAACGGCGTCGACCCGCAATCGATGATCGACCAGTACGGCGCCGACACCTGCCGCCTGTTCATGATGTTCGCCTCGCCGCCCGACATGAGCCTGGAATGGTCCGACTCCGGCGTCGAAGGCGCCAGCCGCTTCCTGCGCCGCGTCTGGCGCCTGGCCCAGGCCCACGTGGCCCAAGGCCTGCCGGGCAAGCTGGATGTCGCCGCCCTGGACGACGCGCAGAAGGTCATCCGCCGCGCCATCCACGCCGCCATCAAGCAGGCCAGCACCGACGTAGGCCAGTTCCACAAGTTCAACACCGCCATCGCCCAGGTGATGACCGTGATGAACGTGCTGGAAAAGGCCCCGCAGGCCACTGAACAGGACCGCGCCCTGCTGCAGGAAGGCCTGGAGGCCGTCACCCTGCTGCTGGCACCGATCACCCCGCACATCTCCCACGAGCTGTGGCAACAGCTGGGCCACCAGCAGGCCGTCATCGACGCCAGCTGGCCAGCCGTCGACGAGGCAGCCCTGGTACAGGACACCGTCACCCTGGTGGTGCAGGTCAACGGCAAGCTGCGTGGCCAGGTCGAAATGCCGGCCGCCGCCAGCCGCGAAGAAATCGAAGCCGCCGCGCGCAGCAACGAGAACGTCCTGCGCTTCATCGATGGCCTGACCATCCGCAAGGTCATCGTGGTACCGGGCAAGCTGGTCAACATCGTCGCCAACTGATGGCAACGCCCGCCCGCAGCCACTGCGGGCGGGCGAACAGGCCCACAAGGGAGCAACAACATGATCAAACGCAATTTGCTGGTAATTGGCCTGGCGGTCATGCTCAGCGCCTGCGGTTTCCAGCTGCGCGGCACCGGCTCTACCGAACTGAGCGTGAAGGAAATGGACGTCAGCGCACGCAACGCCTACGGCCCGACCGTGGTCCAGCTGCGTGAAGTACTGCAGCGTAGCGGTGTCAACGTGCACGCTGGCGCACCGTACCGCCTGGTGCTGACCAACGAGCAGGAGCGCGAGCGCTCGGCGACCTACAACAGCGGCAACCGTACCGCCGAGTACGAGCTGACCACCGTGCTGAACTACAGCATCCAGGGCCTGAACAACCTGGAGCTGATGAGCGACAAGCTGGAAGTGCGCAAGATCTACTTGCGTGACGGCTCGAACATCACCGGCTCCGAGCAGGAAGCCAGCCGCGCCCGCGAAGAAATGCGTCGAGACCTGGTCAACGCCATGGTCGTTCGCCTGCAGATGCTGACCCCGTCCCAGCTGGACGAGCTGCAGCGTCAAGCCGACGAGCGCGCCAAGGCCGAAGCCGCAGCACTGGAGGCTGCTCGCCGCCAGCAGGCCGAGACGCCTCAGCAGTCGCCACTGGAAGTACCGGGCAACTAAGCCCGAGCGGGGTGCCTTCGGGTGCCCCGCCTGTTTCCCATGAAGCTCGCCCCCGCCCAACTCAACAAGCACCTGCAAGGCGCCCTGGCACCGGTCTACGTGGTCAGCGGCGACGACCCGCTGCTGTGCCAGGAAGCCGCCGACGCCATCCGCAACGCCGCGCGCCAGCAGGGCTTCGACGAACGCCAGGTATTCAGTGCCGACGCCAACTTCGACTGGGGCACCCTGCTCCAGGCTGGCGCCAGCCTGTCCCTGTTCGCCCAGCGCCGCCTGCTGGAATTGCGCCTGCCCTCGGGCAAGCCCGGTGACAAGGGCGCTGCTGCGCTGATGGAATACTGCGCCAACCCCGCCGAAGACACCCTGCTGCTGGTCAGCCTGCCCAAGCTCGACGGCAGCGCACAGAAGACCAAGTGGGGCAAGGCGCTGATCGAAGGCGCCCACTGCCAGTTCATCCAGATCTGGCCGGTGGATGTGCACCAGCTGCCGCAGTGGATCAACCAGCGCCTGCAGCAGGCCGGCCTGTCGGCACAACGTGACGCCGTCGACCTGATCGCCGCACGCGTGGAAGGCAACCTGCTGGCTGCAGCGCAGGAAATCGAAAAGCTCAAGCTGCTTGCCGAAGGTAACCAGATCACCGTGGAGACCGTGCAGGCCGCCGTCGCCGACAGCGCCCGCTTCGATGTCTTCGGCCTGGTCGATGCCATTCTCAACGGCGAAGCCGCGCATGCCTTGCGCATGCTCGAAGGCTTGCGCGGTGAAGGCGTGGAGCCACCAGTGATTCTCTGGGCCCTGGCCCGTGAGCTGCGCCAGCTGGCCGGGCTGGCCCAGCAGTTCAGCCAGGGTGTACCGCTGGACAAGGCCTTCAGCCAGGCCCGCCCGCCGATCTGGGACAAACGCCGGCCACTGGTCAGCAAGGCCCTGCAGCGCCTGTCGGCGCAGCGCTGGGCGCAGTTGCTGCAAGATGCCCAGCGTATCGATGCACAGATCAAAGGCCAGGCCGAGGGCTCGCCCTGGACAGGCCTGGCGCGCTTGTCGCTGCTGATGGCCGGCCAGCGCCTGACACTGCCTCCCGAGTAACTGGGGCCGCTGTGGGAGCGGGCATGCCCGCGAATCAGGCGACGCGGTGGATGGCACCGGCTTCGCCGGTGTTCGCGGCGGTTCGACGCCTCGGCACGCCCGCTCCCACAGGGCTGCAATGCCCCCAAGATCTCGACCATATACACAATCAATTGGCCCCCACCCGCCCAGCGCCCTACAGTGCGCCCGAACCCACCCAACCCGGGAACCCCGCCATGAGCAAAAAGCCGAAAAAGCACGGCCCCAACAAGGCCAAGTCGATCATCGCCCAACCGCTGTTCCGCTGCCGCCAGGAACGGCCGAACAAGGGCAAAGGCAGCTACCGCCGCGAAGCCTTCCAATCGAGAGATTGGGAGGCTTCCTACTTTTTGGCAGCATGAAAGCATCGAAAGCGCAGGCATGGTATGGTCGTCACCTGACCTGCAATTCTGGATCTGTGAATGCTCCTCAGTCTTCTCCCCCGCTGGAAAACCCGTCAGCTGATCGCGGCCTCCAGTTTCATCCTGCTTGTGGCCTGCGCAGAAAAGCCCACTGCCGCCGATGCCCTGCCGCTGGCCCCCGCCCAGCCCGCCCCGGTGGTGACCCTGCCCGGCACGACGCCCGACACCAGCACTGAAATCCAGCCTCTGCAAACCTTCGCACAATGGCAAGCAGGCTTTCGCCAGCAAGCCCTGCAAGCCGGCATTTCGCAGGACACCTTCGACCGCGCCTTCCTCGGCATCACCCCCGACATGGATGTGATCAAGGCCGATCGCAGCCAGCCGGAGTTCACCCGCCCGGTATGGGAATACCTCGAAGGCGCCCTGTCGCCCCTGCGTGTGCGCAACGGCAAAAAGCTGCTGGAGCAGAACGCCGAACTGCTGACCCGCATCGAGCAACGCTATGGCGTCGATCGCCAGGTGCTGGTCGCGGTATGGGGCATGGAGAGCAACTTCGGTCAGTTCCAGGGCAACAAGTCGGTGATCCGCTCGCTGGCTACCCTGGCCTATGAGGGCCGCCGCCCGCAGTTCGCCCAGGACCAGCTGATCGCTGCGCTGCAGATCATCCAGCATGGCGACATCCAGCCTGAGGCCATGCGTGGCTCGTGGGCCGGCGCCATGGGCCAGACCCAGTTCATCCCGACCACCTACAACACCCATGCCGTGGACTTCGACGGCGATGGCCGCCGCGACATCTGGAACAGCACGCCAGACGCCCTGGCCTCGACCGCGCACTATCTGCAGAGCTCGGGCTGGAAACGTGGCCAGCCGTGGGGCTTCGAGGTACAGGTGCCGCCTGGCTTCGATTACTGGCAGGCCGATGGCGCCCTGCGCAAGCCGGTGAGCGAGTGGCTGGCGATGGGCGTGAAACTGCCTGCCGGTACCCAGCTGCCAGTGGGCAGCAACCAGCTGTCTGCCGCCCTGGTGCTGCCAGCGGGCGCGCGCGGCCCGGCGTTCCTGGTGCTGGACAACTTCCGCGCCATCCTCAAGTACAACAATTCGTCGTCCTACGCGCTGGCGGTAAGCCTGCTGGGTGATCGCTTCACGGGCTGGGGCTTCATTGCCGGCAGCTGGCCGAAAGAAGACCTGCCGCTCAGCCGCAGCGAGCGCATGGAGCTGCAGAACCTGCTGAACAGCAATGGGCACGAAGCCGGCAATGCCGATGGCATCATTGGCGCCAATACCCGCAAGGCGATCCGCAATGCCCAGCAGGGGTTGGGGTGGCCGGCGGATGGGTATCCGACGCACAAGCTGCTCGAGAGCCTGCGTCAGCAGTGAGCATTTTGGGGCCGCTGCGCGGCCCATCGCGACACAAGGCCGCTCCTACAAGCGATCGCGAACCATCGGGGTAACGCGGTCTCCTGTAGGAGCGGCCTTGTGTCGCGATGGGCTGCAAAGCAGCCCCGGCAATCTCAAGCCTGGAAAAGATCCTGCTCCAGCAGCAAGCTCTGCCGAGAGCTGTCCAGCATTACCCGAGCCCCCAGCGGCAAGCACACATTCGGGTCACAATGCCCACTGCGCCACCCGGCCAGCACCGGCACACCCAGCGGCGCGAAGATGTCCTCCAGCAGGGGCGTCAACGCCGCAGTGGTAATCCCGGCAAAGTCCCCCACCAGCACACCCTTCACCCCCTCCAGCTTGCCCGCCAGGCGCAGTTGGGTCAGCAAGCGATCCACCCGGTACAGCGGCTCGTTGACGTCCTCGATGAACAGGATGCAGCCCTGCGTATCCAGCTCGGCAATCGTCCCCAGGGTAGCGCCCAGCATCGACAGGTTGCCGCCCAGCAGCGGCCCGCTGGCCACCCCATGCAGCACGCTGCTCAAGGCGAAGTCAGCTGGGTGCACGATCTGTTCCCCTGCCCGCACATGCCCACCCAGCTGCGCCAGCAACGAAGTCTCGGTTGGCGGCAACTTTGCCCCCAGCAGGTCGGCATTGAGCATCCCGCCATGGAAGGTGAGCAGCCCGGTATGCCGGTAGATCGCCGTGTGCAGCGCGGTGATGTCGCTGTAGCCGATCAGCGGCTTGGGGTTGCGCCGGATCAGTTCGAAATCGAGCTGGTCGAGCAGGCGCATGCTGCCGTACCCCCCACGCATGCACAGAATGGCGTCGATGGCCGGGTCGGCAAAGGCATCATGCAGGTCCTGCAACCGCTGCCGGTCCGGCCCCGCCAGATAGCCCTGGGCCTGAAGGGCACCCGGGTAGATGCGGCAACTGTAGCCTCGATCAACGAACCACTGGTTGACCTTGTGCGTATCCAGCCGCGCCGCGCCCGCCGGGGCGACAATGGCAAAACAGGCATCACGCGGCAGCGCGGCGGGCAGGCTGGGTTGGAAGGTTTCGGCGCAATTCATCGCGGCTCCTTGCAGCGCGTGTGGCACAAACAAAAATGCCGATGCCGCCCTTCGGCGCGCATCGGCATGCGTGGCTCTGTGCTTGGCTCAGAGCTTGATCTTGGCTTCGTGAGCCTGCTGGTCAGCGTGGTACGAAGAACGCACCAGCGGGCCGGAAGCGACGTTCTTGAAGCCCATCTTGTAACCTTCCTCGGCAAACCAGGCGAAGGTGTCCGGGTGGACGAAACGCTGCACCGGCAGGTGGCTGCGCGACGGCTGAAGGTACTGGCCGAGGGTGAGCATGTCGATGTCATGCTCGCGCATGCGGTGCATCACTTCGATCACTTCCTCGTCGGTCTCGCCCAGGCCGAGCATCAGGCCCGACTTGGTCGGTACGTGCGGCACCAGCTGCTTGAACTTCTGCAGCAGGTCCAGCGACCAGTCGTAGTCCGAACCCGGGCGTGCGGCCTTGTACAGGCGCGGTACGGTCTCGAGGTTGTGGTTGAACACATCCGGCGGCTCTTGCGCGGTGATTTCCAAGGCAATATCCATGCGCCCACGGTAGTCAGGCACCAGGGTTTCCAGCTGTACGCCCGGCGACAGCGCACGGATTTCGCGGATGCAGTCGGCAAAGTGCTGGGCACCACCGTCACGCAGGTCGTCGCGGTCCACCGAGGTGATCACCACGTACTTCAGGCGCAGGTCGGCGATGGCGATGGCCAGGTTCTTCGGCTCATCCAGGTCCAGCGGTTTCGGCCGGCCGTGGCCAACGTCGCAGAACGGGCAACGACGGGTGCAGATGTCACCCATGATCATGAAGGTGGCGGTACCACCGGAGAAGCACTCGCCCAGGTTCGGGCAGGATGCCTCTTCGCATACGCTGTGCAGCTTGTGCTTGCGCAGCAACTGCTTGATGCGGTCTACCTCGGGCGACACCGGGATACGCACGCGGATCCAGTCGGGCTTCTTCGGCAGCTCTTCGGTGGGGATGATCTTCACCGGGATGCGCGCCACCTTTTCGGCACCACGCAGCTTGACCCCGGCTTCCACCTTCTTCGGCGCTGGGCGCGGGGTGGCATCCTGGGTAGGTATCAGGTTCGGCACGGCTTCTTGCACAGTTGTCATATTCAGTCGATTCCGCCCGTGAGGGTCGTCTGCTCAGCGTAGTCGAGGTGCTTGACCAGCTGTCCGCGCAGCCTTGTCCTGACCTCGTCGAGTTCGATCGGACCTGCCAGGTCGCGCAGCTGGGTCATCGCCAGCCCCGCATAGCCGCAGGGGTTGATTCGGCGGAATGGCGCGAGGTCCATGTCCACGTTCAGGGCAAGGCCGTGGAACGAACGGCCGTTGCGGATTCGCAGGCCGAGGGAGGCGATTTTCGCTCCGTCGACATAGACGCCCGGGGCATCGGGCTTGGCCGCGGCCTGGACATCGTAACTGGCGAGCAGGTCGATGAGGGTCTGCTCGATACGGCTGACCAGCTCACGCACGCCAAAGCCCAGCCGGCGCACATCCAGCAGCAGGTAGGCCACCAGCTGACCGGGGCCATGGTAGG
Organism: Pseudomonas sp. UYEF17; assembly: GCF_040546125.1. NCBI lineage: Bacteria > Pseudomonadati > Pseudomonadota > Gammaproteobacteria > Pseudomonadales > Pseudomonadaceae > Pseudomonas > Pseudomonas sp. UYEF17. The sequence goes on from NZ_JBEPNE010000016.1 coordinate 68,700, forward strand.
TCACCTGGCCACCGCGATCGGTCTGCACCACCGGGATGTCGCCCGGCACCAGCAGGTGCTCGGCCTTGCCGGCCTGGCCCTGGGTGAAGACCGCGGGGTGCTCGACCAGCCAGACTTCATCCTGGCTGTCCGGGCTGCGCTGCTCGGTGAAGCGACGCATGGCCTCCAGCACCGGTTCGTAGGGCTGCAGGCCAAGCTCGCGAAAACCGAGGCAGGCGGACATCAGAGCACCATTTTCACGATGCCGGTAGCGCGCAGGGCGCTGTTGATATCGTGGAGCTGGTTCTCGCTTTCGGCAACGATGTGCAATTGCACGGTGGTGTACTTGCCTTCCTTGCTCTGGCGCTCGGCCAGGGTGGAAAGGTCGACCTTGGCGTGCTTGCTCAGGATCTCGATCACCGTGTCCTTGAAGCCGACAACGGTGTCACCGATGACCTTGATCGGGTAATCGTCGCAGGGGAATTCGATCTTGTGCGACTTGACGTCTGGTTCGCTCATGGCGGAAACGGCCTCGTAAGCCGTGGCAACAACAACGCCCCCGCAGGATACGCGGGGGCATGCAGGTCACGTATCAGTTGAACAACCCGTAGAAGAATAGACGGATGCTATCCCACATACGGCGGAAGAAACCACCTTCCTCGACGCCATCGAGGGCGATCAGGTCGGCGCTGTGAACCACTTTCTCGTCCAGTTTGACTTCCACTTTGCCGATCACGTCACCTTTGGCGATTGGCGCGGTGAGCTGCGGGTTCATGGTCATCGAAGCCTGAAGGCGCTTCAATTGGCCTTTAGGCATAGTCAGGGTCAGGTCGTTGGCCAGGCCGGCTTTCACTTCGCCAGTCGCGCCCTTCCAGACCGGCGACTTGGTCAGCTCGGTGCCCTTCTGGTAGAAGGTCTGGGTTTCGAAGAAGCGGAAGCCGTAGGTCAGCAGCTTCTGGGTCTCGGCAGCACGCGACTGCTCGCTGTTGGTGCCGAACACCACGGCGATCAGGCGCTGGCCATCGCGAACGGCCGAAGCCACCATGCAGTAGCCGGCTTCGTCGGTGTGGCCGGTCTTCAGGCCGTCGACGGTCTTGTCACGCCACAGCAGCAGGTTGCGGTTTGGCTGCTTGATGTTGTTCCAGAAGAACTCTTTCTGCGAGTAGATGGCGTAGTGGGCCGGGTCGACGTTGATGATCGCACGGGCCAGGGTCGCCATGTCGTGGGCCGACGAGTAGTGCTCCGGGTGCGGCAGGCCGGTCGGGTTCATGAAGTGGCTGTTGCCCATGCCCAGGTCGGCAGCGGTCTTGTTCATCATGTCGGCGAAGGCGTCTTCGCTGCCGGCGATGTGCTCGGCCAGGGCGACCGAGGCGTCGTTGCCGGACTGGATGATGATGCCGTGCAGCAGGTCGCTGACGGTCACCTGGCTGCCCACCTTGATGAACATGCGCGAACCGCCGGTACGCCAGGCGTTTTCGCTGACGGTAACCGGGTCGTTTTCACCGATCTGGCCGCGACGGATGTCCAGGGTGGCGATGTAGGCCGTCATCAGCTTGGTCAGGCTGGCTGGCGGCAGGCGCTCGTCACCGTTGTTCTCGACCAGCACGTTGCCGCTGGACGCATCCATGAGTACGTAGGACTTGGCTGCCAGTTGCGGTGGCGCCGGCGTCATCTGCTCAGCCGCGAAGGCGGCAGGCGTGATCATCAGCAGTACGGGCAGGCAAAGTCGTTTGGCAAGGTTGGTGATGTTCATCCGTCTCTCGAAAATCGCTAATGGTCTGATGTTCCCTGGGCAAGATCATGTGCCCAGCGCCAGTCAGTCTAGTTTTTGTGGCCGTAGGCCAGGCTCGCAAAGTGCGGCTTTATGTCGCTGCGGGCAAAAGCCGACATTGTACATGCCTGCGCCCGGCAATTCATGACAAAACCGACAGTTTGGTGTTGCCTTCTTCGCGGGCGCGCCCGCTCCCACAGGGTTTCGCATGCATCTGTGGGAGCGGGCTTGCCCGCGAAGAAGGCAACGCGGTCAGTCAGCTGTGACCAGCTTGGCCTGCCCAAGGTTCGCCAGGCGGATGCTGTCCTGCGCTTGCTGGATCTCGCCCTGGCTGTTGATCGGCCCCAGGCGCACGCGGTGCAGGGTCTGCTGGTTGCGCACGATCGAGCTGATGAACACTGGCGCGCTGACCATGCTGCTGAGCTTGGAGCGCAGCAGTTCGGCGGCGTCCGGGTTGGCGAAGGCACCCACCTGCAGGAAGCTGCCGCCACTGCCGGCCGGCACGTTGTTGCCAGCCACCTGCACCGGCACCACCGGCGCCGCATGCTGCTGGGGCGGCGGGGTCCATTGCTCGACGCGCCCGGTACTGGCCGGGATTGCCTGGGTCTGGGCCACCTGCGGCTCTTTCAGCACCATCGGTGGCGTCTGGCCACGCTGGGCCCACCATTGCTGCGGGTCGATGCCTTCGACGCGCACGTGCGCGGTACCGATCTCGGCATAACCGAGCTTTTTCGCCGCGGCATAGGACAGGTCGATGATGCGGTCCGAATAGAACGGCCCACGGTCGTTCACCCGCAGGATCACGCTGCGGCCGTTGGCCAGGTTGGTCACCCGCACGTAGGCCGGCAGCGGCAGGGTCTTGTGCGCCGCGCTCATGCCGTACAGGTCGTACAGCTCGCCGTTGGCGGTGTTCTGACCGTGGAACTTGGTGCCGTACCACGACGCGGTGCCCTCCGCGCGATAGTTGCGCGAGTCCTGCATCGGGTAGTAGGTCTTGCCCAGCACCGTGTACGGGTTGGCCTTGTAGTTGCCGGTGTGCACGGTTGGCGTGGCGTCGGGGATCTTGTTCACATCCACGTCCCACCACGGCGCGCCGTCCTTGTGCGCCCGGTTGATGTCCAGGCCCGGCTGGGTGCGTACCACGTTGCCACTGCTTTGCTGGGACGGGCGGTTGGACGAACAGCTGGCCAGCACCACGCCGACGGCGAGGCAGGTGAGCAGCTTGAAAGAGTTGCCAGAGAAGATTGCGCGCATTACTTGACGCCCCGTGCTTGAACCAGCTGTTCCGATAGCTGATGCACCGCCATGGCATACATCACGCTGCGGTTGTAGCGAGTGATCGCGTAGAAGTTCTTCAGGCCCATCCAGTACTCGGGGCCATTGTCGCCCTCGAGACGAAAGGCGGTAACCGGCAGATCATCGCGCAGCGAATCATGGACCGACCAGCCAAGCGTGCGCAACTCCCCAACGGTTTTTACCGGCTCGATGCCGGTAGTCAGGCCTTCGTCGGCGCGCCCACCGTCCACCCAGGCGCGGCTGACCACACCTTCGCCGGCCACCCAGCCGTGGCGCTTGAAGTAGCTGGCCACGCTACCGATGGCATCGTCCGGGTTGTTCCAGATATTGATGTGGCCGTCGCCGTCGAAGTCCACCGCGAAGTTGCGGAAGCTGCTCGGCATGAACTGCGGCAGGCCCATGGCGCCGGCGTAGGAGCCCTTGAGCGTCAGCGGGTCGAGCTGCTCCTCACGGGCCAGCAGCAGGAACTCGCGCAGCTCCTTGCGGAAGAATTCGGCCCGTGGCGGGTAGTCGAAGCCCAGGGTCGACAAGGCATCGATCACCCGGTAGTTGCCGGTGTTGCGGCCAAAGAAGGTTTCCACGCCGATGATGGCGACGATGTACTGCGCCGGTACGCCGTATTCCTGCTCGGCACGGGCCAGCACCGCCTCGTGCTGGCGCCAGAAGTCCACACCGCGGGCGATGCGCGCGTCGGTGATGAACATCGGCCGGTAGTCCTTCCACGGCTTTACCCGTTCGGCCGGGCGCGAAATGGCGTCGAGGATCGACTGTTTGCGCTGCACCTCACTGAACACACCCATCAGCTGCTCAGGGGCAAAGCCATGGTCGCGGCTCATTTCGCCAACGAACTGAGCCACCTGGGGCGAGCCTTGGTAATCGCCGGCATGGGCCAGCTGTACAGCGCCGAACAGGCCCACCGCGCCGATCCACGGCGCACAACGGGCAGCCCAGTTACGCACTGCTTGCATGAAATTCTTCACCTTATTCAAACCTGAGCGATCCATTTGCGGTGCGTGTGGATCGACATCAGAACGCCAAACGCTGACAGCAGCGTCACCAACGAAGTTCCGCCATAGCTGATGAAGGGCAGCGGCACGCCCACCACGGGCAGAAGGCCGCTGACCATACCGATATTGACGAACACGTATACAAAGAAGGTCATGGTCAGGCTGCCCGCCAGCAGCTTGCCGAACAGGGTCTGCGCCTGGGCGGTGATCATCAGGCCACGGCCGATCAGCAGCAGGTAGACGATCAGCAGCAGGCAGATGCCGACCAGGCCGAATTCCTCGCCGAGCACGGCGATGATGAAGTCGGTGTGGCTTTCCGGCAGGAAGTCCAGGTGCGACTGGGTGCCGAGCAGCCAGCCCTTGCCGAACACACCGCCCGAGCCAATTGCCGCCTTCGACTGGATGATGTTCCAGCCAGTGCCCAACGGGTCGCTTTCCGGGTCGAGGAAGGTCAGTACCCGCTGCTTCTGGTAGTCGTGCATGACGAAGAACCACATCGCCACCGCCACTGGCACCGCAGCCGCCAGCACGCTGAGGATCCAGCGCCAGCGCAGGCCGCCCATGAACAGCACGAAAGCCCCGGAGGCGAGGATCAGCAGCGCCGTGCCCAGGTCGGGCTGGCGCACGATCAGGATGAACGGCACACCGATCAGCACCAGGCTGATCGCCACATGCTTCAGATGCGGCGGCAACGTGCGCTTGGACAGGTACCAGGCGATGGTCGCTGGCATGATGATCTTCATGAACTCCGAGGGCTGGAAGCGGATCACCCCGGGGATGTTGATCCAGCGCGTGGCGCCCATGGCGTTGTGGCCCATCACGTCCACCACCACCAGCAACAGCACCCCGGCCAGGTAGGCCAGCGGCACCCAACGGGCCATGAAGCGCGGCTCCAGCTGGGCGATGATGAACATCGACACCAGGCCGATGCCGAACGAGGTGGCCTGCTTGAGCAGCAGGTCCCAGTTCTTGCCACTGGCCGAGTACAGGACAAACAGGCTGCCGGCCGCGAGGGTCAGCAGAATGATCAGCAAAGGGCCGTCGACGTGGATGCGCTGCAGAAAGCTGGCGCGCCGACGCATCACATCCTCGCTGGAGAGCATGCGATCGAAATTGTTCATCACAGGGCTGATTCCTGGGTAACGGTGGCAGGCGCGAACTCGGGCTTGAGCCGGCCGTTTTCGTCAAGCAGCCAGGCGTCCATCACCTGGCGCACCACCGGGGCGGCGACGCCCGAGCCGGACTCGCCGTTCTCGACCATCACCGAAACCACGATCTTCGGGTCCTCGGCCGGGGCGAAGGCGACGAACAGGGCGTGGTCGCGGTGGCGCTCCTGGAGCTTGTTGCGGTCGTACTTCTCACCCTGCTTGATCGCCACCACCTGGGCGGTACCGCTCTTGCCGGCAATGCGGTACTGCGAGCCGATGGCCGCCTTGCGTGCGGTACCGCGGGCGTTGTGCATCACCTGCTCCATGCCATGGGTGACCTTGGCCCAGTCGGACTTGTCACGCAGCACAATGTTTTCCATGGGGTTGTCGTCCACCGGAGGCTGGCCTTCGATGGTCTTGGCCAGGTGCGGGCGGTTCCACACGCCCTTGTTGGCGATCAGCGCAGTGGCTTGGGCCAGTTGCAGCGGCGTGGTCTGCATGTAGCCCTGGCCGATGCCGAGGATCAGGGTTTCGCCGGGGAACCAGGCCTGGCGGCGGGTGGCGCGCTTCCATTCGCGCGACGGCATCAGCCCGGCGGATTCCTCGAACATGTCGAGGGAAACCCGCTGGCCGATGCCGAACTTGTTCATGTAGCTGGACAGCCGATCGATGCCCATCTTGTGGGCAAGGTCGTAGAAGTAGGTGTCGTTGGAGCGCATGATCGCGGTGTCCAGATCGACCCAGCCATCGCCCGAGCGGTTCCAGTTACGGTATTTGTGGTCGTAGTTGGGCAGCTGGTAGTAGCCCGGGTCGAACACCCGGCTGCCGGCATTGACCACGCCGCTGTCCAGGCCGGCGATGGCCACCGCCGGCTTGATGGTCGAACCTGGCGGGTACAGGCCGCGCAGCACGCGGTTGAACAGCGGTCGGTCGATCGAGTCGCGCAGTTCGGCATAGGCCTTGAAGCCGATGCCGGTGACGAACAGGTTGGGGTCGAAACTGGGCTGGCTGACCATCGCCAGCACCTCGCCGGTACGCGGGTCGAGCGCCACCACCGCACCACGCCGGCCACCCAGGGCGGCCTCGGCGGCCTCCTGCAGCTTGATGTCCAGGCTCAGCACGATGTCCTTGCCCGGTTTCGGGTCAGTACGCTTGAGCACCCGCAGCACACGGCCGCGGGCGTTGGTCTCGACTTCCTCGTAGCCCACCTGGCCATGCAGGTCGGCTTCGTAGAAGCGTTCGATGCCGGTCTTGCCGATGTGGTGGGTGCCGCTGTAGTTCACCGGGTCGAGGGTTTTCAGCTCTTTCTCGTTGATCCGTCCCACATACCCCACCGAATGGGCGAAGTGCGCGCCCTGCGGGTAATGGCGCACCAACTGGGCCACCACTTCCACGCCCGGCAGGCGGAACTGGTTCACCGCCACGCGGGCGATCTGCTCTTCGTTGAGTTCGAACAGGATCGGCACCGGCTCGAACGGCCGGCGGCCCTGGCGCATGCGCTTCTCGAACAGGGCGCGGTCGTCGGGCGTCAGTTCCAGCACTTCGACGATGGTATCCAGCACTTCCTGCCAGTTACCCGCACGTTCGCGGGTCATCGACAGGCTGAAGCTGGGCCGGTTGTCGGCGACGATCACCCCGTTGCGGTCGAAGATCAGCCCGCGGGTCGGCGGTATCGGCTGCACATGCACCCGGTTGTTCTCCGACAGCGTCGAGTGATAGTCGTGCTGGATGACCTGCAGGTAGTACAGCCGCGCGATCAGCACGCAAATGAGCAGCATGATCGCCACTGCGCCGACCACGACGCGGTTGCGCACCAGGCGGGCGTCTTTCTCGTGGTCCTTGAGACGGATCGGCTGCGACATCGGACTGCTTACAGGCTCATTTATGGTAAGGATGCCCGGACAACACGGTCCAGGCGCGGTAGATCTGCTCGCCGATGAGTATCCTTACCAATGGGTGCGGCAAGGTCAGCGGCGACAGCGACCAGCGTTGCTCGGCGCGCGCACAGACCTCGGGCGCCAGGCCTTCCGGGCCGCCCACCATCAAATTCACCGTGCGCGCATCCAGGCGCCAGCGGTCCAGCTCGGTCGCCAGTTGCTCGGTACTCCACGGCTTGCCATGGACCTCGAGGGTGACGATGCGTTCCCCGGGCTGAACCTTGCTCAGCATGGCTTCGCCCTCCTGACGGATCAGGCGGGCGACGTCGGCATTCTTGCCACGGGTGTTCAGCGGGATTTCCACCAGCTCCAGCGACAGCTCGGCAGGCAGGCGCTTGGCATATTCATGCCAGCCTTCCTCGACCCACTTCGGCATGCGCGAGCCGACCGCGATCAGGCGCAGACGCACAGTGCTTCCTTATTCCCGGTCCTTGAGCTTGTCGGAGTACTCGTGGGCATGGTCCGGGCTGTGGTGCTTGCCATCGGCGGCACGGCTTTGCTCGGCACCCTGCCACAGGCGCTCCAGGTCGTAGAACTGGCGGGCAGCGGCGGTCATCATGTGCACGATGACGTCGTTCAGGTCCAGCAACACCCAGTCGCTGTCGCCCTTGCCTTCTTCACCCAATGGCTGGGCACCCTTGGCCTTGACCGCTTCGCGGACCTTTTCCAGCATCGCATTGATCTGGCGGTTGGAAGTACCGGTGGCAATGATCATGTAGTCGGTCAGGCTGTGCTTTTCGCGCACGTCGATGACCTGGATGTCCTGGGCCTTGACGTCTTCCAGCGCTGCCTTGGTCAGGGCGACCAGTTCTTCGCCGTGGATTTTCTGCTTGGTCATATAAAACTCGTTCAACTCGTTGGATGAGGCGCCAGAGGCACCGTCAGTTAGGTGCACGATACAGTTCGTGCGCCTCGATGTAGGCCAGTACGGCGTCCGGCACCAGGAACCTCACCGATTTGCCGCTGGCCAGCAGCTGTCGGATCTGTGTAGCCGACACCGCAAGCGGCGTCTGCCAGACGAACGAAATGTTTCCCGCCGGGCCGGACATGGCGGTGGGATCGCTCTCCGAGCGCGCAGCCAGCAGGTTGCGCAGCTCGTCAGGGGGTTCTACGTCGGCATCCGGGCGTTGCAGCACCAGGATGTGACAGTGTTGCAGCAATTCTTCCCAGCGGTGCCAGCCGGGCAAGCCACAGAAGGCATCCCAGCCCAGCACCAGGAACAGCTGGTCGTTGGCGCCCAGTTCGGTGCGGATCGATTCCAGCGTGTCGATGGTGTACGACGGCTTGTCGCGCGCCAGTTCGCGGGCATCCACGCTCAGGCAGGGCACGCCCTGCACGGCGCCTTGCACCATGGCCAGGCGGTCCTGCGCGGCCACCTGCGGGGTATCGCGGTGCGGCGGCCGGGCGTTGGGCAGCAGGCGCAGCTCGTCCAGCCCCATGAACTCGGCCACTTCCAGCGCGCTGCGCAGGTGGCCGATGTGCACGGGGTCGAAGGTGCCGCCAAGAATGCCGATGCGCCGGACTGCCTGGGCCTTGCTCAACTCAGCAGGACTCCTGGCCGCGCAGCTGGCCGTCGCCGATCACTACGTACTTCTCGCAGGTCAGGCCTTCCAGGCCGACCGGGCCCCGGGCATGCAGCTTGTCGGTGGAAATGCCGATTTCCGCACCCAGGCCATACTCGAAGCCGTCGGCGAAGCAGGTCGGGGTATTGAGCATGACCGACGCCGAGTCGACCTCGGCCATGAACTGGCGGGCTTCACCCTGGTGTTCGCTGATGATCGAATCGGTGTGGTGCGAGCCATAGTGGTTGATGTGCTCGATGGCCTGGTCCAGGCCGTCGACCACACGGATCGACAGGATCGCGTCCAGGTACTCGGTGTGCCAGTCGGCCTCGGTGGCCGGTTTGGCGTCGATGATCGCCCGGGTACGCTCGCAGCCACGCAATTCGACGCCCTTCTCCTGGAAGCGGCGGGCCATTTCCGGCAGGAAGCGCTCGGCCACCTGCTGGTCGACCAGCAGCGTTTCCATGGCGCCACAGATGCCGTAGCGGTAGGTCTTGGCGTTGAACGCCACGCGCCAGGCCTTGTCCAGGTCGGCGTGCTGGCTGACGTAGACGTGGCAGATACCGTCCAGGTGCTTGATCACCGGCACGCGAGCATCGCGGCTGATGCGTTCGATCAGGCCACGGCCACCGCGCGGCACGATGACGTCGACGAATTCCGGCATGCTGATCAGCGCGCCCACGGCTTCGCGGTCGGTAGTCTCGACCACCTGCACCACGGCTGCCGGCAGGCCGGCGGCGGCCAGGCCACGCTGGATGCAGGTGGCGATGGCGCGGTTGGAGTGGATGGCTTCGGAGCCGCCACGCAGGATGGTCGCGTTACCCGACTTCAGGCACAGGCTGGCGGCATCGATGGTCACGTTCGGGCGCGACTCGTAGATGATCCCGATCACCCCCAGCGGCGTGCGCATCTTGCCAACCTGGATACCGGATGGGCGGTAGCTCATGTCGCGGATGGCACCGACCGGGTCCGGCAGGCTGGCCACTTGGCGCAGGCCGGTGATCATGCCGTCGATACGCGCCGGGGTCAGCGCCAGGCGGTCGAGCAGCGCCGGCTCCAGGCCGTTGGCACGGCCGGCGGCCAGGTCCAGCTCGTTGGCAGCGGTCAGCTCGGCACGAGCGGCGTCCAGTGCATCGGCGGCAGCTTGCAGGGCGCGGTTCTTCTGCGCGGTGCTGGCACGGCCGATCACCCGGGAGGCCTCACGGGCAGCGCGACCCAGGCGGGTCATATAGTCAAGAACGGACTCAGTCATGGGTTCGGTGTCTTGGCGAAGGGGAAATCGGCTGATTATAACTGCCGCGCAGGTGTACGCCCAGCGGCGGGTGGCGGATGGTAGAAAATGGCTGGGGGCATTGTGTAGGAAAGATGTAACCGGGGTTATCGAAATTTCTATCTCCTGTCAGGGCCCTTTCGCGGGTAAACCCGCTCCCACAGGGATTGCACAAGGCCTGGGACCTCCGAGGTACCTGTGGGAGCGGGCGAGCCCGCGAAAGGGCCGGCACTGCCAACATCCCACTCGATTCAGCCTCGATTAAGCCATTCATTGCTATCATCCCCGCCTTCCCAACCGCGAACCGCCCGCATGCCAGCCTTGCCCGACAGCTTTTTCGACCGCGACGCCCAGACCCTGGCCAAGGCCCTGCTGGGCAAGGTCATCCGCCATCGCCACAGCGACCTGTGGCTGGCCGCGCGCATCATCGAGACCGAGGCCTACTACCTCACCGACAAGGGCAGCCACGCCTCGCTCGGCTACACCGAAAAACGCAAGGCGTTGTTCCTCGATGGCGGGCACATCTATATGTACTACGCGCGCGGCGGCGACTCGCTGAACTTCAGCGCCCACGGGCCGGGCAACGCGGTGCTGATCAAGTCGGCCTATCCTTGGCAGGACGCCCGCTCGGGACCGAACAGCCTGGCGCAGATGCAACTGAACAACCCCGATGCCAGCGGCAACCTCCGCCCGGCCGAGCGCCTGTGCGCCGGCCAGACCTTGCTGTGCCGGGCCCTGGGCCTGAAGGTGCCGCACTGGGACGCCCAGCGTTTCGACGCCGAGCGCCTGTACGTGGAGGATTGCGGCAACGCCGTGCCACGGGTGATCCAGGCCGCCCGCCTGGGCATCCCGCATGGCCGCGACGAGCACCTGCCCTACCGTTTCGTCGATGCCGAATACGCCCGTTTCTGCACGCGGAACCCGTTACGTCGTGGCCAAGTCGAAGGCCGCGACTTCTTCATTCTCGAACAAGGAAGCTGAACCATGGGCCAATGGCTCGACAGCCTGACCGGCTGGCTCAGCGCCAACCCGCAGTGGCTTGGCCTGGCAATTTTCCTGGTGGCCTGCATCGAGTGCCTGGCCATTGCCGGCATCATCGTGCCTGGCACCGTGCTGCTGTTCGCGGTCGCGGTACTGGCCGGCAGCGGCGCCTTCAGCCTGGGCGAAACGCTGCTGCTGGGCTTTCTTGGCGGCCTGGTGGGCGATGCCTTGTCGTACACGGTGGGCAAGTACTTCCACCAGAACATCCGCCGCCTGCCCCTACTGCGCCACCATCCGGAATGGATCGGCAGTGCCGAAGCCTACTTCCAGCGCTACGGCATCGCCAGCCTGCTGGTAGGGCGCTTCATCGGGCCGCTGCGGCCGATGCTGCCGATGGTCGCCGGCATGTTCGACATGCCACTGCCGCGCTTCATCGCCGTCAGCCTGGTGGCCGGTGCCGGCTGGGCGGTGGCCTACCTGCTGCCCGGCTGGGCTACCGGCGCGGCCATGCGCCTGCCCCTGCCGGAAGGCTTCTGGCTGGATGCCGGGATCATCGCCGGCACCCTGGCAGTGATCATCGGGCTGAGCCTGAACACCAGCATTCGCGATCAACGCCACGGCACCCGGCTGATCGCCGGCATGAGTTTCCTGGCATTGGCCGGGGTCTTCCTCGGCTGGCCCTACCTGCACGAATTCGACCAGGGCGTGATGACACTGGTGCAGGAGCACCGCAGCCAGGCCATCGATGGCGCCGTGGTGCTGGTGACCCGGCTGGGCGATTTCCGCACCCAGTTGTTCCTCGGCGGCCTGCTGACGGGCCTGCTGCTGCTTGCCCGGCAGTGGCGGCATGCCATGTTCGCTGCGGGCGCGCTGATGGGTACTGCGCTTGCCAACGGCACGCTGAAGTGGCTGTTCGCCCGGGCCCGCCCGGAAGTGCTGAGTGACCCGCTGACCAGCTACAGCATGCCCAGCGGGCACAGTTCGGCGTCGTTTGCGTTCTTTCTGGTGATGGCGGTGCTGGCCGGGCGCGGTCAGCCGCCGCGGATGCGCCTGACCTGGGTGATGCTGGGCTGTATTCCAGCGCTGGCGATTGCCCTGTCTCGGGTGTATCTGGGGGCGCACTGGCCGACCGACATCCTCGCCGGGGCCTTGCTGGCGTGCTGTGTGTGCGCGCTCAGTCTGGCACTGGTGCAGCGTCACCAGACCCTGCCAGCCTTGCCGCTGCGGGTGTGGTGGCTGGTGTTGCCGGCGTGTGTCGCGTTGCTGGCGTTCTTTGCCATGCATGCGCTGCCGCAGGCTTTGCTGCGGTATCAATATTGATGTCGCCAGTACCGGCCTCTTCGCGGGTAAACCCGCTCCCACAGGTACTGCATCAAGCCTGAGAACGGCGCTATCTCTGTGGGAGCGGGTTTACCCGCGAAAAGGCCGGCACTGGCAATACATCACTATCAGGCAAACAATTCACCCTGAATCCGCTCCAGCAGCTTCTGGATTTCCCCCAACCGCTCCTGTGGCGAGTCGAGGGTCAGCAAATCCAGCTTGTCCTCTTCCATGAACGGCAGCAGGTACGCCAGCTGGTTGGCCAACGCCTGGCGCCCGTCAACCGGGCGCGGCATGTCCAAGGCTTCGACCATCGGGTGTTCACCCAGCGCCACCAGCAGTGCCAGCAGGTCTTCGTCCGCCTCGAGCAACGGGCTGTCCGCCTGCTCCGGCAGCCATTGCACCTGCCCCACCAGTAACTGGTCCTTCTGCACCTCGGTACTGTCCAGGTTGAAGCGCCGCACACCTTCGACGCGGATACCCAGCAAGCCGTTATCCTGCTGCACGAAGTCACGGATCACCGCCTCGCAGCCGATCGAGGCAACCACCGGCGGCGCCTTGCCGACCTGCTCGCCTTCCAGGATGCACACCACACCAAAACCTTCGCCCCGTTTCATGCAGCGCCCGATCATGTCCAGGTAGCGTGCCTCGAAAATCTGCAAATCGAGGAAACAACCAGGAAACAGCACGGTATTGAGGGGAAACAGCGGTAGCGTCATCACAAGTCCTCAAGCCACCAGGCTGACCGCCAGCGGCAGGAACACCGCCGTGGCCACCCCCATCAGGCTCATCGCCAGCGCGGCAAAGGCGCCGCATTCGTCACTTTCCTGCAGGGCCACCGAAGTGCCCACCGCGTGCGCGGTCACGCCCAGAGACATGCCGCGCGCCTCGGGGCTATGCACGCCAAAACGGCTCAGCAGCGCCGGGCCGAAGATTGCCCCGATCACCCCGGTAATCAACACGAACACCGCCGCCAGGGCCGCCACGCCGCCAATCTGCTCGGCCACCAGCATGGCGATCGGCGAGGTCACCGATTTCGGCGCCATGGTCATCAGGATCATGTGCTCGGCACCGAACCACCAGCCCAGCAACAGGCAGCACAGCGTGGCGAACAGGCCTCCGACTACCAGCGTAGTAAATGTGGGCCAGAACAGCTGCCGGATACGCCGCAGGTTGAGGTAGAGCGGCACCGCCAGGGCCACGGTGGCAGGCCCCAGCAGGATGTTCATGATTTCGGTGCTCTTGCGGTATTCGCTGTAGTCGATGCCACACACCAGCAACACGCCGATCACCAGCAGCATCGACACCAGTACCGGCTGCAGGAAGATCCAGCGGGTCTTCTCGTAGGCCGCCAGCACCACCTGGTAGGCCCCAAGCGTGATGCCGATACCGAACAAGGGATGATGAACGACCGCATCCAGTGCGCCTTGCCAGTCGAGCATCATGGCTGCTCCTCGCGCCGGCCCTGGCGGTGGATGAGCTTTTGCATCAACACGCCAACGAACACCAGGGTCACCAGGCAGGAGATCAGCAAGGCACCGGCAATAGCCCAGAAGTCCGCGGCGATATCCTTGGCATACACCATCACCCCCACCGCTGGCGGCACCAGCAACAGCGGCAGGTAGCGCAGCAGGCTGCTGGCGGCCTCGTTCAGCGGCTTGCCCACCTCACCACGGGCCATGAGGAAGAACAACAGCAGCAACAGGCCGATGATCGGCCCCGGCAAAAACGGCACCAACAGGTGGTTGATTGCCGTCCCCAGCAGCTGGAACAGCACCAGCCAGGTCAAACCACGCAACAGCATAAGCATCTCCCTCGGGCATGGCCGCCATTATAAGCATGTGCCGCCATATACCGATATTCGTCGAAAAGCGCGCAACTTGACTGAAACGGTTCGCCGTGCTGATCTTGCACTTTCGTACCAACTGACAACCTGGAGAGTCCGCGATGCCCCATGTACCGGTTACAGAGCTTTCGCAGTACGTTGGTAAGGAACTGGGCCGCTCGGCCTGGCTGAAGATCGACCAGCAGCGCATCAACCTGTTCGCCGAAGCCACTGGCGATTTCCAGTTCATCCATGTCGACCCGGAAAAGGCGGCGAAAACCCCGTTTGGCGGCACTATCGCCCACGGTTTCCTGACGTTGTCGCTGATTCCCAAGCTGATCGAGGACATCCTCGTCCTGCCGGAAGGACTGAAGATGGTGGTGAACTACGGACTGGACAGCGTGCGATTCATCCAGCCGGTCAAGGTCGACAGCCAGGTGCGGCTGAAGGTGGATTTGGCCGAGGTGACGGAGAAAAGGCCGGGGCAATGGTTGCTCAAGGCGATTGCCACGCTGGAAATCGAGGGAGACGAGAAACCTGCTTATATAGCTGAGTCGCTTTCTCTCTGTTTTGTCTGATGCATTCTGGGGCGCTTCGCGCCCTATTCGCAGCACAAGGCTGCTCCTACAGGGGTATGCGTTCTCTTGTAGGAGCAGCCTTGTGCTGCGAATGGGCTGTACAGCAGCTCAGATCCACAAATCCCCCGCACTCGCGTAAACTGCCAGCCTTCGCGCAGCCTAGGGCTGCCCCTGTCGATTTACCAAAGGTGCCCGCCATGCCCTGGCTGCAAGTACGCCTGGCCATCAGCCCGGAACAAGCCGAAACCTACGAAGATGCCCTACTCGAAGTGGGTGCCGTCTCGGTCACGTTCATGGACGCCGAGGATCAACCGATCTTCGAGCCAGACCTCAACACCACCCCGCTGTGGTCGCACACCCACCTGCTGGCCCTGTTCGAGGCCGATGCCGACCCTGAGCAGGTATTCGCCCACCTGCGCCTGCTGACCGGTGCCGAGCTGCCCGAGCACCAGGCCGAGGTGATCGAGGACCAGGACTGGGAACGCAGCTGGATGGACAACTTCCAGCCAATGCGCTTCGGCCGCCGCCTGTGGATCGTACCCAGCTGGCACGAGGCCCCGGAACAGGACGCGGTGAACCTGCTGCTCGACCCGGGCCTGGCGTTCGGCACCGGCACCCACCCGACCACCGCCCTGTGCCTGGAATGGCTCGACGGCCAGCAACTCGAAGGCACCCAGGTGCTGGACTTCGGCTGCGGCTCGGGCATTCTGGCCATCGCCGCGCTGCTGCTGGGCGCCCGTGAAGCGGTCGGTACCGACATCGACGTGCAGGCCATCGAGGCTTCGCGCGACAACGCCCAGCGCAACGGCATCGCCGATGAGAAGCTGGCGCTGTACCTGCCCGAGCACATGCCGGCCATGCAGGCCGACGTGCTGGTCGCCAACATCCTCGCCGGCCCGCTGGTGTCGCTGGCACCGCAACTGTCCGGCCTGGTCCGCCCAGGTGGCCTGCTGGCGCTGTCGGGCATCCTCGCCGAGCAGGGTGAGGAAGTGGCCGCGGCCTATGCCGCCGACTTCGAGCTGGACCCGATCGTCGTGCGCGACGGCTGGGTGCGCATCAGTGGTCGCCGCCGTTAAGCGGGCCTAGAATACTTTTCTGCACAGCTCCCGGATTGCCGCATGACCGACAGTTTCGTCACCCAGTGCCCGCATTGCCAGACCAGCTTTCGCGTCACCCACCACCAGTTGAGCGTGGCCCGCGGTGTAGTGCGCTGCGGCCACTGCCTGCAGGTGTTCAACGCCGCCAAGCAGCTGCTGGAGCAGAACCGCACCGGCGGAGCCAGCGCACCTGTGGTGCCGGCACCGATGCCTGCCGCCCCTGCCGAGCCGCTGGCCGAACCGGTGATCGCACCCGAGCCTCTCGCCAGCGAACCCGGCACCACTCCGGACGAGGACTGGGCGCTCACCAACCAGGCGCTGGACGCGCTCGACCTCGACATGGAACTGGAGCGCCTGGAGCGCCGCGGCCAACCGGCCACGGCTCGCCCGGCCAGCCAGGATGACGGCCTGCAGGCGCGGCGTGACGAACTGCACCCGGACGAACATGCCGACGACCTGTTCGGTACGGCTACCGATGAACCGTTCGAACCGCAACCGGCGATAGAAACCGCGCCCGTGCTGCGGGAGCCGGAGCCCTTGGAGCTGGACCCGGAGCCCGCCCCTGGCGAGCGTACCGAGCCGACGTTAGGCGGCAATCTGGACCTGGACATCGACGACGAGCCACCGGTACACCGTGCCGTCGAAATCGATGACCACCCCGAATTCAACGAACCGCTGCGTGCCAGCGATGATGAAGCCCCGGAACAGGGCCTGAGCGCCCGCGACGACGAGCCGCTGGAGCTGCACCTGTCGGCGCGCGATGACGAGCCTGTCGAGCCGCTGCCCGGCGAACGCCTGGAACCAGGCCTTGCCGGCAAAGCCGAGCGCCCGGCGCGCAAGGAGCCGCTGGTCGACGTGGTCGACGACCCGCTGCAACTGGGCTGGGAAAAGCCCGCACCCAACTGGGGCAAGCGCCTGCTGTGGGGCTTCCTGACCCTGCTGGCCGCTGGCTTGCTGGCGTTCCAGTACGTGTGGTTCCACTTCGATGAAATGGCCCGCCAGGACCAGTACCGGCCGCTCTTCCAGCAAGTCTGCCCGTTGGTCGGCTGCGAAGTGCCGACCCGCGTCGATATCGCCCGAATCAAGAGCAGCAACCTGGTAGTACGCAGCCACCCGGACTTCAAGGGCGCACTGATCGTCGATGCGATCATCTACAACCGCGCGCCGTTCGCCCAGCCGTTCCCGCTGCTGGAACTGCGCTTCGCAGACCTCAATGGCCAGCTGATCGCCAGCCGGCGCTTCAAGCCCAGCGAGTACCTGTCCGGCGAACTGGCCGGGCGCGGTGAAATGCCCAGCCAGACTCCGATCCACATCGCCCTGGACATCCTCGACCCGGGGCCGAAGGCCGTCAATTACAGCCTGAGCTTCCGCTCGCCGGAATAACCACCAACCCTGTGGAAGCGGGCGTGCCCGCGAACACGGGCGAAGCCCGTGCCAGCCATTGCGCCGCCTGCTTCGCGGGCACGCCCGCTCCCACAGGGGCCGCGCAAGGTCCTGGATCCGTCCCCCATACCAAATGTCATAAGCCGACAACTGTTCAGATTTTATCCAAATCCATCTTTATCCGGTCACCGAGAGCGGGTATCATGCCAACCCTTTTTCGAACTCCAAGATTCGGCCCCACAACAGGGATCACCTATGTCGGCGGTACGCATCGGCCCATACACACTACGTAACAACCTGATCCTCGCACCCATGGCCGGGGTCACGGACCAGCCTTTCCGTACACTTTGCCAGCGCCTGGGCGCCGGCATGGTGGTGTCGGAAATGGTCTCCAGCGACATGAGCCTGTGGAACAGCCGCAAGTCGAGCCTGCGCCGCATCCATGAAGGTGATCCCGAGCCACGCTCGGTACAGATCGCCGGTGGTGATGCGCAGATGATGGCAGCGGCGGCAAAGGCCAACGTCGAAGCAGGCGCCCAGATCATTGATATCAACATGGGCTGCCCGGCAAAAAAAGTCTGCAACAAAGCCGCAGGCTCTGCTTTATTGAGAGATGAAGCCTTGGTCAGCGAGATTCTCCACGCCGTGGTCGGCGCCGTGGACGTCCCGGTGACCCTGAAGATCCGCACCGGCTGGGACCGGGCGAACAAGAACGGCCTGAACGTGGCGAGGATCGCCGAGCAGGCCGGCATCCAGGCGCTGGCGGTGCATGGCCGCACACGCGCCGACCTGTACACCGGCGAAGCCGAATACGACACCATCGCTGCCATCAAGCAGGCGGTGTCGATCCCGGTTTTTGCCAACGGCGATATCACCTCGCCAGAAAAGGCCCGGGCGGTGCTGGACGCCACCGGGGTAGACGGCCTGTTGATCGGCCGGGCCGCCCAGGGGCGGCCATGGATCTTTCGCGAGATCGAGCATTACCTGCGCACTGGCGAACACCTGCCAGCGCCGCAGCTGGACGAAGTGGAACGCATCCTGCTGGAGCACCTGGCCGCGCTGCATGCCTTCTATGGCGATGTGATGGGCGTACGTATCGCCCGCAAGCACGTTGGCTGGTACCTGGCAACACGACCCGGCGGCAAGGAGTTTCGCTCCCGGTTCAACGCTTTGGAAGACACACAAGCGCAGTGCGCCAACGTTCGCGCGTTTTTCAGCGAACGTCGACAGAGCCTTGAGACAGAGGACGGACAAGGGGTGGCCGCATGACGATGATGACCGAGACATTTGTGAGTGGAACAACGCCCGTGAGCGACAACGCCAACCTGAAACAGCACCTCAACACGCCGAGCGAAGAGGGCCAGACCCTTCGCGACAGCGTCGAGAAGGCGCTGCACAACTACTTCGCCCACCTGGAAGGCGCGACCGTGACGGACGTGTACAACCTGGTGCTCTCCGAAGTCGAGGCGCCCCTGCTCGAAAGCGTGATGAACTACGTGAAGGGCAACCAGACCAAGGCCAGCGAGATGCTCGGGCTGAACCGAGGCACCCTGCGCAAGAAGCTCAAGCAGTACGACTTGTTGTAAGCCAGAATCCCAACCAGAAAAGGCGGCTCCCTGAACAGAGGCGCCTTTTTTGCTGACTCCACCGCGTTATTGGAACCCGAAATGACCGACCAGACTACCCGCCTGCCAGTCCGCCGCGCCCTGATCAGCGTCTCCGACAAGACCGGTATCCTCGAATTCGCCCGTGAGCTGCAGCAGCTCGGTGTCGAGATCCTGTCCACCGGCGGCACCTACAAGCTGCTCAAGGACAACGGCGTCAACGCGGTGGAAGTGGCCGACTACACCGGCTTCGCCGAAATGATGGATGGCCGGGTCAAGACCCTGCACCCGAAAATCCACGGTGGCATCCTGGGCCGTCGCGGCACCGACGACGCCATCATGAACGAGCACGGCATCAAGCCGATCGACCTGGTAGCAGTCAACCTTTACCCGTTCGAAGCCACCATTTCCAAGCCTGGCTGTGATCTGCCGACCGCCATCGAGAACATCGACATCGGCGGCCCGACCATGGTCCGTTCGGCTGCCAAGAACCACAAGGACGTGGCCATCGTGGTCAACGCCAGCGACTACGCCGGCATCGTCGAAGGCCTCAAGGCCGGTGGCCTGACCTACGCCCAGCGCTTCGACCTGATGCTCAAGGCGTTCGAGCACACCGCCGCCTACGACGGCATGATCGCCAACTACATGGGCACCATCGATCAGGCCAAAGAGACCCTGAGCACTGAAGACCGCAGCGAATTCCCGCGCACCTTCAACAGCCAGTTCGTCAAGGCCCAGGAAATGCGCTACGGCGAGAACCCGCACCAGAGCGCGGCGTTCTACGTGGAAGCGAAAAAAGGCGAAGCCAGCGTTTCCACCGCCATCCAGCTGCAGGGCAAGGAACTGTCGTTCAACAACGTGGCCGACACCGACGCCGCACTGGAGTGCGTGAAGAGCTTCGTCAAGCCGGCCTGCGTCATCGTCAAGCACGCCAACCCATGCGGCGTGGCCGTGGTACCTGAAGACGAAGGCGGCATCCGCAAGGCCTACGACCTGGCCTATGCCACCGACACCGAGTCGGCGTTCGGCGGCATCATCGCCTTCAACCGCGAGCTGGACGGCGAAACCGCCAAGGCCATCGTCGACCGCCAGTTCGTCGAAGTGATCATCGCCCCGAAAATCTCCCAGGCTGCCCGCGACGTGGTTGCAGCCAAGCAGAACGTACGCCTGCTGGAATGCGGCGAGTGGCCAGCCGAGCGCGCTGCCGGTTGGGACTTCAAGCGTGTCAACGGTGGCCTGCTGGTGCAGAGCCGCGATATCGGCATGATCACCGCCGATGACCTGAAGATCGTCACCAAGCGCGCGCCGACCGAGCAAGAGATCCACGACCTGGTGTTCGCCTGGAAAGTGGCCAAGTTCGTCAAGTCCAACGCCATTGTCTACGCCAAGCAGCGCCAGACCATCGGCGTCGGCGCCGGCCAGATGAGCCGCGTCAACTCCGCGCGCATTGCTGCAATCAAGGCCGAGCATGCCGGCCTGCAGGTGCAGGGCGCAGTCATGGCGTCGGACGCGTTCTTCCCGTTCCGTGACGGCATCGACAATGCGGCTAAAGTGGGTATCAGCGCCGTGATCCAGCCGGGTGGTTCGATGCGTGATGCCGAGGTGATTGCTGCTGCTGACGAAGCCGGCATCGCCATGGTCTTCACCGGTATGCGCCACTTCCGCCACTAAACAGATGCAGGGCCGATCGCCGGCCCTTGTAGGAGCGGCCTTGTGTCGCGATAGGGCCGCAAGGCGGCCCCGGCAATTTCTGCTGCGAAGCTGAAAACCTGGGGCCGCTACGCGCCCCTTTCGCGACACAAGGCCGCTCCTACAGGAAGCGGGATCGGCCAGACAGAATTCGAGGTTTTGACATGAAAGTTTTGATCATCGGCAGCGGCGGCCGTGAGCACGCCCTGGCCTGGAAAGTCGCCCAGGACCCACGCGTGGAGAAAGTCTTCGTTGCCCCGGGCAACGCCGGCACCGCCATTGAAGCCAAGTGCGAGAACGTCGCCATCGACGTGTGCGCCCTGGAGCAACTGGCTGACTTCGCCGAGAAGAACGTCGACCTGACCATCGTCGGCCCGGAAGCACCGCTGGTCATCGGCGTGGTCGACCTGTTCCGCAGCCGCGGCCTGGACTGCTTCGGTCCGACCAAGGGCGCGGCCCAGCTGGAAGGCTCCAAGGCCTTCACCAAGGACTTCCTGGCGCGTCACAAGATCCCGACCGCCGACTACCAGAACTTCACCGAAATCGAACCGGCGCTGGCCTACCTGCAGGAAAAAGGCGCGCCGATCGTGATCAAGGCCGACGGCCTGGCCGCGGGCAAGGGCGTGATCGTCGCCATGACCCTGGAAGAAGCCGAAGCCGCCGTGCGTGACATGCTGGCCGGCAACGCCTTCGGCGATGCGGGCTCCCGCGTGGTGATCGAGGAGTTCCTCGACGGCGAGGAAGCCAGCTTCATCGTCATGGTCGACGGCCAGAACGTGCTGCCCATGGCCACCAGCCAGGACCACAAGCGCGTCGGCGACCAGGACACCGGCCCGAACACCGGCGGCATGGGTGCCTACTCCCCTGCCCCGGTGGTCACCGCCGAAGTGCACCAGCGCGTGATGGACCAGGTGATCTGGCCGACCGTGCGCGGCATGGCCGAGGAAGGCAACGTCTACACCGGCTTCCTCTACGCCGGCCTGATGATCGACAAGGCGGGCAACCCCAAGGTCATCGAGTTCAACTGCCGCTTCGGCGACCCTGAGACCCAGCCAGTCATGCTGCGCCTGGAGTCGAGCCTGGTGCTGCTGGTCGAGGCCGCATTCGCCAAGGCGCTGGACAAGGTCGAAGCACAGTGGGACCCGCGCCCGAGCCTGGGCGTGGTACTGGCTGCCGGCGGCTACCCGGGCGACTACGCCAAGGGTGACGTGATCAACGGCCTGGACGCTGCCGCGAAGATCGAAGGCAAGGTGTTCCACGCCGGTACTGCGCTCAAGGATGGCCAGGTGACCACCAACGGCGGCCGCGTGCTGTGTGCCACCGCCATGGGCAGCACCGTTGCCGACGCGCAGCAGCAGGCTTACCGCCTGGCCAAGGAAGTAAGCTGGAACGGCAGCTTCTACCGCACCGACATCGGCTACCGGGCCATCGCCCGCGAGCGCGGTGAGCACCAGCAGTAAGTTGTACCGGGCTGCCGCAGCGCGCTCCAGCACCTTGCGCCTGCGGCATCCGGCTCGTCGACAGGGCCCCGAGGGGCCTTGCCTTCGACTTGGCGCGCCGCGCATAGTTAATACCCGGCACCTTGGCTAAGAAGGGATTTCGTAGTGCGTCGGCTTCGGATTGCCTCAGCTCTGATCGTCAGCTTGCTGACCTTGCTCTGCATGTTCCCGGCTGCGGCCGAACATGACGGAGGCTGGGCCGTTCTGCTCGACGAACAGGCCAACCTGCAACTGAGCGACGTGCGCTCCGAGCGTTACCGCAACCAGTTCAGCCCGCTGGTACTCGCCGACCTGGATGCCGCCCCTGCGGAACAGGCCCTGTGGCTGCACTACCGCCTGGAGCCCGGCGAGCAGGAACAACTGCTGCGGGTTTTCGCCCCAGACCTTTCTGGCCTGGACCTCTACGCCCTCGAGGGCGACCAGCTTCTGCGTCAGCTGCACCACGGGCGCCAGGCCGGCAATGCCAGCCCGACCCTGCGTGGCAGCGACCATGTACTGCCCCTGCCCAACAGCAAGCAACCCCTGGATATCTACCTGCGCCTGGTTTCCGAGCACCAGCTGCGCCCGGCCATCAGCCTGGAGCCTGCGGCCGTGGCAGCCTCCGACCAGCGCCAGCCACTGCTGTTCGGCATGCTGTTCGGCGGCCTGGTGATGCTGATCATGCACAACCTGATCCGCTTCCTCTACAGCCGCTCCAGCACCACCCTGATCCTGGCGCTGTACCACGGCCTGATGCTGCTCAGCGGCCTGATCCTGCTGAACCTCAGCGGCCCCTGGTGGCACGTGTGGCACAGCGCGCAGACGCCCGCCGCATACCTGACGCTGGTCCTGGCCGGGCTGGCCGGGCTGTGTTTCACCCAGCATTTCTTCTCGCCATGCAACTCGCCACGGCTCAACCGCCTGCTGCAGGGCGAGATGCTGGTGGTCGGGTTGAGCGGGTTGGTGCTGCTGTTCGTCGACACCCTGCCCCTCAACCTGATGACCTACGCCCTGATGGCCCTGGGCAGCGTGAGCATGCTGCTGGTCAGCAGCTACCACTGGTACAAGGGCTATGCCCCCGCACGCCTGTTCAGCCTGGCCATGGTGGTGTTCAACCTCGGTGGGCTGGTGCTGCTGCCAGCGTTGCTGGGCCTGACCCGTACCTCGACGCCCTGGCTGCTGTGCATCCTGCTGGGGCTGACCGTGGCCAGCGGCCTGCTGCTCAACCTGGCAGTCAGCGAACGCCTGCGGCGCATGAGCGAAGAGCGCTTCAGCGCCAGCCGCGCCCTGGCCGCCAGCGATGCCGAAATCAACGCCAAGGCCGAGTTCCTGGCCAAGATCAGCCACGAAATCCGCACCCCCATGAACGGCGTGCTGGGCATGACCGAGCTGCTGCTGGGCACGCCGCTGTCGGTCAAGCAGCGCGACTACGTGCAGACCATTCACAGCGCCGGCAACGAACTGCTCACGCTGATCAACGAGATTCTCGACATTTCCAAGCTGGAATCCCGGCAGATCGAACTCGATGACGTGCAGTTCGACCTCAACGCCCTGATCGAAGATTGCCTGAACATCTTCCGCGCCAAGGCCGAACAGCAGAACATCGAACTGATCAGCTTCACCCAGCCGCAGGTACCACGGGTGATCAGCGGCGACCCGACGCGCCTGCGCCAGGCCTTGTCGAGCCTGCTGGAGAATGCCCTGAAAAACACCGACCAGGGCGAGATCCTGCTGGTAGTGGCACTGGACCAGCGCGGCGAGGTACCGCGCCTGCGCATCGCCGTGCAGGACAGCGGCGAACCGTTGCCCGCCGCTGACCGCGAAGCTCTGTTGCAGGCCGAGTTGCACAGCCACCACTTCCTGTCCAGCAACAAGCTGGGCGGCCACCTGGGGCTGGTCATCGCCAAGCAGCTGATCGGCCTGATGCAGGGCGAGTTCGGCATCAAGAGCAGCACCGGCATGGGCAACACCCTGTGGCTGACGCTGCCGCTGGACCCTTCGCGCCTGGAACAGCCACCGGCCGACCTGGACAGCCCGCTGCGCGATGCTCGTGTACTGGTGGTGGACGACAACGACACCTGCCGCAAGGTGCTGGTACAGCAGTGCAGTGCCTGGGGCATGAACGTCAGCGCGGTCCCGTCGGGCAAGGAAGCCCTGGCCCTGCTGCGCACCAAGGCCCACCTGCGCGATTACTTCGATGCCGTGCTGCTGGACCAGAACATGCCAGGCATGACCGGCATGCAGCTGGCCGCCAAGATCAAGGAAGACCCGAGCCTGAACCACGACATCCTGGTGGTGATGCTCACCGGCATCAGCAACGCGCCGAGCAAGGTCATTGCGCGTAACGCCGGAGTCAAGCGGATCCTCGCCAAGCCGGTGGCGGGCTATACGCTGAAAACCACCCTGGCCGAAGAACTGGCCCAGCGCGGCCGCGAGCAAGCCATACCAGCCAGTTTGCCCGGCATCCCGCAGGCACTGGACCTGCCCGGCGACTTCCGCGTGCTGGTCGCCGAGGACAACAGCATCTCGACCAAGGTGATCCGCGGCATGCTCGGCAAGCTCAACCTCGAGCCCGACACCGCCAGCAATGGCGAAGAGGCCTTGCAGGCGATGAAGGCGCAGCGCTATGACCTGGTGCTGATGGACTGCGAAATGCCGATACTGGACGGCTTCTCGGCCACCCAGCAGCTGCGCGCCTGGGAAGCCGCCAACCAGCGCCAGCGCACCCCGGTGGTGGCACTGACCGCGCACATACTTGCCGAACACAAGGAACGCGCCCGCCTGGCGGGCATGGACGGGCACATGGCCAAACCGGTGGAACTGTCGCAGTTGCGAGAGCTGATCCAGTACTGGGCCAATCACCGGGAAGCCAAGGTGGATCCGGTGCATAGTTCCTGATCTGAGGCGCCTGTGCCGGCCTCTTCGCGGGTGAACCCGCTCCCACAGGTACTGCATAAGGCCTGAAGGCAATGCTATCCCTGTGGGAGCGGGTTCACCCGCGAAGAGGCCGGCACAGGCTATCAATAGAATCTGCTGATAAACTCTGCCCAGCCATAACTGCCTGGACTAGCCCCCATGCTCCATGAGTTGTTCAGCGTCTACCTGAAAATGCTCGTGCTCTACAGCCCGTTCTTCGTGCTGTCGTGCTTCATCAGCCTGACCCGCGGCCACTCCAGCAAGGAGCGCAAGCAGCTGGCATGGAAGGTGGCCATCGCCGCGCTGATCTCCAGTGTCCTGCTGTACCTGTTCGGGCGGGCGATCTTCGGCATTTTCGGCATCACCGCCGACGCCTTCCGCATCGGCGCCGGCAGCGTGCTGTTCATCTCGGCCCTGGGCATGGCCCAAGGCAAGTCCGCGGTACAGGCCGACAACGTGCAGCAGGATGTCACCATCGTGCCGCTGACCATCCCGCTGACCGTCGGCCCCGGCACCATCGGTGCACTGCTGGTAATGGGCGTCGGCCACCCGCACTGGGACGACAAGCTGCTGGCCATCATCAGCATCGCCCTGGCCTGCTTCACCGTGGGCCTGGTGCTGTACCTGTCGCACCGTATCGAGCGCATCCTCGGCGACCAGGGCCTGCAGATCGTCAGCCGCCTGATGGGGCTGTTCGTCTGCGCCCTGGCTGCACAAATCATCTTCACAGGCATCAAAGGCTACCTCGCGCCCTAGATGTCGAAATCCAGTATGCGCTTCAAGGAAACCTGCACGACGCGGTCCTGCACCTTGGGCAAGAAACTCTGCTCGAAAGCCAGGATGTTGAAGCGTATCAACTCCGCTCGCACATTCTTGAGGCTGCGCTTGTGGCTGATGAAGCCTGCCCGGAACGCCGAACGATTATCCGTTTCGTGATACAGCACCATGTCGACACGATTCGCCCCTGCAGGCGCGCAGGGCAGCAATTGAAAATGCTGCCGCTCATAGGCACAGCGCTCAAGCGATTGCAGAACCGGCGGCTTGGTCAACAGCTTGCGCATGGACTGACCACTTGCCGAGGCAAAATGATCGCCGGCGGTTGCGGCAATGGTTTCAAGCACCTTGTCGGTTTGCCTGACCCGGCCCTCCTCAGGCCAGTGCACCTGCTCGGCAGTAACTGCGTCCCAGCCCATGAATTTCAGCTGGTTGCGGTAGTAGGCCAACCAGTCCTGGATCAGCCCTTCCTTGTAAGCCGTTTCGGTGGCCCGCTCAGCCATCGCCAGGGCAAGCCGCACTTTGTTTTTCTGCGCAGTGGAAATACCCGGCAGAAACGAAACAATCCCTGCGCCGATCACAGCAGATATGGCTTCACTCATGTTGTGCTCCTGTTACTGGTGCATGAGGGTCGAACCGATACTCCCCCAGTGCATCCTTGGTTTTCATCAATGCCTGCAGTTCATCTCGCTGACGTTGGAAACGCCCGTTATCCAGCAGCAAGGAAACGCCATTGAACCTGGCTTCGCCCTCCAGCGCCTTTTCGACCAGCAGCATGTCCTGAGAGATGCCGGCGATCGGCTTGTCGAATTGCAGGGTGATACTGCAAAGGTCAAGCGCCGGCCCCGGCTTGAGCAGCCCAAGCTCGATCACCAGCTGCGAACCCTGCGTGCTGAACTTCAGCTGGTGGCGAAAACCTTCGATCGATCGGCCCAGGCCGCTTCTTACTGCAGCCAGCACGGCCTCATGACGGATCGAGCGCATCTTCAGCCACGCCTCGAGCGGCTGTATCTGCGCGCTGCGCGCGGGTTGCCCCAACTGTTTCAGGTCATGCGTACTGGCCAGCTTGATCCAGCCCAGTTGCCGATATGCCTCGCGATAGGCGTCATACCAGGCTTCATAGTTGTCAAAGCGTGACCCCGCATTCCTGTTGGCCACCAACTGGGCGTAAAGGATGGAGTCGAAGGCAGCCTGACGCTGAATCTGGCCAGTGTCTGCGCGATACAGTAATGCCGTTCCGCCAATCAACATGAGTTGTTCAGCTGCTCTATCCATTGTGTTGCCTCGTCACAAAGACCCGAACAAGGCGGCGTTGCAACGCCGCCCTGCGATCAGATGTCGTACTGGAGAATGTTCTCGACACTGCGCACGCCGAGTTTGTTTTCCACGGTTTCGCGGATTTTGTCGTAGACGAAGGTGTTGAGAGTAAGCACAGCCGTGCCGGCGTAGTAGTGGGTCTTGTCCAGCTTCCACTGGATACCCAGGATGTCATCATCCAGCTGCGGGGCAGACGCCTGGATGCAACTCACCACCATGACCACATCGTTGTTATCGGTTTCGATGCAGGCCGCCATGCCGACCATGCCCCTGGCCTTGTTCTTGCGTTTGTGGTCGAGCACCTTGGCGTCATTTTCGACGGTAGTCAGTTTGTCGAAGGCCATCTTGGCCAGCTCACCCAACTTGGTACCCCCCAGCATTGCATTCCCCACCACACCGATCGCCCGTACAGCTACAGCGCCTACGGTGACAGACAGTTCCGCCGAGGTTTCCAGTTCGAAACTACGCTTGGGGATGGTAAAGCCAAGATCACGCATGACATCGATGAACCGCTCGTACCACTCCCTGCTCTGCTTTTCGGCATCGAAGGATTTGTCAGCCACCAAGGTGGCAAAGTGGAAGGCATTCTTTACGTCATGACGGCTTTGCGAAGACATGCCTGCGCCGCAGGCCAGCAGGTTGCCTTCGACTAGAATGGCCGCGTCAGTGGTAGTGACTTGTGTTTCTTCGGACATGTGGAAACTCCTAGATGGTTGCCCCTTGAGTCAGGGGCAACCACCTTAGCCAGCGCGCCCACGATGCAGCGCGCTGAAGGGTTTCCGGTGCAACTAGTTGGCCGACGGGTACCAACGCGGCGTGTAGGCCCACACCCCACCCGAGAGGCGAGGAAACACGCAGGTTGTAGATGATCCCACCAGCACCATGGTGCGCATGTCGACCATTTCCGGCAGCAGCTCGGCCAATGTGACGACCTTCAGCGTCTGCCCCGGCCTACCGATGTCACGGCCAAGGACTACAGGCGTGTTCCCCTCGCGATGCCGACGCACGACCTCCAGCGCTACCCCGAGCTGGTGCGGCCTTGCCTTGGAAATCGGGTTGTAGAACGCCAGCACCAGGTCGGCCTGCGCCGCCAGGTCCAGGCGCTTTTCAATGATCGACCACGGCTTGAGGTTGTCCGACAGCGACATCACGCAGAAGTCATGCCCCAGCGGCGCACCCGCCTGGGCGGCGGTCGCGAGCGAGGCCGACACCCCCGGCAGGATCTCGAGATCCACCCGGTGCCAGGCCGGGTCCGTAGACTCGTGCAGCGCTTCAAGTACCGCAGCTGCCATGGCGAACACACCCGGGTCACCCGACGACACCACCACCACCGAACGGCCCTGGGCTGCCAGTTCGAAGGCATGCCGGGCACGCTGCATCTCTTCACGGTTGTCGGTGCAGTGCAGCACCTGGTCGTCACGGAACGGGCCGGCCATGCGCACGTAGGTTTCGTAACCGAGCACATCCTCGGCCCGCTCCAGCTCGGCCTTGACCGCCGGCACCATCAGCTCGGCTGCACCTGGCCCCAGGCCGATGACCGCCAGGCGACCCCGACGACGACCGATCTGCGCCACCTCGACCGGGGCAGGCGCCACCGCGATGACCACGTCTGCCACCTCGATCAGCTGCGCAGCAGGCAATGCCGCAGCAACCATCCCGGCCAGATCATGCGTCCTGGCAGCAAAGCGCAAGGCAACCCCCAGGGCCTGTGCGGCCTCGTGCAGGGCGCTGTCGGCCATGGCTTGCTCGTCGGCCAGCAGGCAGGCCACTGCAGGCTCGGCGATGCCGGCCTGCTGCAATGCCGCACGGATACTGGCCAGGCTGCCGCCAGCAACACCCACTACCACCGAACGCGGGTGGATCAGCAGCTCGTCGCGGCTGGCCGGGCGCGCCTGGTGCCCCACATGGATGGTACGCCGAGCCGCCTCGCTGGCAGGCAACTGCGCCTGTTGCAGCCACGGCGCGTCACCTTCGATGCGCACCGCCTCGCCAGCCAGCAGGTCGGAGACAAAGCGCTTGCCTTGCTCGATATCCGCCAGCGCATAGCCCTGTGGCGGGTTCAGCAGACAGGTGCCGAAACGCAGCTCGCCGCTGGTGGTGATGGCCGCAGCAACGCCCAGTGCTTCAGCGATTTCGCGCGCCATCACGTTCACCCCGCCAAGGCCCCCGAGCAACGGCACTACGGCACTGCCGTCTTCGGCCACGGCCAGTACCGCTGGTTCGACACCTTTCTCGCTGAGCAGGCTGGCCAGGCTGCGGATGACGATACCCGCCGCGCACAGGGCGATGATCGGTGTGTTCTGCTGGTACAGCCCACGCAGGGTATCGCCGAACGCGGTGTAGCAAAGGTCGGCACCCTCGACTCGGCCTTCCAGGCCATGGATCGATGCTTGTGGATAACACTGCTGGATACGCTGCGCCGTGGCCAGGCTGCCCTGGCCAAGGATGACGATCGCCGGTGCCTGATGCATGCTCAGCCCTGCCATTTTTCACCCGGCACGATGATCAGCGAGAAGTACGGCGACGACTGTGGGTCGACCTGGTCCAGCGGCACGATCTTCTGGTTGGCCATGGTCGCCCGCTCCACATACAGCGCGCGCCCGTCCAGGCCCAGTTCGGCCAGCACTTCGCGCACCTTGGGGAAGTTGCGGCCAAGCTTCATGATCACCGCCGCGTCGGCGTCGGCCAGGCGACGCTTGAGCTCTTCGGCCGGCAACACGCCAGACAGCACCGACAGGCTCTGGTTGCGGTACACCAGCGGCGCGCCCAGTACCGAGGCGCCACCGAGCATCGAGCAGACGCCGGGGATCACTTCGGCCTCGTAGCGCTGCGCCAGGCGGTCGTGCAGGTACATGTAGGAACCATAGAAGAACGGGTCGCCTTCACAGATCACCGCCACGTCGCGGCCGGCATCCAGGTGCTCGGCTACCTGCACGCTGGCCTCGTCGTAGAAGTCGCTGATCACCTGTTCATAGGACAGCGGCGCTGGCAGCGCTTCGGTGGTTACCGGGTAGACCAGCGGCAGCAAGGTCTGCTCGGGCTGCAGGTGCGCCTCGATGATGCCGAAGGCGTTGCCGCGCTTGCCCTTGGCCACGAAGTAGCCGACCACGGGCGCTTCACGCAGCAGGCGCAGGGCCTTGAGGGTAATCAGTTCAGGGTCGCCAGGGCCCACGCCCAGGCCCAGCAGACGTCCACGCGGCGCCATCATTCCACCTCCGTGGCGAGGGCGTTGACCGCAGCGGCGGCCATCGCGCTGCCGCCCAGGCGGCCCTGCATGATCACGAACGGCACGCCACGGCTGTTGGCGGCGAGCATCGCCTTGGACTCGGCGGCACCGACGAAGCCGACCGGGAAGCCGAGGATCAGTGCTGGTTTCGGGGCGCCGGCGTCGAGCATTTCCAGCAGGTAGAACAGCGCGGTAGGCGCGTTGCCGATCACCACCACACTGCCTTCCAGGTACGGTCGCCACAACTCCAGGGCCACGGCGGAACGGGTGTTGCCGGCGTCTTTCGCCAGGCCCGGTACGCTCGGGTCGCGCAGGGTGCAGATGACCTTGTTGTCGGCGGGCAGGCGGGCGCGGGTAATGCCTTCGGCGACCATGTGCGCATCACACAGGATCGGCGCGCCATTCAGCAACGCCTCGCGCCCGGCCCGGCCGGCGCCTTCGGAGAACTGCAGGCCATCGATGGCGTCGACCATGCCACAGGCGTGGATCACGCGCACGGCGAGCTTTTCGAGGTCTGCGGGGATCCGCTCGAGTCGGGCTTCCTCGCGGATGATCCGGAAGGAATTGCGATAGATCTCCTGACCATCGCGGATGTAGTCAATCATCAAGGTGCTCCGTCGGCAGGTCGAGCATGGCGCCTGCTTCATTCAAGGTAAGGTCGGTGGCGCGCAGGGCGCCGAAGCCCGGCAGGCGCGCATCACGCAGGTACAGGTCGTAACGGCCCGGCGCGCGGGCCAGCAGGGTGGCCGGGGCAACATGGGCCACGGCGCAGGATCGGGGGCAACCGGACAAGTGCACGCTGCCGGGCACGCCAGGGCCGAGCAGTGCAGCCAGGGTGACGGCGTCGGCCTTGGTCTCGCCCAGGGCCTTGGCACAGCCACTGGTGCCGGTACAGGCGCTTATGCGTGCCAGTGGCTCATGGTCGTGGCATAGCAGGCCCAGTGCGGACAACCCGGCCTGGGCGTGATCGATGTGTTGGGCTTGCAGGTTGGTCAGCACCAGGCTTTGCCAGGGGCTCAGGCGCAGGCTGCCATCGCCATGTTCACGGGCAACGCGCGCAGCGCCACGCAGCATGGCCGGGGTCAGGCGCCCCTGCGGCGGGGCAACGCCCAAGGCGACGCCCTGCGCCTGCGGCAGAACGCCCAGCCACGAGACGTTGCGGGGTGCACGCCGCCATGCGAGCACAGCGGCATCGCGGCGGAGGGCCAGGCCGAGCCCGTCGATGAAATCGGTTGCCGAACACACCTCGAGCAACTGCCGCATGCGCGACTGTGCCGGGGTGGCCAGGTCGAGGAAGCGCTCCAGCACCGCACGCACCAGTGCCAGGCCTTGTTCCGCCGGCACCGCGCCGAGCACCTGGCCGTCTGCCGGGCAACCCGCCAGGCCAAACGCCAGCCAGGTCTGCTGCCCCAGGCGCAGGGCCGACAGCCACAGGTCATGGGGGTGTTCGAGCATGGCCAGGTTTTCGCCGGCATCCAGCTGCACGGCGAACTTGGCCGACAACTGGTGAAAACGCGGGGTGCCTTCCAGCAGATCGAGGATCTGCCCGGCCAGCGGCCGAGCGTCCAGCAGCATCGCCGGGTCATGCCCGGCCAGCGGGCTGAGCATCAGGTTGCGCACATCGTCACCGGCGGCATCACGTGGGCCCAGGCCGGCAGCGAGCAGTGTCTCGACCAGGCCGCGATGCTCGCTGCCGATGCCGCGAATCTGCAGGTTGCCGCGGTTGGTGGCCTCGATCACGCCACCGGCGAAACGCTCGGCAGCCGCCGCCACTGCATCGGCCTGGTCGGCCAGCAGCAGGCCGCCCGGCAGCTTGATGCGGCAGATGCCGCCATCACGGGCACTGACGATGCGCCACAACCCCGGGCAGGCCGAGGGACGGGGCGATACATGGGAGGCATGGGCCTGTGTCAAAGGGGCGTCCGGCAATCTGTGAAAATGCGCTTGAGTGTAGAAGGCGCGGTATTATGC
Source organism: Pseudomonas sp. UYEF17 (assembly GCF_040546125.1). Lineage (NCBI taxonomy): Bacteria > Pseudomonadati > Pseudomonadota > Gammaproteobacteria > Pseudomonadales > Pseudomonadaceae > Pseudomonas > Pseudomonas sp. UYEF17. Next base: position 100,829 of record NZ_JBEPNE010000016.1, read on the forward strand.
CTGCTTTGTCCGGCGGCATGAAAAGCCGGTGGTCGAGCATCATTCGAGTTTGAGCAGAAATTTTGGGGGCGCTACGCACCCCATCGCGACACAAGGCCGCTCCTACAGGGATCACCACTCCCTGTGGGAGCGGCCTTGTGTCGCGATGGGCTGCACAGCAGCCCCAGGATCTTGAAGAGGTATCCATGGCACCCTGGCTGACAGTGGTAGGTATCGGCGAAGACGGCTTCAGCGGCCTGGGCAAGCAGGCCCGGCGCGCGCTGCTGGGCGCTGCGCGGATCTTCGGCAGCCCGCGCCAGCTGGCTTTGCTGCCACGCTGCGTGGTCGGCGAACGGCTGGGCTGGCCAAGCCCGTTCTCGCTGGCCCCGGTACTGGCCCTGCGCGGCGAGCCGGTATGCGTGCTGGCCAGCGGCGACCCGATGTTCTACGGCGTCGGCGCCAGCCTGGCGCGCCAACTGCCCGCCGCTGAAATTCGCGTGCTGTCGATGCCCTCCTCCTGCGCCCTGGCCGCCGCCCGCCTGGGCTGGCCACTGCAGGACGTACAAGTGGTATCGCTGGTCGCTCGGCCCCTGGCAGCGCTCAATGCCCACCTGCACAGCGGCGTGCGCCTGCTGGTGCTGAGCAACGACGGCGACAGCCCGGCAACAATTGCCACGCAGCTGCGCGAGCGGGGCTTCGGGCCAAGCCGCCTGCGGGTCTTCGAACACTTGGGTGGCGTGGACGAACGTGAGTTGGCCGGCACCGCCCAGGGCTGGCCGCACAGCGACGTCGCCGCGCTCAACCTGGTAGCCATCGAGTGCCTGGCCACGCCCGAGGCGCCGCGCCTGCACCGGCTGGCCGGGTTGCCGGACAGCGCCTTCCGGCATGACGGCCAGCTGACCAAACGCGATGTCCGCGCCATCACCCTGGCCCGCCTGGCACCACAGCCCGGCGAGTTGCTGTGGGACGTGGGTGCCGGCTGCGGCTCGATCGGCATCGAATGGATGCGCGCCCACCCGGCCTGCCGCGCCTTGGCCATCGAGGCCGACGAAGGCCGCCAGGGCTTCATCGAACACAACCGTGATGCGCTGGGTGTACCCGGCCTGCAACTGGTCCGCGGCAAGGCACCGGCGGCGCTTGAAGGCCTGGAGCAACCGGATGCGATCTTCATCGGTGGCGGCGTCACCCGCGAAGGTGTGCTCGACCTGTGCTGGGCAAGCCTGCGCCCCGGCGGCCGGCTGGTAGCCAATGCGGTGACCCTGCAAAGCGAACTGGCCCTGGCGCATTTCCGTGAACGCCATGGCGGCGAGCTGACCCGCATCCATGTCGCCCATGCCCAGCCATTGGGCGCGTTCGACACTTGGCGCCAGGCGCTGCCGATCACCTTGCTGGACGTGGTGAAACCCGCCGATGCGTGAAGAAACCCGCGAACAGCCCGCTCCCCTGCGCAGCGGCCTGACCACCGGCAGCTGCGCCACCGCCACCAGCCTGGCGGCAGCACGCTTGCTGCTTGGTGGCGAGAGCAGCGACGCCGTCAGCATCACCCTGCCCAAGGGCAAGGTGGTGCAGATGCGCCTGGAGTTCTGCCGCCTCACCGGCCAAGGTGCCGAAGCCGGCACGCTCAAGGACGCCGGTGACGACCCGGACGTGACCCACGGCGCCCTGCTCTATAGCCAGGTGCGCCTGCTGGCCGAACCGGGCATCCGTTTTGTCGCCGGCACCGGCGTCGGCACCGTGACCCGCCCGGGGCTGGTGCTGGCGGTGGGTGAGCCGGCCATCAACCCGGTGCCACGGCGCATGATCAGCGAACACCTGCAACGCCTGGCGGACGAATGCAGCTACTCAGGTGGCTTCGAGGTCACGGTCAATGTGCAGGGCGGCGAGCAACTGGCCCTGAAGACCATGAATCCGCGCCTGGGCATTCTCGGCGGGCTGTCGATCCTCGGCACCAGCGGCATCGTGCGGCCGTTTTCCTGCGCGGCCTACATCGCCTCGATCCACCAGGGCATCGACGTCGCCCACACCAACGGCTACACGCATATCGCCGCATGCACCGGCAACGCCAGCGAAGACACCATGCGCCGCGTCTATGGCCTGCCGGAAATAGCCCTGATCGAAATGGGCGACTTCGTCGGTGCGGTGCTCAAGCACCTGCGCAAGGTGCCGGTGCCACGCCTGACTCTGTGCGGCGGTTTCGGCAAGATCAGCAAACTGGCTGCCGGGCATATGGACCTGCACAGCCGCCACTCCAGCATCGACCTGCCGCAACTGGCCGGCTGGGCAGCGGACATCGGCGCCGACGAGGCGCTGCAGGCATCGATCATTACTGCCAACACCAGCCAGCAAGCCCTGGCACTGGCCCATGCAGCCGGCATCCCCTTGGGTGACGCGGTTTGCGCCCACGCCCTGGCCTTCGCCCGCAGCGTGGTGCCAGCGCAGGTGCAGGTGGAGGTGTTCGCCATCGACCGCCAGGGTGGCATCGTCGGCCGGGCGGGTGTGCAATGAACGGGCGCATCCTGCTGCTGGGCGGCGTCACTGAAGCCCTGGCCATCGCTCGCCGCCTGGGCCCGCAGCACGTCTACAGCCTGGCAGGCATCGGCCGGGTGCCGCAGGACCTGCAATGCCAGGTTCGGGTCGGCGGCTTTGGCGGTGCCGAAGGGCTGGCCAACTACCTGCACGAGGCAGGCATCACGTTGCTGATCGATGCTACCCATCCCTATGCCGCACAGATCAGCCGCAATGCGGCCAACGCCGCACGCATGGCCGGTATCCCGTGCTGGGCCTTGCGCCGCCCGGCCTGGCAGGCGCAAACGGGGGACGACTGGCGCGAGGTCGAGGACTGGGCGGGGTTGATCGAGGCACTCAAGCCGTTTCGCAGGCCATTGTTCACGCTGGGGCGTGAGCCGCTGCAACATCTGGACGAGATACCGCTGGAGCAGTTCTGGACCTTGCGTGCGCTGGAGGCGTGCCCTGGCAACGATCGCTGTGAAGTGATTGGCGCGCGCGGGCCGTTCCATATCGAGGATGAGCGGGCGTTGTTCCAGCGCCGCAAGATCGATGTACTGATCAGCAAGAACAGCGGCAGCGTGGCGACCGAACCGAAGCTGGAAGTGGCGCGGGAGCTGGGGATACCTGTGCTGATCCTGAAGCGACCGGCTTTGCCGGATGTGGACCGGGCATTCGACTCGCCAGCCGACCTGGCTGCGGCACTCGACCTGCGCGGATAACAAATACCGTAAGCGCACCGCAGATCCCTACGGGAGCGGGTTTACCCGCGAAGAAATCAACGCGGTGCATGGCACCGGCTTCGCCGGTGTTCGCGGGTGAACCCGCTCCCACAGGGGACGCGGCAACTTTCATGTATTTGCACAAGACAGTTGCTCCTACAGCCATTTCGGACTTTTCTTGCAAACCATGAAGTGGCCATGTGCCGCACTGCTACCTTAAACTCGGCACTCCCTCCCGGAAGGCGCTACCCATATGGAAATGCAATGGTGGATCTGGCTGGTCTTCGGCATCGCGCTGATCCTGCTCGAACTGGTCCTGCCGACGTTCTTCATCCTCTGGTTCGGCATCGGCGCCGTGCTGGTGTCGCTCATTTCGCTGGCCGCCCCCAGCCTGCAACTGGACATGCAGGTGCTGCTGTGGGTGCTGATGTCGTCAGTCACCACGGCACTGTGGTTCAAGCTGTTCCGGCGCAAGCAACCAGACGTGCGCTGGACCGCCGAAAGCGTGATCGGTGAAGTGGGGCTGCTGACTGCTGGTGTATCGGAGTTCCAGAAAGGCCGTGTGCGCTTCCAGAAGCCTATCCTCGGCAACGAGGAATGGACCTGCGTCGCCAACAGCGAGATCGCGGCCGGCGAGCGGGTACGACTGACCGCCATCGAAGGGAACACCGCCCGGGTCATCCGGGCCTGAATCCGCACTAAAAGGAATTTCGCATCATGACCAGCCTCATCGTCGTCGTCGCCATTGCCCTGTTCGTCCTGATCACCGTGTTCAAGGGGGTGCGCATCGTGCCCCAGGGCGAGGAATGGGTCGTCGAGCGCCTGGGCCGCTACCAAAGCACGCTCAAGCCCGGCCTGAACATCGTCATCCCGTACATGGATGTGGTCGCCTACCGCCTGCCGACCAAGGACATCATCCTCGATGTGCAGCAGCAGGAAATCATCACCCGGGACAACGCGGTGATCGTCGCCAACGCCCTGTGCTTCGCCAAGGTGGTCGACCCGCAGAAGGCCTCCTATGGCGTGCAGGACTTCTCGTTCGCCGTCACCAGCCTGACCATGACCTCGCTGCGCGCCATCGTCGGCGCCATGGACCTGGACGAAGCGCTGTCCAGCCGCGAGCAGATCAAGGCACGCCTGCGCGAGGCGATGTCCGAGCAGACCGAAGACTGGGGCGTGACCGTACGCTCGGTGGAAATCCAGGACATCAAGCCCTCGGAGAACATGCAACTGGCCATGGAGCGCCAGGCGGCAGCAGAGCGTGAGCGCAAGGCCGACGTGACCCGTGCCGAAGGGGCCAAGCAGGCGGCGATCCTGGAAGCAGAAGCACGCTTGCAGGCTGCCAGGCTGGATGCCGAAGCGCAGATCAGCCTGGCCGAGGCCTCGGCGCGGGCGATTACGCTGGTCAAGGACGCGGTCGGCAACGAGACCGTGCCGGCGATGTACCTGCTGGGCGAGCGCTATGTGGGGGCGATGGAGAACCTGGCGGGCAGCAGCAATGCCAAGGTGGTGGTGCTGCCGGCGGACCTGCAGGAGACCGTGCGTGGGCTGATGGGCCGCAACAAGGCTTGATAATGCTGGGGGCGCTTTGCGCCCCATCGCGACACAAGGCCGCTCCTACAGGTTACCCGCTGCCCCTGGGCCGGTGATAATCCTGTGGGAGCGGGCGTGCCCGCGAAGCAGGCGACACCGCTTCAACAGCATGCCTGCGTCACTTCACCGCACCCCGCCATTTTTACCTATACTCCGCCTTACAATACCCACCACGATTCCTGACCGGATCTCTCCATGCCCCCACGTCGGCACATCGCCTGGATAGCCTGCCTTGCAGTGCTGTTCAACCTGCTGGCCATGCCGCTGTCTTCCGCCGCGCCCAAGGGCCCGGCCGAGCAGCTGCTGTGGGGGGCCTTCTGTTCCAGCATGGCCAACAAGGCCAAGGTCGACGTCCAGGCCCTGGCCAAGATCGACCTCGGCCCGCAAAGCGACGACAGCGCCAGCATGATGAATTGCTGGTGCTGCTCCGGTGCCGCGCCACTGCTGGCCCTGCCCGGCTACCCGCCGCAGCTGCACAACCCGCCGATACTGCTCGCCGGCCTGCTGCCATCACCCGCCGACTACCACGCCACGCCGCGCCAACTCTGGCCGGCGCTCAACCCCCGTGCCTCTCCGCTGGCCTGAGTTCTTCACGCTGTCTGCCTGAACCTGAACAGAAACGGAGATTCACCATGCTCAAGCACGCCCTCGTCATGGCCGCCCTGCTGCTGCCCGGCGCCTTTGCCAATGCCCACGAATACAGCGTGGGTGACCTGCACATCGCCCACCCCTGGTCACTGCAGCTACCCCCCAACGCCCCCAACGTCGCGGCGTATTTCGTGGTGCACAACAATGGCCAGGCCGACGACCGCCTGCTCGGTGTCGACAGCCCCATCAGCGATGACGCACAACTGCACGAGCATGCCATGAGCGCCAGCGGTGCCATGAAGATGCAGCAGGTGCCCAGCGTGGTGGTGCCCGCAGGCAAGGACCTGACCTTCGCCCCCAGCGCCTACCATGTGATGCTGATGCAGCCCAAGGACCGCAGCCTGCTCAGCGACGGCAAGCGCTTCCCGTTGACCCTGCACTTCGAAAAGGCCGGCGATATCACCGTCGATGTGGCCGTGCAGAAGCAGGCGCCGACGGACCAGCCGCAAGCCCACGAACACGCGCACTGATCACCCGCTGAAAGGCACTCGCCATGAGCCTGCCGCGCAACAGCATCAGCCGTACCACCCGCCCTGACCGCAGGCGCGCCGGTGGCGGATGGCTGAGCCTGTTCGCCATGTGGATGATCTTCATCGGCCCGCTGATTTCCCAGTCGATGCCGATGGACCACCACGCCGGCATGAGCATGCCGATGGACATGCCGATGGCCACCGCCCATCAGCATGGCGGCGACACCCATCACGGCCAGGCTGGAGATGGCCAGCTGCATGTGATGTGGGAAAAGTGCGGTTACTGCAGCCTGTTGTTCAACTGCCCGGCCCTGCCCCAGGCCCTCAGCCCGCTCAGTGCCGGCAGCGTCGTACCCACCACCCACCTGTTCGCACCTACGCGCCAGGGCCATGCCCGGCAGGCTGTATTCCCCGGCGCGCGCAGCCGCGCCCCACCTTCCTCGATCAACGTCTGAACCCACATTTTTTGCGCACGGAGCCAGGAGGCTTCGCGCTGACTCATGACTGATCGACTGGAATCATTATGTCCGGCTGCACCCCTGTTTTTGCCTTGTCCCTGCGTGGGACCATCGCCGCCGTGTGCGGCTCGCTGCTCGCACCCGTGGCCCTGGCCGCCGACCCAGGCCATGAAGGCCATGCACACGACGCCCCCGAGCTGAGCCCGACGGTGATCACCGCGGTGGCCCCGAGCTCGCCGCTGACCGTGGTCACCAACCCGAAAGACCCGCGCCAGCCGGTGCCGGCCAGCGATGGCGCCGACTACCTGAAGACCATCCCCGGCTTCTCGGCCATCCGCGCCGGCGGCACCAACGGTGACCCGGTACTGCGCGGCATGTTCGGCTCGCGCCTGAACATCCTCACCAATGGCGGCCTGATGCTGGGCGCCTGCCCCAACCGCATGGACGCCCCCACGTCGTACATTTCGCCGGAAACCTACGACCGCCTGACCGTGATCAAAGGCCCGCAAAGCGTGATCTGGGGTCCGGGCGGCTCGGCGGGCACCATCCTCTTCGAGCGCGAGCCGGAAAAGTTCGGCACCCTCGGCAGCCGGGTCAATGCCAGCCTGCTGGCCGGCTCCAACGGCCGCTTCGACAAGGTACTGGACACTGCCGCCGGCAACGACCAGGCCTACGCCCGCTTCGTCGGCAACCAGTCGCGCTCGGACGACTACCACGACGGCGATGACAACACCGTGCCGTCACGCTGGGACAAGTGGAACGGCGATGTCGCTCTCGGCTGGACCCCCGACCAGGACACCCTGCTGGAACTCACCGCCGGCAAGGGCGATGGTGAGGCCCGCTATGCCGGGCGTGGCATGGACGGTTCGCAGTTCAAACGCGAAAGCCTGGGCCTGCGTTTCGAAAAGTCCAACCTCGGCGAGGTGCTCGACAAGGTCGAGGCGCAGGTCTACTACAACTACGCCGACCACGTGATGGACAACTACAGCCTGCGCACGCCTTCGGGCAGCGGCATGATGGGCATGCCGATGGTCAGCAACGTCGACCGCCGCACCATGGGCGCACGCATGAAGGCCACCTGGCGCTGGGCCGATGTGCAACTGATCGGCGGCATCGACGCGCAGACCAACGAACATCGCAAACGCGGCGGCATGGGTGTGGACGCGCACAAGGGCCAGGCCTGGACCAAGGACGCCGACTTCCACAACTACGGTGCATTCGGCGAGCTGACCTGGTACGTCAGCGGTGAGGACCGCATGATTACCGGTGCCCGCCTGGACCGCGCCTCGGCCCGCGACTTCCGCGCAACCAGCGCCACCAACGGCGACACCCGCGCCGATACCCTGCCCAGCGGCTTTGTCCGCTACGAGCACGACCTGGCAGCCATCCCGGCCACCACGTACATCGGCCTTGGTCATGCCCAGCGTTTCCCCGACTACTGGGAGCTGTTCTCGCCCAAGCTGGCACCACCCGGTGCGGCCAATGCTTTCGACGGTATCAAACCAGAGAAGACCACCCAGCTCGACTTCGGTGTCCAGTACCGTGACGAGCGCATGGAAGCCTGGGCGTCTGGCTACATCGGGCAGATCCGCGATTACATCCTGTTCGACTACCAGGGAATGAGCTCCCAGGCTCGCAACATCGACGCCCGCATCATGGGCGGCGAACTGGGCGCGGCCTACCAGCTGACGGAAAACTGGAAGGCCGATGCCACGCTGGCCTACGCCTGGGGCAAGAACAGCAGTGACGGCACGGCACTACCGCAAATGCCGCCCCTGGAAAGCCGCCTGGGCCTGACCTACAGCCGCGATGCCTGGAGCGTCGGCGCACTGTGGCGGCTGGTGGCGGCGCAGAACCGCATCGCTGAGAACCAGAGCAACGTGGTCGGCAAGGACTACGACAAGAGCGCCGGCTTCGGCGTGTTCTCGCTCAATGGCGCCTACAAGGTAAGCAACCACCTCAAGCTCAGCGCGGGGGTCGACAACCTATTCGACAAGACCTACGCCGAGCACTTGAACCTGGCCGGGAACGCCGGGTTCGGCTACCCGGCTACCGATCCACAGCCGGTCAACGAGCCAGGCAGGACCTTCTGGACCAAGGTCGACTTCAGCTTCTGACAACAACAACGGGCGCGGCGCAGGTCGCGCCCATCTGCTGGTCAAACAGGAGGTTCCCATGAGAGGAACACGCATCAACTTCTACAACCTGGCCTGGCGTTGGCACTTCTATGCGGGGCTGTTCGTGGCCCCGTTCATGATCCTGCTGGCAATCACCGGGATAATCTACCTGTTCAAGCCGCAGCTCGACCCGCTGCTGTACCGCGAGCTGATGGTGGTCGAAGCCGGCCACCACCGACAGGGCGCGGACACGATGCTGGCCGAGGTGCGCAAGGCCTACCCCGAGGGCCACGTTGGCCAGTACCTGCCGCCGCTGGACGCCGAACGCAGCGCACAATTCGTGGTACATGACGCCGGGCGCGAACTGAACGTGTTCGTCGACCCCTATAGCGGCAAAGTCCTCGGCGAACAGGATGGCAAGCAGAACCTGCAGGCCATCGCCCGCGCCCTGCATGGCGAACTGATGGTCGGCACGGTCGGTGACCGCCTGGTAGAGCTGGCCGCGGGCTGGGGCATCGTGCTGGTGGTATCGGGCCTGTACTTGTGGTGGCCACGCGGGCGCAATGGCGCTGGGGTGCTGTGGCCACGGCTGTCGGCACGCGGCCGACTGTTCTGGCGCGACCTGCATGCGGTGACCGGCTTCTGGGGCTCGGCCTTGTTGCTGCTGATGCTGGTCAGCGGCATGACCTGGACCGGCCTGTGGGGCAAGCAGTACGCCGACTTGTGGAACCGCTTTCCGGCGGCCATGTGGAACGACGTGCCCAAGTCGGACCAGCAGGCGGGTGAACTCAACAGCGCGCACCGCCAGACCGTGCCTTGGGCGATGGAAAACACGCCGATGCCGCAGTCCGGTGCACACGCCGAACATGCCGGGCATCACATGATGTCGAGCGCGCCGGCAGCGCCACAGATAAGCCTGCAGCAGGTCGAAGATATCGCTACCGCGCGCCAGGTCGAACCGGGTTACAGCATCACCGCGCCGACCACGGCCGATGGCGTGTTCACCATCGCCGTATTCGCCGACGACCCGCGCAACGACGCCACCCTGCATGTCGACCAGTACACCGGCAAGGTGCTGGCCGATGTGCGCTGGCAGGACTACAGCCCGGTCGCCCGTGCCACCGAGCTGGGTGTGATGCTGCATGAAGGCAAGATGTTCGGGGCATTCAACCAGATCATCATCCTGCTGGTGTGCCTGATGATCTTGCTGGGCTCGGTGAGCGGGCTGGTGATGTGGTGGAAGCGCAGGCCGGCCGGCGGGTTGGGTGTGCCGCCGCTGCGCCATGACCTGCCGCGCTGGAAAGTAGCGGTGGGGGTGATGCTGGTGCTGGGGTTGATGTTCCCGCTGGTGGGGGTGTCGATGGTGGTGATGTGGCTGGTGGATAGTCTGGTAGTCAGGCGCGGCCGGGTGCTGGCCAGCGCCTGAGCCTTGCTTCGTCTGTGCCGGCCCTTTCGCGGGTAAACCCGCTCCCACAGTTTCTGCGCCAAGCCTGAGGGCAGCGCGGTCCCTGTGGGAGCGGGTTCACCCGCGAAGAGGCCGGCACAGGCACAACACTGCTCCCCAAAAGTCGAGTCGATCTGTCGCGCCCCGAACTGGAACGCGCGTGTTAGCCTAGCCGGCTACCTCTGACAAGACGACCGACTGTCCAACGGAATGCAGCCTATGACGCAAACCTCACCCACAGCGCCAGATGAACAGCATCTGCAGCGCAACCTGACCAACCGCCACATCCAGCTGATCGCCATCGGTGGCGCGATCGGTACCGGCCTGTTCATGGGCTCGGGCAAGACCATCAGCCTGGCCGGGCCGTCGATCATCTTCGTCTACATGATCATCGGCTTCATGCTGTTCTTCGTCATGCGCGCCATGGGCGAACTGCTGCTGTCGAACCTCAACTACAAGTCGTTCATCGATTTCTCCGCCGACCTGCTCGGCCCCTGGGCGGGCTACTTCACCGGCTGGACCTACTGGTTCTGCTGGGTAGTCACCGGCATCGCCGACGTGGTCGCGATCGCGGCCTATACGCAGTTCTGGTTCCCCGAACTGCCGCAGTGGATACCGGCGCTGACCTGCGTAGGGCTGCTGCTGTCGCTGAACCTGGTGACGGTGAAGATGTTCGGTGAAATGGAGTTCTGGTTCGCCCTGATCAAGATCGTCGCCATCATCGGCCTGGTCGTCACCGGCCTGTACATGGTCATCACCGGCTTCACCTCGCCCAGCGGGCGCACCGCGCAACTGGCCAACCTGTGGAATGACGGTGGCATGTTCCCCAATGGCCTGATGGGCTTCTTCGCCGGCTTCCAGATCGCCGTGTTCGCCTTCGTCGGCATCGAGCTGGTAGGCACCACCGCCGCCGAAGCGAAGAACCCGGAACGCACCCTGCCACGGGCGATCAACTCGATCCCGGTACGGATCATCGTGTTCTACGTGCTGGCGCTGATCGCGATCATGGCCGTGACCCCATGGCGCGACGTGGTGCCGGGCAAGAGCCCGTTCGTGGAGCTGTTCGTGCTGGCCGGTCTGCCAGCGGCGGCAAGCATCATCAACTTCGTGGTGCTGACCTCGGCGGCCTCGTCGGCCAACAGCGGCGTGTTCTCCACCAGCCGCATGCTCTACGGCCTGAGCCAGGAGGGTGACGCACCCAAGGCCTTCGAGAAACTGTCGAGCCGCTCGGTACCAGCCAACGGCCTGTACTTCTCCTGCACCTGCCTGCTACTGGGTGCAGTGCTGATCTACCTGGTGCCGAACGTGGTCGAGGCATTCACCCTGGTCACCACCGTTTCGGCGGTGCTGTTCATGTTCGTCTGGACACTGATCCTGCTGTCGTACCTGAAGTACCGCAACCACCGCGCGGCACTGCACCAGGCCTCGAAGTACAAGATGCCGGGCGGGCGCTTCATGTGCTACGTGTGCCTGGTGTTCTTTGCCTTCATCCTGGTGTTGCTGAGCCTGGAAGACGATACCCGCGCGGCGTTGCTGGTGACGCCGATCTGGTTCGTGCTGCTGGCGGTGACCTATCAGGGTGTGCGCAGCAAGCGCCATCCGCGCACGGCAGTGCGTAACGGCTGATGGCCCTGGGGGCTGCTTTGCAGCCCCAATCCTGTGCACACAAATCCATCAGGCACCAACCTGGATCCAACCAACGCCCCAACACCTCGCACAACCCCTCTATTGCGCACCTTCCGCCGTTAGGCACACCCCTTGCAACACCCCTCCCCGCTTGCCCAACACATAAAAACTCAGCGGAGAGAGCACATGAAGCGACGCAGTCTGATCAAGGCCTTCACCCTTAGCGCATCGATTGCCGCAATGGGCCTGAGCTGGAGCATCCAGGCCGCCGAAACCATCAAGGTCGGCATCCTGCATTCGCTGTCGGGGACCATGGCCATTTCCGAGACTTCGCTCAAGGACATGGCGCTGATGACCATCGAGCAGATCAACGCCAAGGGCGGCGTGAACGGCAAGCTGCTCGAACCGGTGGTGGTCGACCCGGCCTCCAACTGGCCGCTGTTCGCTGAAAAGAGCCGACAGCTGCTGACCCAGGACAAGGTGGCAGTGGTGTTCGGCTGCTGGACCTCGGTGTCACGCAAGTCGGTGCTGCCGGTGTTCGAAGAGCTCAACGGCCTGCTGTTCTACCCGGTGCAGTACGAAGGTGAAGAGATGTCGCCAAACGTGTTCTACACCGGCGCCGCGCCCAACCAGCAGGCCATCCCGGCCGTGGAGTACCTGATGAGCGAAGACGGCGGCAGCGCCAAGCGCTTCTTCCTGCTGGGCACCGACTACGTCTACCCGCGCACCACCAACAAGATCCTGCGTGCCTTCCTGCACAGCAAGGGCGTGGCCGACAAGGACATCGAAGAGGTGTACACGCCGTTCGGCCACAGCGATTACCAGACCATCGTCGCCAACATCAAGAAGTTCTCCGCCGGTGGCAAGACCGCGGTCATCTCCACGGTCAACGGCGACTCCAACGTGCCGTTCTACAAGGAGCTGGCCAACCAGGGCCTGAAGGCCACCGACGTGCCGGTGGTGGCGTTCTCGGTGGGCGAAGAAGAACTGCGCGGCATCGACACCAAGCCGCTGGTGGGCCATCTGGCGGCATGGAACTACTTCGAGTCGGTGGATAACCCGGTCAACCAGAAATTCGTCGCCGACTGGAAGGCCTACGCCAAGGCCAAGGGCCTGCCAGGCGCCGACAAGGCGGTGACCAACGACCCGATGGAGGCCACCTACGTGGGCATCCACATGTGGGCGCAGGCGGTGGAGAAAGCCAAGTCCACCGATGTCGACAAGGTGCGCGAGGCACTGGCCGGGCAAAGCTTCGAGGCGCCGTCCGGTTTCACCCTGACCATGGACAAGACCAACCACCACCTGCACAAGCCGGTGATGATCGGCGAGATCCAGGATGACGGGCAGTTCAGCGTGGTGTGGGAAACCGAGCAACCGCTACGGGCGCAGCCATGGAGCCCGTTCATTCCCGGCAACGACAAGCGCCCTGATTACGCCGTGAAAGGTAACTGAGTGCATGGGGCCGCTGCGCGGCCCATTCGCGGGTAAACCCGCTCCCACAGGTACGGTGCAAGGTCTGAGACTTTTGCGATCCCTGTGGGAGCGGGTTCACCCGCGAAGAATCCAACGCCGATTTTCAGGATTACTCGCATGCTCAGATTCCTGCTCACCCTTCTGCTTCTGCTGCCCCTGGTAACCCAGGCCAGCGAGGGCGAATTCTTCCTCGCTGCCAAGCCCGCCGAGCAAGCCCGCCTGCTCGAAGGCTGGGCCGCACAGCCCGATACCGCACGCCTGGCCCTGTTGGACAACCTGCGCCAAGGCCGCATCGCCGCCGACGACACGCGCAAGGTGCGCCTGAACAACCGCCTGCGCGGCCTGATCGACAATGCCCTGGCCAGCCACCAGTTGCTCAGCGACAACAGCGACATCCGCCTGGCCGCTGCCCAACAACTACAGAAAAGCGCGCAACCGGCGCAAATGGCCTTCATCGACCGGCGCTTCGCCAGCGAACCAGATGCCGCCGTGCACGCCGCCCTCGGCCTGGCCCTGGCCAACCTGCAACTGGGCGCCAGCGAACCGGCAGTACGCCTGGCCGCCGTTCGCCTGCTCGGCGAAACCGGTGACCCGCTGGCCCGCACCCGCCTCGAAGCCTTGCTGCAACCCAACGCGGAAACCGACCCGGGCGTGCGCACCGCCGCCGAAACCAGCCTGGCCCAGGTGCAGCGCAAGCTGCTGGTGGGCGAACTGCTCGGCCAGGCCTTCAGCGGCCTGTCGCTGGGCTCGATCCTGCTGCTGGCAGCCCTTGGCCTGGCCATCACCTTCGGCCTGCTCGGGGTGATCAACATGGCCCACGGTGAAATGCTGATGCTCGGCGCCTACAGCACCTACATGGTCCAGGTACTGCTGCAGCGCTATGCCCCCGGCGCCATCGAGTTCTACCCGCTGATCGCCCTGCCGGTGGCGTTCGCCATCAGTGCCGGGGTCGGCATGGCGCTGGAGCGCACGGTAATCCGCCACCTGTATGGCCGCCCACTGGAAACCCTGCTGGCGACCTGGGGCATCAGCCTGATCCTGATCCAGGCCATCCGCCTGCTGTTCGGCGCGCAGAACGTCGAAGTCAGCAACCCGGCCTGGCTGTCGGGGGGCATCCAGCTACTGCCCAACCTGGTGCTGCCATACAACCGCCTGGTGATCATCGGCTTCGCCCTGGCCGTGGTACTGCTCACCTGGCTGCTGCTCAACCGCACACGGCTGGGCCTGAACGTGCGCGCGGTCACCCAGAACCGCAACATGGCCGCCTGCTGCGGCGTGTCCACCGGGCGCGTAGACATGCTCGCCTTCGGCCTCGGCTCGGGCATCGCCGGGCTCGGCGGCGTGGCCCTGAGCCAGGTCGGCAACGTCGGCCCGGACCTGGGCCAGAGCTACATCATCGACTCGTTCCTGGTGGTGGTGCTCGGCGGCGTCGGCCAGTTGGCCGGCAGCCTGTGGGCAGCCTTCGGCCTTGGCATCGCCAACAAGCTGCTGGAGCCGCAGATCGGCGCCGTGCTCGGCAAGATCCTCATCCTTGCGTTGATCATTCTGTTCATCCAGAAGCGCCCGCAAGGCCTGTTCGCCCTCAAGGGACGGGTAATCGACTGATGAACCAGCCACTGCTTGTCACCGCTACGCAAAAGGCCGGGCCACGCCTGACCCTGGCCATCGGCGCCGTCGTCGTCCTGCTGCTGGTGGCCCTGCCGCTGCTGTCGCTGCTGCCGGCGGACCATGCCCTGCAAGTGTCGGCCTACACCCTGACCCTGGTCGGCAAGATCCTCTGCTACGCCATCGTCGCCCTGGCCCTGGACCTGGTCTGGGGCTACGCCGGGCTGCTGTCGCTGGGCCACGGGCTGTTCTTCGCCCTCGGTGGCTACGCCATGGGCATGTACCTGATGCGCCAGGCCGCCGGTGACGGCCTGCCAGGGTTCATGACCTTCCTGTCGTGGAGCGAGCTGCCGTGGTACTGGGCTGGCACCCAGCATTTCGCCTGGGCCCTGTGCCTGGTGGTGCTGGCGCCCGGGTTGCTGGCGCTGGTGTTCGGCTGGTTCGCCTTCCGCTCGCGGATCAAGGGCGTGTACTTCTCGATCATGACCCAGGCGCTGACCTTCGCCGGCATGTTGCTGTTCTTCCGCAACGAAACCGGCTTTGGCGGCAACAACGGCTTTACCAGCTTTCGCACCATCCTTGGCTTCGACATTGCCGCCCAAGGCACCCGCGCGGTGCTGTTCCTGCTCACTGTCGGCCTGCTGCTGGCCAGCCTGTACCTGTGCTGGCGCCTCACCCGCAGCAAGTTCGGCCGCCTGCTCACCGCCGTGCGCGACGCCGAGAACCGCCTGATGTTCTGTGGTTACGACCCGCGCGGCTTCAAGTTGCTGGTGTGGGTGCTCAGCGCCGTACTGTGCGGCCTGGCCGGTGCGCTGTACGTACCGCAGGTGGGCATCATCAACCCCAGCGAGATGTCGCCGACCAACTCCATCGAAGCCGCCGTGTGGGTGGCCCTGGGCGGGCGCGGCACCTTGATCGGCCCGCTGCTCGGCGCCGGCCTGGTGAATGGCATGAAAAGCTGGTTCACCGTGGCCTTCCCGGAGTTCTGGCTGTTCTTCCTCGGCGCGTTGTTCATCCTCGTCACCCTGTACCTGCCCAAGGGCGTGGTCGGCCTGTTGAAGAAAAGGAGCCAGCCATGAGAGGCGTGCCCCCGGTCCACCCGGAATTCATGCTCGAACCGGTGTTCGACAACCTCGGCGCCAGCCGTGACGCCATCGGCCTGGGCCACAGCCGCAAGGCCGGCCTCGACACCCGCCACGGCACGGTGCTGAGCCTGGAAGACATCAGCGTCAGCTTCGATGGCTTCAAGGCGCTGAACGCGCTGAACCTGTACATCGGCGTGGGCGAGCTGCGCTGCATCATCGGCCCCAACGGGGCCGGCAAGACCACGATGATGGATGTGATCACCGGCAAGACCCGGCCCGACAACGGTACGGCCTATTT
The DNA here is from genome assembly GCF_040546125.1 of Pseudomonas sp. UYEF17. Taxonomy (NCBI): domain Bacteria; kingdom Pseudomonadati; phylum Pseudomonadota; class Gammaproteobacteria; order Pseudomonadales; family Pseudomonadaceae; genus Pseudomonas; species Pseudomonas sp. UYEF17. The sequence goes on from NZ_JBEPNE010000016.1 coordinate 116,852, forward strand.
CGGTGACACCCTCGACCTGACCCGCATGAGCGAATACCAGATCGCCCAGGCCGGCATAGGCCGCAAGTTCCAGAAGCCCACGGTGTTCGAGGCGCTGACGGTGTTCGAAAACCTGGAACTGGCGCTGAAGACCGACAAGTCGGTATGGGCCAGCCTGGCTGCGCGCTTGGGTGGTGAGCAGCGCCAGCGCATCGAGGAGGTGCTGGGCACCTTGCGCCTGCTGCCGCTGGCCCAGCGCCAGGCGGGCTTGCTGTCGCATGGGCAGAAGCAGTTTCTGGAGATCGGCATGTTGCTGGTGCAGGAGCCGCAACTGCTGTTGCTGGACGAGCCGGTGGCAGGCATGACCGATGCCGAGACCGAGTTCACCGCCGAGCTGTTCAAGGGGTTGGCTGGCAAGCATTCGCTGATGGTGGTGGAGCATGACATGGGGTTTGTCGGCAGCATTGCCGACCATGTGACCGTGCTGCACCAGGGCAGCGTGCTGGCGGAAGGGTCGCTGGAGCAGGTGCAGGCGGATGAGCGGGTGGTCGAGGTGTATCTGGGCCGCTAGATATGGATACCTGTGCCGGCCTCTTCGCGGGTAAACCCGCTCCCACAGGTACGGCACAGGCCTGAAGAGCTGCGCGGTCCTTGTGGGAGCGGGTTTACCCGCGAAAGGGCCGGCACAGGCAAAGCAGATTTCCCAGGAACCACACATGCTGAAAATCGACACCCTGCACCAGTACTACGGCGGCAGCCATATCCTCCGGGGCCTGTCCTTCGAAGCCAAGGTCGGCGAAGTCACCTGCCTGCTGGGCCGCAACGGCGTGGGCAAGACCACCCTGCTGCGCTGTCTGATGGGCCTGGTTCCGGCGCGCGACGGCAGCATCGAATGGGAAGGCAGGCCGATCACCAGCCTCAAGCCCCAGCAACGGGTCCACGCCGGCATCGCCTACGTGCCCCAAGGCCGCGAGATCTTCCCGCGCCTCACTGTCGAAGAAAACCTGCTGATGGGCCTTTCGCGCTTCCCCGCCCGTGAAGCTCGGGAGGTACCGCCCTTCATCTACGAACTGTTCCCCGTGCTGGAACAGATGAAACAACGCCGTGGCGGTGACCTGTCCGGCGGCCAGCAGCAACAGCTGGCGATCGGCCGCGCCCTGGCCAGCCGTCCGCGCCTGCTGATCCTCGACGAGCCCACCGAGGGTATCCAGCCTTCGGTGATCAAGGAGATCGGCGCAGTCATCCGCCGCCTCGCCGAGCGTGGCGACATGGCAATCCTGCTGGTGGAGCAGTTCTACGACTTCGCCGAGGAGCTGGCCGACCAGTACCTGGTGATGGCCCGTGGCGAGATCATCCAGCGGGGGCGCGGTGAAAACATGCAGGCCGAAGGTGTGCGCGGGCTGGTAACCATTTAATCTGCAAGCAACTACCCTGCGAGACGCTGTCATGAGTCATGAAATCCGCGACGCCCTGCCTACCGACGTGCCAGGCATCCTCGACATCTACAACGACGCGGTGCGCAACACCACGGCGATCTGGAACGAAACCCCGGTGGACCTGGCCAACCGCCTGGCCTGGTTTGCCGCACGTGCGCAGCAGGGTTACCCGATCCTGGTGGCGGTGGATGAGAGCGGGGTGCTGGGCTATGCGTCGTTTGGCGACTGGCGGCCGTTCGAGGGCTTTCGCCTTACCGTTGAGCATTCGGTGTATATCCGCGGCGACCAGCGTGGCAAGGGGCTGGGTCCGGTACTGATGGCGGCGTTGGTCGAGCGTGCGCGCGCGTGTGGCAAGCATGTGATGGTGGCGGCCATCGAGAGCGGCAATGCAGCGTCGGTGCGCCTGCACGAGCGGCTGGGCTTCGTGGTGACCGGGCAGATGCCGCAGGTGGGGGTGAAGTTTGGCCGGTGGCTGGACTTGACCTTCATGCAGCTGGTGCTGAACCCGGGGGCAGAACCAAGCTGAGAAACCAGGCCTCACACGATCCCTGTAGGAGCGGCCTTGTGTCGCGATGGGCTGCGCAGCAGCCCCAGAGCTTTGCTTCATCTCAAGATTGCCGGGGCTGCTGCGCAGCCCATCGCGACACAAGGCCGCTCCTACAGGGGTTAGCCGCAACGGCCTACATCTGGGTAAACCTGCCCAACCGCTGCCTCAGCATGTTGTTCTCGCTGCGCAACTGCTGCACTTCCTGCAGCAGTTCCAGCGCCAGCGCCACCCCTTCCCACTCCAGTTCCAGCTCCTGATGCAGCTTCGCCGCACGTTTGGCCAACAACGGCGCCTGATCGTCGAACAACCAGTCCTCCGGCGTTCGCCCGGAAGGTTCGACAATGCCGTGCTCGACGATTTCGATCACGCAGTCAGCCGTGATATCGGCCTCCTGACACAAGGTACGCATGTCCAGTTGAACGATCAGGGTGCTGCTCATGATCACTTACTCCATTGTGTCCTCGGGTTGAACGCAGCCTTCTCGGAAAGCTTGGTCCACAATTCGCGGGCAGACTCGTCGGATGCTGGCGGCATGACCACTTTCAGTTGCGCGTAAAGGTTGCCGCGCTCGCCACTCTTGTTGGCCAGGCCCTTGCCCGGTACGCGCAGGCGCTGGCCGCTCTGGCTGTCGGGGCGGATGGTGAGGTTGATCTTGCCGTCCAGGGTCGGCACGGCCACCTTGGCGCCCAGTGCTGCCTCCCACGGTGCCAGCGGCACGGTGATGATCAGGTCATGACCTTCGACATCGAACAGCGGGTGCGGTGCCATGCGAATGGTCAGGAACAGGTCGCCATTGGCCCCGCCACCACTGCCCGGCGCGCCCTGGCCCTTGAGGCGGATGCGCTCGCCGTCGGTCACCCCTGCCGGGATCTTCACGTTCAGGGTCTTGGTAGTGAAGCCGGTGCGCTGGCCCATGGCATTGGTCTGCGGCACCTGGAAGCTGATCTGCTTGGACTCCTTGCTCAGGGTCTCTTCAAGGAATACCGCCAGTTCTAGCTCCACGTCCTGCCCCCGCCTGCCGGCGCTGCGTTGCTGCTGCCGGGCACCACCGAACGGGTTGCCGCCCCGGCCACCAAAGATCGAGCTGAAAAAGTCGGAAAAATCACCGCCTTCGAAACCACCGCCACCGCCGCGGCTTTCCCAGCCCGGTGGTGCCTGGAACGGCCGGCCATGCTGGCCGCCGTACTTGCGGATTTCGTCGAATTCGGCACGTTTCTGCGCGTCGCCCAGCACTTCGTAGGCCTCGTTGGCCTCCTTGAATTTTTCCTCGGCGTCGCGCTCCTTGCTGACATCGGGGTGATACTTGCGTGCCAGCTTGCGGTACGCGGCCTTGATCGCCTTGTCGTCCGCCGTGGGCTCTACGCCGAGTATCTTGTAATAGTCTTTGAAGTCCATCTATGGATCACCAATGTGAATGTGCTTGTTGCAAAAGAAGATAGGGGTCAAGCATAGCCTTTCAAGACCGCCTTGGGTTTGCTCCATGGCAGACGACCGGTCTTGATTCTGTAGCCAACTGGCATACACTGCGCGGCCGTTTTGCCTCCGGAAGCTCATTCCCCATGTCTGACGTATCCCCGGCCCGCGCCCTGGGCATCGACTTTGGCACCTCCAACTCCACGGTCGGCTGGCACCGCCCCGGCGTCGAGTCGCTGATTGCCCTGGAAGACGGCAAGATCACCTTGCCCTCGGTGGTGTTCTTCAACATCGAGGAGCGTCGCCCGGTATATGGCCGCCTGGCACTGCACGAGTACCTGGAAGGCTACGAAGGCCGCCTGATGCGTTCGCTGAAAAGCCTGCTGGGCTCCAAGCTGATCAAGCACGACACCAGCGTGCTGGGCAGCGCCCTGCCGTTCAAGGACCTGCTGGGCATGTTCATCGGCGAGCTGAAAAAACGCGCCGAGGCCGCTGCCGGGCGCGAGTTCGAGCAGGTGGTGCTGGGCCGCCCCGTGTTCTTCGTCGACGAAGACCCGGCCGCCGACCAGGAGGCCGAGGACACCCTGGCCGAAGTGGCGCGCAAGATCGGCTTCAAGGATGTGTCGTTCCAGTACGAGCCGATTGCCGCGGCCTTCGACTACGAGTCGAGCATCAGCCGCGAAGAGCTGGTGCTGATCGTCGACATTGGCGGTGGTACCTCGGACTTCACCCTGATCCGCCTGTCGCCCGAGCGCCACCTGGTGGCCGAGCGCCAGAGCGACATCCTCGCCACCGGCGGTGTGCACATTGGCGGTACCGACTTCGACAAGCAGCTGAGCCTGCAGGGCGTGATGCCGCTGTTCGGCTACGGCAGCCGCATGAAGAGCGGCGCGCTGATGCCGACCAGCTATCACCTCAACCTCGCCACCTGGCACACCATCAACGCTCTGTACTCGCAGAAGTCGCAGCTGGCGCTGGGCAGCATGCGCTATGACATCGAGGACACGTTGGGCATCGACCGCCTGTTCAAGCTGATCGAAGAGCGTGCCGGCCACTGGTTGGCGATGGAAGTGGAGGCCAGCAAGATCGAGCTGACCGAGCAGCAGAGCCGCCACGTCGACCTCGGCCGCATCGAGCGCGAGCTGGGCGTGGACCTGTCACGAGCGCTGTTCGAGGGGGCTATCGAAGGGTTGCTGGAGCGGGTGCGTGGTAGCGTGAGCGAACTGCTGGCCAAGGCTGGAGTGAGCGAAACACAGGTCGATACAGTGTTCTTCACCGGCGGTTCCAGCGGGATTCCGGCGCTGCGCAACAGCGTGTCGGCGATGCTGCCGAATGCGCGGCATGTGGAAGGCAACATCTTTGGCAGCATTGGTAGCGGGCTGGCCATCGAGGCGCGCAAGCGTTACGGCGTAGCCTGATCCCTTCTGGGGCTGCTTTGCGGCCCCAGCAATCTCAGACCAGTTCGGCCCGCTTCAGCTCACTCTTCAGGTAGGCATAGTAGATCGGCCCCGCCACCACCCCCGGCAGCCCGAACGCCGCTTCGAACACCAGCATCGCCAGCAGCAGTTCCCACGACTTGGCACTGATCTGCCCGCCCACGATCCGCGCGTTGAGGAAGTACTCGACCTTGTGGATGACGATCAGGTAACCCAGCGCCGCCGCCGCCACCCAGATCGACAGCGACAGGCCGACGATGGTGATCAGGGTATTCGACATCAGGTTGCCGATCACCGGCAGCAGGCCCAGCAGGAAGGTCAGCACGATCAGCGTCTTGGTCAGCGGCAGGTGCACGTCGAACATCGGCAGCACCACGGCCAGGAAGATGCCGGTGAAGGTGGTGTTGAGCAGCGAAATCTTGATCTGCGCGAAGACGATGTTGCGAAACGCCTGCACCAGCAGGCTCAGGCGCTCGAACAGCGCCGCCGCCAGCGGCTTGCGCCGGGAGATGTCGGGGATGCGCTGCAAGGCGACGATGGCGCCCAGGATCATGCCGATCAACAGGGTGACGAACATGTGCGCCATGCCCTTGCCCACCAGCTGCAGGTCGCTCAGGTGGCTCTTGATCCAGTCACCGATGGCCACCTTGAACTCCGCCGCACTGGCCGGCAGGTAGCCTTCGATGAACGGCGGCAGCTGCCCGCGGGCGCGCTCCACCAGGGCCATGAACTTGTCCAGCGAAGCCCCGGGGTTTTCCGCCTCGTGCAGCAAAAAGCTGAAAGCACCGGCAAACAGCAGGGTCAGGGTGCTGACCACCAGCGTGCCGAGCAGCGCTACAGCCAGCCAGCGGGCACGCTGCCCGGCAATCAGCGGCTGCAGCCGCGGCGTGAGCATGTTGACCAGCTCGAACACCAGCAGGCCGGCCAGCAGGCTCGGCAGCAATTTCAGGGGTAACGCCAGCAACAGGCCGGCAAACACGATGATCCAGCTGGCCAGGGTGACCTGGCGGGGGGTGAAGGTCATACAGCCTCAACGGCAGACAACGGGAAAGACCCGCAGTCTGCCAGCCTTACGTCTGCAGGCATAGGCGCAGGTCATTTCTTCTTCAGGCAGTCGCTCATGAACGCTTTGCGCTCGTCACCCTTCAGGGCCTTGGTGGTGGCGTCGGCGTTGCAGGTTTTCATCTTTTCTTGCTGGGTTTGCGGCACGTCCTTCTTCAGGCAGGTGCTCATGAAGGCTTTGCGCTCATCGCCCTTGAGGGCCTTGGCGGTGGCGTCGGCGTTACAGGTTTTCATCTTTTCCTGCTGCGCGGTATTGGCGGCGAAGCCTTGGGCGCTGAACAACACCGCCACTACCAGTAAGGGGATTTGCAGCACTTTCATGGAGTAGTCTCCTTGGCTCCGCGCCCGATGCACGGGGGTCGAGCTGAGTGTAGCCAAGAATTTCAACGCCCTGCCCGTGCCTGGCGGCGGTATTGCTCGGGCGTGCACTGGGCCTGGCGCTGGAACATGGCGATGAACGCCGAGGCGCTGCTGTAGCCGAGGTCGAAGGCGATGGCCTGGATCGGCTGGCCGGCTTCAAGCGCCTCGATGGCGCGCAAAAAGCGCAGGCGCAGCCGCCATTCACCAAAACTGATGCCCAGCTCGCGCAGGAACTGCCGGGCCAAAGTACGTTCGCTGACATGAATCTGGGCGGCCCATTCGCCCAGCGGGCGGTTGTCGCCCGGCTCGGCACCAAGGGCATCGAGCACCTGGCGCAAGCCCTCGCTGTGGGCAAACGGCAGGTAGCAAGCCTGAGTTGGCGCCAGCAGCAACTGGTCGAGCAGCACTTGCACCAGGCGCTGGTCGCGCTCGCCCTCGGCCACCCGCAGGTCGCGCCGGGCGAAGTCGGCGAGGATGGCCTTGAGGATGTCGCTGATCATCAGGCTGCACGGTTGCTGCGGCAGTGCGGCGCACAGGCTGCAGTCCAGGTAGACCGAACGGTAGACGATGGCCTGCGGGTTGTAGCAGCCATGCTCGGTGTCGGGCGGCACCCACACGGCGTATTGCGGCGGCGACAGGAAGTGCTGGCCGGCGACCTCCAGGTGCATCACGCCGTGGGCGGTGTAGTTGAGCTGGCCCCAGGCGTGGCGATGCAGGGCGCTGCGGGTGTCGGCACCGAACTCGTCGTGGCGGAAGTACACCGGGCCCGGGAGCCGGGTGAACTGGGGAATGTCGAGGTATTTGCGCGGCATGCTGTCTGCTTTGCGGGGTGGGTTGTCTGGATAGGAGTATAGGCTTGTGGACAGACAGTTGATAATGGCTGTCATCGGGGCCTGCTGCGCAGGCCATCGCGACACAAGGCCGCTCCTACAGGGACCCGCGTTGTCTTCCGGGCCTGTGCGATACCTGTAGGAGCGGCCTTGTGTCGCGATGGGCTGCAAAGCAGCCCCAATCAGTCCAAAACGAGTAACCTGCTACATGAACTACCTGTTCCCCCTGACCGCCATCCTGATATGGGCCGGCAACACCGTGGTCACCAAGATGTCCGCCGGCGCCATCCACCCCGCCGAGATCGGCTTCTACCGCTGGCTGCTGGCCGCGCTGTTGTTCACCCCGTTCCTGCTGCCCGCCGTGTGGCGCAATCGCGCGGCCATTCGCCCGCACCTGGGCAAGGTTTTCGTGCTGGGCGTGCTGGGCATGGCGCTGTATCAGAGCCTGGCCTACTTCGCCGCCGGCATCACCAGCGCCACCAACATGGGCATCATCCTCTCGCTGATGCCACTGATGTCACTGGCACTGTCCATCGCCTGGCTGGGCCAGCGCCTGAGCTACGGCGCCCTGCTGGGCGCGCTGGTGTCATTTTTCGGCGTGCTTGAAGTGGTCAGCGCCGGCCACCCCGCCAGCCTGTTGCAACAAGGCCTGAACAGCGGCGACCTGCTGATGCTGGTGGCCACACTGGCCTACGCGCTGTACAGCTTCCTGCTGAAGAAATGGCAGCTGCGACTGCCACCGATGCAGCTGCTGTACCTGCAGGTGCTGGTAGCCATCGTCGTGCTGCTGCCGCTGTTCGTGCTGTCGGACAAGACTGGCCTGAACAACCGCAACATCGGCCTGGTGCTGTACGCCTGCGTGCTGGCCTCGATGATCGCACCCCTGGTGTGGATGCAGGCCGTGCACCGCCTGGGGCCCAGCCGCACCACGCTGTTCTTCAACCTGCTGCCGCTGGTCACGGCACTGATCGCCGCCGTGGTGCTCGACGAGCAGCTGGCCCGCTATCACCTGGTCGGCGGCCTGCTGACCCTGGCGGGCGTGGTGCTGGCCGAGCGCTGGACCACACCGATCCGTCGTTAGAGCCCTGCCGCCTTGAGCCGGGCGGCATGTTCGGTGAACAGCCGCACCGGTTCGGCACCCTTGCCCACCGCACCAAGCGACTGGTTGACGATATCCAGGTGGTCGAGCGGGTAATCGTCGCCGATCACCTGCCCCAGGTGCGAACTGAAGCGCCCGACCATACCGTCGCAATGGCCCTTTTCCTTGACGAAACTGCGCGCGAACAGGCGGCAGAAGTGGCTGCTGCCGTCGAAACGGTTGCGCCGCTGGTCGGTCAGGCCGGGCTGCAAGGTGCCTGACCAGGAGTAATAGCGCACGCCATCGACCTCATAGGCCCCTTCCCCACCCCAGGTGTCTGGCAACCCCTGTGGATAAGCCTGGTTGAACAGCGCCACCCCGGCGCTGGTCAACGACTGGTGCGAGGCGTGTACATCCACCGGCAGCGGGTCGCGGCGCCAGCCGGTTTCCAGCCACACCAGCAGCACGGCCAAGCCATGCAGCACAGCCTTCAGGATGCGCCCCTGCGGGGAATCGCCCGGTGCCGTACGCTCCAGGTAGTCGGCCAGTTCCGAGCCATGGTTGGGCCCCGCCACCGAAGTGACCGAAGCCACCCGCCCGGGCCGCCTGGCAGCTGCGTAGCGCGCGCTCAGGGCACCCTGGCTGTGGCCGATGAGGTTGACCTTTTCCGCTCCGGTGCGCTGGCAGATGTCTTCGATGATGGCCAGCAACTGCTCGCCGCGCACCTCGCTGGAATGCAGTGGCGAAACCTGCACCGGGAACACCTGCGCCCCGCCCTTGCGCAGGGCCGGCACGATGCCGAACCAGTAGGGGTAGAGCACTACCCGGACAAAACCGAGCATGCCCGGCACCAGCACCAACGGGTATCGCGTGGCCAATTCCTGCTGCATTGCCCCAGCCCCTTTCCGTGGACGACCGGCCAACACTACAGCGGCCTTGATGACCATCGCAATCGAACTCCCGGCGCGCGCTGCGGTTCCAAACCACACATACCCTTTGCAAGGAGCGGGACCATGTACAAGCAGACCCTGGCAATCCTTCTGGCAAGCGCCACCCTCGCCGCCTGCGGCAGCCGCCCGGAAAACCCGGTGGACTACGTCACCTACCGCGACGAGCCGCTGGTCAAGCAGGTGGAAAAAGGCATGACCATGCAGAAAGTCATCGCCATCGGCGGCAGCCCGTCCAACGTGATCGACCTCCCCCATGGCGGCACCTGCAACGACTACATCCTCAACCACGATGGCCACCAGCAGCCCTACTACGTGCGCTTCGACGCCACCGGCCATGTCGACGCCAAGGGCTTCAAGACTTGCAAACAACGCGAAGAAGACAGCGACGCCGTCCACGGCGCCTGAGCCTTCCAGGCCATATCCATGACCACCCTGATGTTCCAGGAGATGAACATGAATGCGACTGAACTGACCGATGTACAAACCCTGCGCGAACGTGCCCGCCAGCATGTCGAGCAAGGTGCGGTGACCGAGGGTTACGATGCTGATCGCCAACAGATCCTGCGCCTGCTCAATGATTCACTGGCCACCGAACTGGTCTGCGTGCTGCGCTACAAGCGTCACTACTTCATGGCCAGCGGCATCAAGGCCAGCGTGGCTGCCGATGAATTCCTCGAGCATGCCAACCAGGAAGCCGAGCACGCCGACAAGCTTGCCGAACGGATCGTGCAGTTAGGTGGAGAGCCGGATTTCAACCCGGACAACCTGAGCAAGCGGTCTCATGCCCAATATGTGGCGGGCACTTCATTGAAGGAGATGGTGCTGGAAGACCTGGTGGCGGAGCGGATCGCCATCGATAGCTATCGCGAGATCATTCGGTACATTGGGGATAAAGATCCGACTACGCGGCGGATTTTTGAAGACATCCTCGCGCAGGAAGAAGAGCACGCGGACGATATGTCCGACCTGTTGCAAGGCTTGTGATTGCTGGGGGCGCTTTGCGCCCCATCGCGACACAAGGCCGCTCCTACAGAGGGATCGCGTCTCGGCAGATTTGCGCGATTCCCTGTAGGAGCGGCCTTGTGTCGCGATGGGCTGCGAAGCGGCCCCCTGCTATTTCCTCTCTTTCACCACCGCCGGCGCCTTGCCCGCCTTCATCTGCTGCAACAGCGGCGTGCACTGGTTGGGATCATCCCCGCTGCTAGGCGCAATCAGCGCCAGCAACCCCGCCGCCGGCCCGGCCACCACACCCAACGCCACCATCCCCGCCCCGCGCAACGCCAGCGGCACCGCCTGCACCCCGGCACTGGGCTTGGCGAACGGCCCGCGCACATACAGCGGCGAGCGCAGCGAGAACAGCCGCAACCCTTTCGATTCAGGGGTAATTTTCAGGTCCAGCTGCTCCGTGGCGAAATTGGCCGTGCCGTTGATGTAGATGATCGCGTTCTCGGTATCGAAGATGAACAGACGCGTGGTCGCCAGGCCATCCTTGATGCCCACATCGGCGGCCGCGCAGTTGATCTTCACATCCTCATCGCCAAACAGCTTGCCGACCACATAGTTGCCCACGTTCAACCCGGCAATCTCCATCAGGCTGCGGCTGATGGCACCATCGTTGATCAACATGCGCAGGTCGCCATTGGCCGTGCCCAGCAAGGCGGCCACCGAGTTGCCCCGGCCACTGATATCGGCATCGCCATTCAACTCACCGAAGCTGGTCTGCATCGGTGCAAAGGAGGGGAACAACTGCTTGAGCTTGAAGCCCCGCGCCGTCAGCCGGGCACGCCCCTGCAACGGTACGTTGCGGCCATCCAGGCGGATCCTGGAAGCCAGGTTGCCGCCAGCCACGCCAAAACGCAGGGGCTCCAGGCGCAGCAGACCGTCCTCCAGTATCACGTGGGCCGACAGGTCGTTGAACGGCAGTTGCGCGCTGTGCACGATGCGCTTGCCGGCGAAGGTGACGTCGGCGTCCATCGCGCGCCAGCGCTCGGTGCGGAACTCTTCCACCGGCAGCACCTTGCCCGCCGGCTGTTTGCTGGCACCCCCGCGGGCCTTCTGCTCGGCGTTGGAGTCGGCGCCGATCAGCGGCGCCAGGTCCTTGAACAGCAACTGGTTGGACACCAGGTTGCCGGACAGCTTGGGCCGTGGCTGGCTGGCAACGAAGGCCAGGTCGCCGTGGATATCGCTGTCACCGATCTTGCCGTTGAAGCCCTGGTAGTTGAAGGTCGCCCCTTGCGCCGCGTGCAGGTTGGCGCTGAGGTGGCCGTCGGTGGAATAGGCCGGGGTGTCGGGCAAGGTTACGCCGGTCAGCGGGTAGAGGTTGCCCAGGCTGGCCCCGGACAGGCGCAGGCGCAGGTCGAGGGCGCCGAGGTTGCGCGGGTCGGTCAGGGTGCCGGCGAGCACCACATGGGTGTCGGCGATGCGCACGTCAGCCTGCAGCGGGAACGGCTGGCTGGCGTCCTGCAGGGCCAGCAGGCCGCCGATCTTGCCGGTACCGGACACCGGCTGGCCTTTGTAGCGGCCCTGGGCCTTGAGCCCGAAGGCGTAGTCCTGCGCGGCACCGGCCTTCTCGGCGCTGGCCTTGCCGACGATGTCGCTGAACGGGACAGGCTTGCCCAGCGGGTCGATCTGCACCTTCATGCTGGTTTTCAGGGTTTGGTCATCGAAGCTGACATTGCCCTGGTCGAAGCCGATGGCGCCAATGTCCAGCTGCCATTTGGAAGGCTCTGCGTTTTCATCCTTGGGGCCGAAGTCGAAGGCCCAGTTGGCGCGGCCATCGGCCAGGCGGGTGAGGCTGGCTGTGGGCTTGGTCAGGTCGATGCGCGGGATGCTGATCTGCTGGAACAGCAGCGGCAGCGGCGCCAGGCGGAACGCCACGCGCTCCAGGCCGACCATCTTCGGTTCCTTGAGCCACTCGGGGTTGCCCAGGGTCAGGTCTTCGGCAATAAAGTGCGGCCAGGGCACCCAGGCACGCCAGCCCCCCTCTTCTGGTTCGGTGCGCCAGTCCACGGCAAGGTTGCCATTGATCGCGAAGGGCCGCTGCAGGGCCTCGGAGACTTTCTCGTTGAGCAGGGGCTTGACGCGGTTCCAGTCGAAGGTGGCGATCACCACCACCAGGATCGCCAGCAGGGTCAGCAGGCTGGTGAAGGTCCAGACGAGGATTCTGGCGGGACGCGTCATTGCGTGATTCTCCTTGCGGTATGGCACAGAACAGGTGCAGCGGTGGCACTCAATATCTCGGACTGATGAAAACCCGTGGGGTTTTATCGATGGCGCCATGATAGCGAAGTTTTTCCTGGCCTTTTGCTCAGCAATTCGTCGCGCCAGGCCATACGTGTTACCCGCATACATCGCCATCAAATTGCCACCTTCCAGCCTGGAAAGTGCTTTCTAGAGCAGGTTGCAACCTCTATCAATACGGTCGATTGTTACCATTACCCGTATGAACTTCTCTCTGGCGTTACCCGGCGTAGCATTGGCTCCGTACCCACTTTCCAGCCCCCGAGAGGAGCACCGAAATCATGAAACGCCATCTGCTGACCCTGACCCTGTCCATCCTGGCCGCCAACGCTTTTGCCCTGCCAGCCGACGAGCAACACCTGACCGCCGAATCGCGCTCCAGCGCTGCCGAAATCGCCCAGCCGCTGAAAACCGTTGCCGAAGGTGGCTCCGATCGCCTGATCGAACGTAGTGGCCGTGTTGCCGAAGGTGGCTCCGATCGCCTGATCGAACGTAGTGGCCGCGTTGCCGAAGGTGGCTCGGATCGCCTGATCGAACGTAGTGGCCGTGTTGCCGAAGGTGGCTCCGATCGCCTGATCGAACGTAGTGGCCGTGTTGCCGAAGGTGGCTCCGATCGCCTGATCGAACGTAGTGGCCGCGTTGC
>NZ_JBEPNE010000017.1:0-129366 GCF_040546125.1 Pseudomonas sp. UYEF17
TGAATTCTTCGGGGTAACGCTGACGACTCATGGCACCTCCTATTTGGGCCTCATTATGAGGCTTGGAGGTGTCTAGGAAACCAGGGGCGATTCAGACCTCTGAATCAGCTGCCTGGCATTGGGTGCACTCACGCCGTAAAGCTTGACTAGCCGCTCAGCCAATGCAGTGCTGAGACATGGGCCTGAACGCTCGAGAATGGCTTCCACTTTCTTCGACTTCACCACCGTCTCCTAGGGGAATTGTCACACTGCGCTATTTATAGGCCTGTTCTACAGGCCTCAAGAGAAAAACTGAAGCGTCGTCAGTGGAGCCCCGTAATACGGGGCATGCAGAGGCGATTTCTTGAGGATCTTTGCTTCGGTGTCACAAGGGCCTTTCAGATGCGACAGATAAAGGCATTGGAGGGCGTACTATCTTCCCGGTTGCAGGCGCAGTTTCGTCTCTGGCTGAACCCCCGCAGTGGTTGGCGAATCGAATATGCATTCAGTCACTAGCCTCGACCTTCTGATCGTTCCTATAAATAGGCGACTGACGGGCGTCCATCGCTACCCTGAGGACTGTTCCATGGATGACATCACCTTGGCATTTCTGGCCTTCAGCGTTGACCATCCGGAATCGGTAGAGAAGATACAAGCGCTTACGGAGGCAAATGCCTTGGAGGCCGGTGAATCCTTGGCGGCGCTGCGAGATACCATGATTTCGCAGATTCTGGAGGCAGAGGCTAAGAAACGTAGTATTTCACTGAAGGCACTGATACTAGAGTTCACCGGCCAATCGAGCCAAGTGGCAGAGGAACCTGACACGGTTCCAGGCCTAGAAAAGTACAATCAGATGCGCGACTTCGGTGCCTCGCCTGAGCCCTCCGGTTCATCCAGGGCCACGAAGCGAAGCAAACATTCCGAACCACAAGCCCTGCAGTTTTGCGTGCAAAAGCACGACGCCACAAGGCTCCACTACGATTTCCGCCTCGAGCTCAACGGCACGCTCAAGAGCTGGGCCATACCGAAAGGCCCATGCTTCGATCCAAAGGTGAAGCGGCTGTCGGTGCATGTCGAAGACCATCCGCTCGACTACGCCACCTTTGAAGGAACGATTCCCAAAGGGCACTACGGTGCCGGCGAGGTGATCGTCTGGGATCGCGGTATCTGGATCCCTCAAGGTGATCCGGACGAGGCCTACCGCAAAGGCCGACTCAAGTTCGAACTGCAGGGTGAGAAGCTGTCAGGCCTGTGGAATCTGGTTCGAACCAACATCGAAGGCAAGCAGGAGCAGTGGTTTCTCATCAAACATCAGGACGAGTCGGCCAGACTGCTCGCTGATTACGATGTCGTGTCGGAGCAGCCGAACAGCGTGCTCAGCGACCGAACCGTCATTCCCAAGAAACGAGGCAAGCCTAAATCCTCCTCTCCGAGTGAGTCACCAGAAAAAGCCGAGCCGCTCCGAACGGCTCATGCAGTACCGGCAGACCTCCCAGAGAAGCTAGCACCGCAGTTGGCCACGCTCGTCGAGTCGAGTCCGCAGGGCAGTGAGTGGGGCTTCGAAATCAAGTTCGATGGCTATCGCATGCTCTGCCGAGTCGAGGGTGACGAAGTGCGCCTGTTCACACGAAATGGACATGACTGGACTGACAAGCTACCGAAGCAGGCCGCAGCCATCAAGCAGCTCGGTTTGGAAAGCGCCTGGCTCGATGGTGAGATTGTCGTCCCGAACGCTGATGGCGTACCCGATTTCCAGCTGCTGCAGAACGCGTTCGACGCGGGCAAGAGCCAGGGCATCATCTACTACCTGTTCGACCTTCCGTACCTCAACGGCGCCGACCTGCGGCTGGTGCCTGTGGAGCAGCGGCGAGCCGCTCTCAAACAGGTGATGGAAAGCAATGAGCATCCCTTGCTTCGATTCTCGGACGATTTTACCGAGGACGTCGATGCGCTCATGAACAGCGCCTGCCAGATGAGGATGGAGGGGCTGATTGGGAAGCGCTCGGGTAGCCCCTACGTATCGAGGCGCAGCGACTCTTGGATCAAGCTCAAGTGCAAGCATCGCCAGGAGTTCGTGATTGTTGGCTTTACCGATCCCAAAGGTGCGCGCAGTGGCTTTGGAGCACTGGTGCTGGCCCTGACTGATAAGGACAGCGGAGAGCTTCGGTACGCCGGCAAGGTTGGTACTGGGTTCACCGAATCGACCCTCGCCACCATCTTGCAGACGCTGCAACCCCTGGAGCAGAAAAAGGTGCCGGTGGTGAATCCGCCAAAGGGCGTCGACGCCAGGGGTATCCACTGGTTGAAGCCTGAGCTGTTAGCTGAGGTCATGTTCGCTGAGATCACCTCGGATGGTGTTGTGCGACATGCCGTCTTCCATGGCATCCGCACTGACAAGCCCGCTAAGGACATCACGGAAGAGAAGCCGGCGCCCGCGCCGAAAAAAGCGACATCCGCCAAAGCTGAGGCGACCAAACCAACAAGCAGTAAGGTTAGGATCACGCACCCCGAGCGCGTCATCGATCCCAGCAGCGGCCTCACAAAGCGTGATCTGGCCGAATACTATGCCCAGGTCTCACCTTGGCTCTTGCCGCACCTGAAAGATCGTCCCATTGCGCTCGTGCGAGCGCCTGAAGGCATCACAGGTGAGCTGTTCTTCCAGAAGAATGCTGATCGCCTAGCGATACCCAACATCACGACCGTGCCGAAGGCTGAGGCAGGCAAAGCCGGCATGGTGATCAACAGCGTCGAAGCTCTGGTCGGGGCGGTGCAGATGAGCACCATTGAGCTGCACTCCTGGAACGGCACAACCGCTCGCATTGATCAGCCTGATCGCTTCGTCCTCGATCTCGACCCAGATCCTGCTTTGCCTTGGAAGGCGATGGTCGAGGCCACACAACTTACCCTGGTGGTGCTGGATGAACTAGGCCTGCAGTCCTTCCTGAAGACCAGCGGAGGGAAGGGTATCCACATCATGGTGCCGCTTACTCCGAAGGCTTCATGGGAAGAGGTGAAGTCGTTCAGCCAGGCGGTGGTGAAGTACATCGCCAAGCTCATCCCTGATCGATTTTCGGCTGTGCTCGGCCCGAAAAATCGCATCGGCAAAATCTTCATCGACTATTTGCGAAACGCTAAAGGCGCTACGACGGTCAATGTCTATGCGGCCAGGGCTCGCGAAGGACTACCTGTATCTGTCCCGATTTACCGAGAGGAGGTCGTCGAACTCAAGTCCGCAGCGAGGTGGAACATCACCAACCTCCAGGAGCGTCTGGATGAGCTCGGCAATGATGATCCTTGGGCGGATTTGGCCAATACGAAGCAGCTCATCACGTCAGAGATGAGACAGCGGATCGGCATGAAACAGAAGGAGTAGAACGATGGACAACTACCACGTCAGCCCCACTCCAGACGGCTGGGAGCTCAAGAAGGCTGGAGCTGAACGGGCTTCGAAACGCAGTACCACCAAGCAGGAGCTGGTGAGCTCATTGTCTGAGTTCTTCGAAGGTAAAACCGCCTCGGTGAAAATCCACAAGGCCGACGGCACCATCGAGGAGGAGCGTACCTACCCCCGCTCAGATGACCCGCGTCGTAGCAAAGGTTGAAGGACATAACTGCCCGTGACCTCGGCATAGAGGTCGCGGATGACCTTGGCCTGTTCAGATGGTTGCTGGCCAGTTTTCTCATGGGCAAGCCCATCCGCTCAACCGTGGCTGTAAAGGCATACCGAATCCTCGTCCATGAGCAAGGCCTGGATACGCCGCAGAAGCTTGTCCAAATCTCTCATTCGGTACTTGTCAGATTACTCGGTCAGGCCGGGTACAGACGATACGATGAATCCACCGCCCGACGGTTACATGCCCTTGGCAACAAGGTTGAGGTGGAACTGGCTGCCCAACTTGAGGCACTGCAAGGAGCCACAGGCATTGAGGGTTTTAAACGCTGGCTAATGGAGTTTGAGGGTATAGGCCCTAAGACGGTAGAGATATTCCTGCGCGAAGGTCGGGCCCATTTGACGACTTTGGTAGGCTTCTGAGCAGAGGGTGGCCTATAGCCCCCATCGACGTGCGGATACATGAGTGAAACACTCAGTGATTGGATTATGGACAGGAGTGGGTGATGAGGCTCGACATCGAGGGTTTGTCGCTGTCAGGGAAGACAGTGATCGTCATAGAAGACGATCCGACGCTTCGAACCTTGCTGGTGGAAATTCTTAGCGAATTGGGCGCCGCCTGCGCTGCATTCGATAACGCAGAAGATGCCTTGATCAACATGTTGGGCCTTAAAGATGAATGCTCGCTGATCGTTGTGGATCACGGTGTGCCTGGGAGCATTCAGGGAATGGAATTCATCTCCATGGCCCATGAGAGGTGGCCGGGACTGCCCGCGATTCTGACCTCGGGCTATCAACTGGACGCGTCGCAGGTGACCCCCCCTGTGATCTACCTGTTCAAGCCATGGTCGATTGATCAGCTAGCCGACGCAATATGTAAGGCACTCAGCGCTGCTTCCGTAGATACAGGCGAGTGAGTGATTAGGCATCTGCGCCCCCCATGGTTTGCTTAAGCCTCGATGGCGGGCAGGGTTACGAGCTTGTTGATCAGCGAGGCCAGATCGGTAATCCCCCACGGCTTGGGCAGGAATGCCGACCTCACCGGGAGTGAATGGGTATCGATGATTGCATGTCCTGACGTCAAAATAACGGGTAGGGTAGGCCACCTGCGCCAAATAACGTGCGCCAGACCTAATCCGTCCATGCTGCCAGGCATGTGGATATCGCTCATTACCAATGCAGGGGTTTCTTCATGCGAAAGGTGGTGAAGCGCCTCGTCAGCATTTGCCGTGGACGTAATGGTTACCGCGTAAAGTGACGAGAGACTCTCTGCGGTGAGATCTCTGAGTAGTTCGTCGTCTTCTACGATCAAAATGGTTTTGGTCATGCGTCGTTAGCTCGCCTCTGGTATGCGTTAGGGCCTCCCGGCCATACGACGTTGCTCCGAAGCGATGAGTGGTGCACCAAGCGTCGCTTGGGATTAGCGGCTATCGTAGGAAGGCGACAAGCGAACCGCCTTCACGGTAGGTACGGTTCCGGGGCGTCTACCGTCAATCTGAAGGGAAGACTATGCAGCAGCTGCCAGCTGACGAAACCATACGAGCGGCCTTGAAGAAGACCCACATTCGCCTGCACCGCCAACATGAACTGGTGGTGGAGTTCGGCGTGATGTCCTTGAAAGTGACTGACCTGGATGTGTTGTTGACCCATGCCTGTGAAGTCGTCGCTGAAGGGATGAGCACTCGCTTCGCCAAGGTGCTGCAGCCGGCTGAGGAGGGGGAAGGGTTCATCTTGTCACACGGTGTGGGCTGGGACGCTTCTGACATCGGTCAGGCTACCGTGGGTGCCGATGAAGCAAGCCCGGCAGGCTATGCATTGGCAACCTACAGGCCAGTGCTCTCGAACCATCTGGGCATGGAGCACCGGTTCCGAACACCGGAGCTGCTGAAGAAATACGGAATCGAACGGGCTATCAACGTCCCGATCCGGGGCGTACTTAGCCCCTTCGGCGTTCTCGAAGCCGATAGCAGTGACGGGGACGATTTTGTAGAGAGCGATCTCGTATTTTTGGAGGGTATCTCGAACGTCATTTCCATGGCCCTTGAGCGACTATCTGCGGGAGCAGATATCCCTCTTCCCGATCCGTATTCGGAAACCCTTCTGAACGCGAGTCCTGACTGGGTCGAGATCCTGACTTCAAGTGGCGAGTTAGAGTTCATGAACGAAACGGGGCTACTCTTCCTGGCTACCCAGCTGGCGGACGTGAAAGGCCAGCGGTGGCAAGACTTGTGGCCCGAGGAGTCTCGCTCACTTGTTTGCGAGGCTATGGGAAAAGTCAGCGGCGGGGAAACCGCTCGATTCGAGGCCTATCACCCCATCTCTGCAGATGATCCAAAATGGTGGGACGTGACGGTGGCGCCGATCCTCGGAGCGGACGGCAAGGTCGAGCGAATGATTGCCGTATCGCGAGATATCACCGAGCGTCATCAATATGAAGCTCAATTGCTGTCGCTCATCGAGGCCCAGAATAGCAAGCAAAACCGAAGCGACCTCTATCTCGAAGAGATCCACCATCGCGTAAAGAACAGCCTTCACCTGGTAAATACCCTGCTGTTGCTGCAAGCCAATCTCACGCCTGATGCAGCGGTCAAATTGCAACTTGAAACCGCCGCAGGCCGAGTGGTGACCATTGCAACGGTTCACGAACGGCTGTATCACGCTGCCGAAGACCAGGAACTCCGCGCTCGTGACTACCTCAATGCGCTGCTGGGGGATCTGGGCAGAGCCTTGGCCGACCGAAAAATTGTGCTGGAGGCTGACGATTTCGTCTTGCCCCCAGAAAGAATGGCGCCCTTGGGACTGGTCATTTCTGAACTGATCACCAATGCCCTCAAGTACGGCAAGGGCGCCATCGAGGTGATCGTCAAGTATGCCGGCGACCATGCCTTACTCACCGTCAGGGATGAGGGCGATGGATTCCCTGATAATTACCCTAAGCCGACGGGCACGGGCCTCGGCATGCGCTTGGTCAAAAGCTATTCCGGCTACGGCAGCGCGGCGGTTGAGGTGGATCGGTCAGATCGTAAAAGCTGTATCCACGTCCGCTTCAAACTTTAGAAACCAGGCGATTGAATGCGTTCCAATAGCCTAGCCCAGACAGATTCACGAGACTGTTGATCGGGTTTGCCCTACCTGGGTTTCCGAGGCCGCGAATTGGTCTGTAGTAGGCCCCCCCCCCTTATGTCCAATATGGCCAGAACACGGTGGACTCGAGAGCTAAACCACGTCTGCTGCCGCGCCCGGTTGAGCCATTGCTGGTTGTGACAGCTGGTCAAAAATCATTTCCTGCAGCTTGGTTACCGGCCAAGGTTTAGGCAAGAACAGCGCATTGTCAGGGAGAGCGCGGGCTACGAAGTCGTAGTAGCCACTCATCACGATGAGGCGAGTCTCAGGGTTGAGCTGGCTAGCGATCCAGGCGAGGTCGACTCCATTCAGCAAGCCCGGCGTTTGCACGTCCGTGAGCAGCAACGCCCAGTCTTGTTTCATTAACTCCAACTTACCGGCATCAGCGGTAGCCACCGCTGTGACAACGGCACCCCAATCTTCCAGATAGAGGGTCAAAAGCTCTCGAATCAAGGGTTCGTCCTCAACGATGAGGACGGCAGGATGGTCTTTTTTTGCGACGGGGTGCAGCTCTGTCATTACTCATACTCGGGAGAGCGGCTGCTGGAAGGGAGAGACATCCAGGTCTATCTGCTGAATTTCAGCGAGACGTAGCAGCGCGCCATCACTACGACATCGCGTTTACTCAGAAAATTCAGTTCGCTTAGGCACATTCAAGGTGAACCAGCCTCCGCCAGAGAACTCCAATCGAGGGGCTCATGAGCCGCTGTGGTGATGCAACGTAGCGGCATGAAAGCGTGAAGCGGCGTAAGGACTATCCCGTCGGTTGCCAGCCATCTGGTTAAATGCGAAGCCATTGACCCGGACGTGGCGAAAAGCTTAACTGTACGCATATACAGTATAGGCGCTTTATCATGGTCACCATCCTTGGCCCTCTAGAACCAAGCGGAGCACAGCTTCCGCTCTTTTCCTTCCATGTCCCGGCTGGTTTCCCGTCGCCAGCTGCTGATCACCTCGAAAAACGTATCTCGCTAGACGAGCTGCTCGACGTGCGAGCCCCGCATATCTATCTCGTCCGGGTTGAAGGAGACAGTATGATCGGAGCGGGCATTTACCCAGGTGACCTGGTCATCGTTGATCGTTCCATCGAGGCGGAGCCTGGGCACATCGTCATTGCTGCTGTGAACTGCGAGCCACTTTGCAAACGCCTGGCAAGGGATGGGAGCCAGGTGGTACTCAAGTCGGAAAACCCGCGCTACCCATCCCGGTATCTCCTCGAAGGCGAAGAACTCCAGGTGTGGGGTGTTGTCACCTACAGCGTGCGCAGCCATGACAAAGCCTGAGCGGGTCTTTGCCCTCATCGACTGCAACAGCTTCTACGCGAGCTGTGAGCGTGTGTTTCGCCTCGACCTTCGCACCAAGCCAGTCGTCGTTCTCAGTAACAACGATGGCTGCGTGATAGCTCGGTCGGCGGATGCCAAGCCCTGGATCAAAATGGGTGAGCCGTACTTCCAGATTAAGGACAAGCTCCGTAAGCACGGTATCGTCGCGTGCTCGTCGAATTACGAGCTCTACGGCGACATGAGCGAGCGGGTAATGACCGTCATTGAGTCAATGGTGCCAGCAGCAGAGGTGTACAGCATCGACGAGGCCTTCGCCGAGCTCACCGGCATGCCTGGCGACCTCGAGCGCCTGGGGCGGCAGATCCGAGCTGAAGTTTATCGACGTACAGGTATCCCGGTCGGCGTTGGTATTGCCTCGACGAAGACCCTGGCAAAGTTAGCAAACCACGCTGCGAAGAAGTGGCAGAACCACACCGGTGGTGTGGTCGACCTGCGCGATGAGGTAAAGCGCAACTGGGTACTCAAGAAGTGCGATGCAGGGGACGTCTGGGGCATTGGCCGTCGCCTTTCCGCCCACCTGGCGGCTATGGATATCCGCACCGCTTGGGAGCTTGCTCATACCGACGCCTGGTCGCTCCGAAAGCAGTTCAGCGTGGTAGTGGAGAAGACAGCCAGGGAGCTGGCCGGCACCACGTGCCTCGAGTTGGACGAGCCTGACCCACCCAAAAAGGAGATCTGCTGCAGCCGTATGTTCGGTACCCGCCTCACCGAGCTGGCTCCGATCAAAGAGGCGGTGGCCACCTACACGTCCAGGGCTGCAGAAAAGCTCCGTGCCCAGAATTCGCTCTGCAAGCGCCTTCGGGTAAGCATTCGCACGGGTATGTTCAATCCCGACGAGGCGAAATACGCGAATGGGGTGCTTGTTGAGCTGCCGTACCCCACCGATGACACTCGCCTGCTAACCAAGGCAGCGCTAGAGGGTGTGGCGCGTGTTTACCGTGAGGGTTTCCGATACAGCAAGGCGGAGGTGCTGTTGCTTGACCTGAGCCAGCGTGGGGAGATCACAGGTGACCTCTTCACAGCCTCACAGCCTGAGGCGAGTGAAAAACTCATGGGTGTCCTGGATACCGTGAATGCCCGGTGGGGGCGCGGCACCATGCGCCTGGCAAGCGTGCCAATCAATCCTTCTTGGGGCATGCGGCGAGAAATGATGAGCCAGAGCTTCACCACCAAGATGGATGAGCTTTGGACGGTTTATTGTAAGTAGCGTTCCACCAGGAAACGCCGCCTCGCGTCATTCAGCTTGGAGATCTGATCAGCTGCGTCACGCAGATGCTGAGCGAGAGGTTTGCCATCCCTGATGGCTCCGTGGAGGAATGCTCCCAGCGGGCCAATGTAACTCGACTGATCCTTCCCTGGCGTGACCTCTGGCGCCGCCAGTAGGAGCTGGCTCGACCATTGTGGGTGTAGGGCATACATGATCGTGCAAAGCTCCATGTACCGTCCGACTTCCTCGTCGTGGGTAGAGCTGTCATCTGCCGTCATGCTGTCAAGCCAGTTTTGATACGCTTGCTTGTCGAGGCCTAGTATTTCTTGGATGCTTTGAACTGCTCGATCTTTTCGAGCGAGATACCCTTGAGCAAGCCTCTCTTGTCCTTTGTCACTCATCATCTTTCCCATATCTGATTACCGGGCAGGAGCGGCGGCAGGTTGGTCTTCGAGGATTGCCCGAGTGCGTTTGCCCAGTTCCTGGCCGCCGAGCACGCCGACAGTGTACTCATCCACCGTGATGGCTTGGCGCATAGCGTCACGGAAGCAGGTGCCGGGTTTCACGTCCTGGATAGCCTGGGCCAGAGCGTTCAGGTACTCGGGCTCCGAGAACTTCTTACGAGCCTGCTGCAAGTGGTAGGAGTCACCACCAGCTGTCCAGGCGAAGGAAACGGTCTTCTTGATCATGGATAACCTCTGCGTTTCTGTTGATTGGGATCGCCAGTCCAGTGTCATCCGATCAACCATCCACCTTCGAGCAGGTAATCCGATTTAATTTTTTGGGCTACGGTTTTGGGGAGGTCACCCGCTTCCTCACTGACCGATTCTCCATTGGCCTGAGCATCTGTAGATGGAATATCCCTGGCCGTTTTCCACGTGGTTGGCGATCTCATATTCCCGCCAATCACGCATTGCTCCGCCATCGATTTCCCTATGCTTACGCTCGAGTAGCCAAACCACTGTGTTGATGAACTGACCATGCGCGAACGCCGCGATGTCATTGGCCGGTTGCTCTGCGAGTCGGTCAAGGAAATGCATAGCCCTGGCCACGAAATCAAGAAATGACTCCGCACCTTCTCCATCACAGAGAGTCGGATCAGCCTTTGACCAGTAGGCCTCAACCCAGCCGCGTCGCTGTGAAATCGTGGTATCGACGCATCGGGCCGGCGCCAAGTACGTGTACTCCTGAATCGGCCAGGTTTCGAAGGCAACAGCGGGGTAGAGGGCTGCCGTCACATGAGCGGTTGCCTGGGCGCGAAGAAACGGAGAAGCAACGATGAGATCAGGGGCTCTGGTGAATGACCTAGCGACCATATGGGCTTGCTCCAGCCCTTTTGCGGTGAGGGGAATACTCGCGTGATCCCTGGTAGGCTGGCCTGCGTTCGCGGCGCTCTCGCCATGTCGTATGAGCCTCACATTCTTCATCGACTATCTTTCTCTGATGACGCTTCCTAGGTCGAGTAATGCTGGCACGGAACAGTGCGGGATAGCCATGGTGAAGGGATGTCGATGTATGCTTGCCTCAACCGACCTGCCTGAGATTCGTTGGAGTGACTCGACAAATTTTCCATGAGCCGAAGAAGACTCCCCCGAGCTCCTACGAACGCAAGATGGCCCGTCCACGCCCACCGTTCCTAAACCAGGAGACGTTGGACACGGTTGTCCGGGATCATCAGGCTTATCTGACCGAGCTCGCTAACTGCAACCCAATCGCAAAGGGGTAGGTCAGACAAAGCGGAGAGGGTGATGAAGAAAGACCTCAGCAAGGTGTTGTTGCCTGATGACCCTCTGTACAGCCAGGCCGTTGAGGCGCTGAAGGTGTATCACCAAGCTCAGGCTGACGGAGTCGCGGGGGCTGAGCTGGAGCGACTGAGGCTTCTGGCGGAGCATAGCTTCCAAGCCGTCACGGATTACCAACTCCGGGCCTTTGGCATGCCCGCTGATAACGGCCATTGAGCCGCTGGGCCGAGCGCGCCCCGTCTATCAGCGACTTAACGCTTCCTGTACCGCATCAACCGTACCGATCCAGTGACGGCCTTTGTCTCGTGGGCTGAAGCCCAGCCTTTCGGCGAACGCTGAAGGCGACTTCATTGTGCTCGCGGTACGGCAGTCTAGAAGGGCAGGTCTTCGTCGCTAATGGGCTCAAGGACAACTGGGGGCTTCGGTGCCAAGGCTTTGTGAATGGCTTCGAGCCGTTCCAGCATTTCATCGAAAGTGATCACCAGGACATCCTTCAAGCTGTTGCGGTACTGCTCAAAGGCACGCTGCTCAACGACCTTTGTTGGATTGCGCCCGATGATGACGATGGCCGCCACAGCATGTGCGTGGACGCGCTCATCGAGATCTTCGGTCAGCCCAAGGATGTTCTTCTGTAGAACGCTCCGCTGGCTGATCACCTGAGCCACGGATCCACTGAGTTCATAAGAGGGGACGTAGGTCTTGCGGTAGGGTTTCCCCAGTAGCTCGTGCTGAGGGTGTTTGATTTCGATCAGAGCAAGATTCCCAGTGGCCTTTGCCGCCATCACGAAGTCGGAATACTGGCCTCCTTGCCCATTGATGTCCTTGCCACCGACATAGGGTTGTTCTGCAATCAACTTCACGGGATACCCGAACGCCATATCCAGAACGAACGAGTTTTCACTGAGGAAACGCTGCCACCTGTTCTCGTTGGCGTTGCCGTCCAGCATGCTTCGGTACGCTGCGATGAGTTGCCCGAGGGTGACGAGCTCGATTTCCGATTTGAGGTTGTACAGAGTACGTCGGGCAGTTTTTGCGAGCGCCGGCACGCTCTGCTGAGCAAGAGCCGCCGCCTGCTTTTGATCCTTCAGGGAAAGGCGAGTTGGCCCGGATCCCAGAGCCACAAGGTTGGCAAGGAAGTCAGGAGGAAGTCGCCTTGCTCTTGCTGGGTAATTCTCAGGTGAAGCTTTGTGTAGCAGGCCGGCATAGCAGACCAACCTTTTGTCTTCCGCAGTCTCACGTTGATGACGCTGCGTCAGGCGATCCAGATGCTTCCTCAAACGCTGGAACTGCTCAACCCCCAGGAGATAGGTTTCTCCCTCCACCACGGTGTCGTTTCGGCCATCCTGGCCGTGCAGCATGATGATTTCCACCCCTTGAATGCTGGCCACTGCCTGAACGATGAAGCGGTACTCGTAGAGCAACCCCAGACCGTGCCGCCAGTCTTTCGCGAAACCTTCAGGGAGCGAGCCCAGCAACAATTCGAGATCGTATTCGTTGCCAGGATGGGTGTATGGCCGGTAGACCGAACGAGTTATCCTGATCGACTTGATGCTGTCGTATTTTGGCTTGCCGTATCTCGCATGGCCCGACCGGGCGTAGATGGGGTAGATCGTCAGATCTTCCGAAGTCACTTCCAGTATCAGGTGCCAATCCGGCGAGTCGTTCGGCAGCGGCACATCGCTGTAGAACACACGTGAAATTCCATAGTCCTCAATGTCATCTTCAGGCTCAAACCCACTGTCTGCATGGTGCGGGGAGGGTACATCTTCCTCGAACTCACCGAGGTACTCTTCACGTTCAAACAGGAGGAAAGGGTCATCGTCGGTACGCTGTTGCATGGCGTACTGCGAGGGGCGCATGGAAGGCATAGTGGTATCGTCCCTGATCAAAAAAGTGGTCGGTGTCGCCTGGTCGTCGAACGCGTGATACCGAGTCTAACGAGCAGTTTGAGCTCCGGAAAGACGAGCATCAAAATGCCGATACGCCGGGGCCATCGGTGAGCATCTGCCAAGGCGAATCGGTCTGTTCACTCAACCAGAAAGACCTTGTTTCAAGGAAAAAGGTATGAGGCCCATTGACGCGATACGAGGCAAGGAAGGGGACATCCGGCACCTAATCGAGGCCTATGGCTTTATTGAGCCCAAACTCTTCGGCTCTGCCGCTCGAGGCGATGATCACGAAGGGAGTGACCTCGACCTGCTTGCCACCATACCTCCAGCAATGGCCGGCAAAATTTCCTTGTTCGACATCGCCGAGCTCGAGGATGAGCTCCAGGCCATGGTGGGGGTGCCAGTCGACTTCCACGTCTGCAACAACATGCCCGAGCACCTCAGGCAATCCATTGAGCGTGAGATGGTTACGCTGTAGCTGTGAACATGCTTGCGATGATCCTGGCGTCGAGCAGGGCATGGTGAGGCAGTTCTTCCCCATCGTTCGTCGTGGTCAGGGTCGTGGCATCGGTGGGGAAATTCCTGACGTTCTGGGGCCATTTCCCATCGTCATAGGCGAGCTCGCAGAACAGCTCCCAGTCGTAGTCAGGTGCGTCAGTGACAATTTCGAGCTGTTCGTCGTAGGTTGCCAGGAACCGCAGGAGCGCCGCTCTGGCCTCGATGATTGGCATGGCGTACTCACCATCCCACAACTGCGGCAGTACGATCTCTTTCACGAAATCACTGCAGTCTTCTTCTCGCCACGCGTCGATCACTTCCACGTAGAATTCCCGGCGATCCTGGCCAACCAGAGCCAGGGAGATCAGCTTTGCCTGCGCGGTGAGCTGAGTGAACTCACAATCGAGAAAGAGCCTCATCTGTTGGAACCTCTGCAATGACTAGGGCCCGCCTGAAATTGTCACAGGAAGGCTGCCTGTGGGAAATCGCCTTGGCGTATTTCGGCCCCGAAAAGCTGTTGGAAACGATTGTAGATCTGTGGGACGGAGCGAGCCCTCCCACAAGGCCGACCGTCGAGCACCTGTCGACCGACACGCTGCCCGCAGATGTCGTGAATATACTGAAAATTGCCCAGGTGCGAGTCGGGGCCCTCGTTCCGGATCGCGTGCCTGTACCAGGTGTTGTCACGTTGTACGCCCGGCACGCCAATGACCTCGCCGATGGGATCCTGGCAAGACTGCCGAGAGGCGAGCTCACCCGTACCTTGCGGGGATCGCAGTTAGAAGTCGAACTTGGCCTGTGACGTCCATCTGCAGCAGGGAGAAATGTCGTGACGATTGATTATCGGCTGCGGAGCCTGGAGATCGCGAGGCGCAGAGCGCTGTGGGCACTTGCCGATCTACAGCCTGGGGACGCTCGTGCTGAAAAGGCGCTGACTGAACTCGACGAGGTTGAACAGGGCCTGCAGGGCGTCGTGAGCGGTGATCAGCTCTCGGCCCAGGAGCTCGTGGATGTCGTCACCACGAAGCTCCACAACGGCGTTCAGCTGGTCGTCGAGGACAGCATCCCCGAGCCATGGCTGCAGCGTTTCCAAGCGGCGAGTGTTGGGTCTACCCGCCTGGCAGAGGGGGCCTATCTGCGCGACTTCGAGAAGTTCGTGGCCGTGTGGCACCAGGAGCTTGAGCACCTGAGCGCCCATCGCAGTAAGAGGTCGCGATGAAGAGAACTATCCTGGGCATGGCAGAGGCCGGCGAGCCGCTCTTGCAGCAGGCTCTCCAAGCCGTCCGTGCCCATCAAAAGGCTGTGGATGAAGGGCGACCAGCCGAGGAGATCGAAAGACTCCGTCTTGAGGCTGATCACCTGTATCAAACCGTTATCGACTACCAGTTGCACAAGGCTGGCACGCTTGGGCAGTCAGTCCATTAGTGGATCGCAGTGGTCTTTGCGTTTGTTGGCAAATTTGCAAGCGGAGCGCGCCGGCCCGAAGGGCCAGAGGCGAGAGGATGGAAGCCCGTAGGGCCAAAACCGGGCGCAGCCAGGGTTTGGTGCACGACAGCTGCGCCCGCAGGGCCGAGCCAGCAAATTTGCGGATTCAAGAAAACCCTAGAGCCCTCGCCACGCCTGGCTTACAGCGAGGAAGTCTCCTGGTTTTTTCGGATTTATTTGCGGATTTTCCCCCGCACCGTGCGCATGTCACGGCGCTTCGGGCGGCACTAGCTTGCAGGCCGGCTTACCGTTCTTGGTGATCACGAACGAGTGCCCCTGCTGCAGGAGCTTCATGATTCTCCGGAAACGCCGCCTTGCCTGCGTTGCGCTGATCACCTGCATGTTGATGCCTCCCGCGGCGAAGAAGGTAAGGACGGAGTTGAAGGTGGCCAGCATCCGAAGCCAGCCACCCCCAGTTCACTCACATTTCAGGATGGATGTCGTCGAAGAAGTTGACGTTCAGCTCGATCTCCAAGGTGCCGAATCGGGCCAGCAGATCATCTCGCAGGGCTCCCTCGGCATACGGCTCAACGTCCACCCAATAGCTGTAGATCATCCCGCCATCCGAGGTGTTCGCGGTTACTTCGGCGTCTGCCAGAAGCTCCGCATCCTCCAGCGATATCTTCAGCTCATTGGCCAGCGCTTGCGCCATGCTCATGCTGGGGCGGTGCTCCTCGCTTTCAGCGGCCTGCTGGTGCTCCATGTACTCCCATTCAGTCCTGCGATCACGGTCTGCATCCGTTTCGCTCCCGGTGATGGAAACACCGTCTTCCCCGAGCGACCACCTGCCGTCCCGCCGAATCAGGTCAACATCCGCCTTGAGGAAGAAAACCCTGCCGTAGTACACACGGTCAGGATCCTGCTTGCCTTCCCAGTCGATAGACATGCCCAACCTGAGTACTCCAGTCGCATCGTCATAGGCGGCTGACTCCACCTCGCATTCACCGATGGTGAACTCACTGGCGTTAGTCTCGTCCATCGCGCCGGACAGCATGTGATTCAGCTCTTGATCCAGCTCGGAGAACACATCGTCCTCGTCAATCGCGTCCTTGAAATCACGCACGCCAAAGGCGGCGAGCATCAGCCGAGGATCCGTGGGGTTTCGCCGGGCGACGACAACAAGCTCGTGGTACTCCTCGAACCCTGCCTGACGCGCAAGCGCTTCTTGGGCAGCAGAAAGCTTCATGTCGTGTTCACGAGCATGCTGCTTGGCTTGCGATTTGATGATGCTGAGAGGGGAAAAATCGGACATAGCAAAGTCTCCAAAACCATTCGACGCTTTGGTTACCGATTGCCTGTTCACCGGGCAGCGCCTGGTTAGGGACATGCCGATGTAAAACGAAAGGGTGTATCTACGATGGGCTATTGCTTCGCGAAACAGGCGCCAGGCGACCATCACCGCCTGGCCTGATCATAGGTCAGGCAAATTCACTCCGCAAGATCCTGCGGGAAGGGCATCGCCAGGTTGGTTTCGGGGAGGGGTCTTGGCGGGGGCTCGGGTATCAGGAGCGAGCGCAAGCGGAGCGCGCCGGCCCAGGAAGGGCCAGAGGCTTGAGGATGGAAGCCCGTAGGGCCAAAACCGGGCGCAGCCGGGGTTTGGTTCACGAGAGCCGTCCCCCGGAGGGGGCAAGCCAAAACCCTTCGCAGAAGGGCTTTGGAGATCGCCATCCGGTAGTCCAATCATGAACCTACTGGGCTGACCTCGATTTCATCCAGCCCGTCAGCGTTACGCCACTGATTCTGGAATGGCTTTCAGGTTCATCTGGGCTTCAAAGATGAGCAGGTCGCTCTCCTCATTTTCCCTCATGAGCCCGATGACCCTTGAGCTGACTTCGATTTCGCCATTATTGTCGAGGCGAACATACCGTGGGTATCGATCCAGCAACAGCTCAGCCAGCCCGCGACTGTAGCCCTCTCGGATCAGCTTAATTTTTGCATCGTCGGTGGTGCCATACTTGATGCGCTTGTAAAAGCCGGGGTCAACAGCGCCAACACCATTCAAAACTTCTACAAACTTGAAAATCTTGTTGTCGAAGAAGTCATCTTCTTCTTTCAGGCGAACGATAGCGAGGTTGACTTTTTCTACGTCGTTCTTGGTTGAAATTCTGACCCAGTAAGTATAGTGGCTGTCACCATATTTGGTATCGCCCCAGTTCGAGACGTAAACAAAGTCAGTGCCTTTCTTTTCAGGGAGCTCGCTCCAGTATTTAAGCGTGTATCTCAGGATTTGCTTAACGCTATTTTTTTTAAGCTTCCAGTCTAGGAACATGGCGTAAAAATCAATCGTCGCTTTGTTCTGGAGGCGCTTCAGGTCGCTGTATTTTCGCTTGTCATCGAACTTGTCGATGAAGCAGGTCTTGATCTCCAGCAGCAGGCGGTCGGCGTTGTCGATCATGCCGTTCGCATCAACCGACATGCTGATGGCGTCGTCTATCTCCTCCTCAGAGGTGAAGACATCGATCTCGCTTACGCTGTTGGCAATCAGTAACCGGCCAACCTTCGTTTTCACGTACTTGCATTCTTGACCAGTGACTACCCCTGGCTGAAGGTTCTCCAGCCTTGATACAGCGTCACGATGGCGGTCAGCCACCTCGCCCTCCAATATGGTGGTCGCTTCAAGGAGAACGTTACTAACGCTGTCCTGATCAACCTTCGAGACGTTGACCGCTTTCTCGTAAAATGTCTGGAGGTTAGATTTTTTGTTCGTGTAGCCGTCCATCCCCAGCAAGTAGATGCTCGATTCAAGCTTTTTGAGGGTGGTTCCTGCTTCGGGCGCAAACACCTCGCTGAACCTATTCACACGCCCAACCAGGTTCTTAAATTGCGACGAGGTGAGGTTCCCTCGACCCTTCGAATAATCGAAGACGAAAAGTCGTTCGATAGGGAGGTTTACCCCTTCAAGCAGAGTGGAGTTGCAAACCAGATACTTCATGGCCTTGGACTGGTGGAACAGGTTTTCCAAGTACAGTCGGATGGTGTCAGGGATGGAGCCGTGGTGGTACATCACCCCTTTCCGCAGGCACGAAATCAGTCGATATCGTTTGTCGAACGCATCTTCAAGCTCATCGCAAGCTGTTTGAACCAATGGGCACTCGATGTTAGGCAGCGTCTCAGCGAGCTCAAGTGCGAACTGCTCAATTTTCTTTTTGGTATTGCCATAGATAATATTTTTGGCCAGCGACTCGCCCTTGATGAGATCGAAGCCGCTCTTGTACTTTCTTTCTATCTCTAACCATTGATTGAGGAAATGGTCGTAAAGCTTGAGCTTTCCGTCATTCTTGCCAGTTCTGAAATCCCGAGTGTAGAAGCGCTCGGATTTAATGTATTCGTCAACCCTGAAACCTTTGGGCGTCATGTCGAGGTAACGCACTCGGACGTTGAGTTCGTTACAAAGGAAAGGGGTCAGGAACTTGAATGAAGTCTTAGGGTTCCTGGCCCCCAGGATGCATAGCATTGTGGCCAAAAGCTCATTGCGACTATCGCCTTGGAGAAGGTTGTGAGCTTCGTCCACGAAAACCATGTCGAACTTGAGGGTACTATATTCATTAAGTAAGCGATTAAGGCGCTCTTGAGTAAGGACAAAAGCCCGGTTGTTTCGCTCGGGCGAGAACATTTCAGGGTGGGTGACAACCTTGCCCAGCTTTGGGATGTCCGCGTAAATCAAACGCTTCTTTGTCTGCGCTAGAAGTGCCTTTGATGGCACCAAAATGAGAATGCGCTTAGAGGGGTTGTCTTTTACTGACTTGATGATGAGCTCGGACTTTCCGTAGGAGGTCGGAGCGATAACAACCGAAGAGTTCTCGTACTCATCTTGGACGAAGACTCTCAGCGTGTCCTGCTGCTCCGTCAGCACCATACCCTGGTCACGGAATGTGTCTACGTAACTGCTCACAATGTTTTGAATGAAAGACCTGCTGAGTCGCTCATCTTGTTCGAACGACTTACCAATCACAGCAGTAACCGGCAATAGGCCGCTATTAACAGCTACATCATAAAGCGGCTCATATCGGCCAGTCAGGTTTCCATAGAACAGCGTGATTCGATAACCAAGGCGTTTGATCTCGGGCGCGTGATGGTTGAGTAGCAGGACTGCAATCGCCAAAAGCTTCACGATATCCCCATCTGACATCTGGCTTCCACGGAGAAGCTCTAGGTAGATGTCTTTGAAACGGGTCTTGGCCAATTCCTTGATGGTTAACTCTTGCATTTAGCATCCTGCCTCTGTGCGAAGGAAGTCCTCAAGCTTTTGAAGTGTTCCTTTTTGGATGGATAGCACCAAAACTGTTTTAAATATTGGCGTAGTCAAAAGGCTGTCCGTGAAGCCTGAAATGGTCGCTTCTTCCACTTTTTGAGTAGCATCGTTGAAGAGTGCTGAAACCAAAACAACGTTGTTGTCAGAGGCTACAGCAGAGTTTCCATATGCTTTTTCGCCTTCCATGCCAAGGATTTCTAGCACAGATTCTTTGTAACGGGTTTTGTCATTAATGGACTTCTGGGCGGCGTTCATGGCGTTGAGCCAATGGTTCATTTCTGCCTCAGCAAGGCGACCCTTGAGATCGTCTCGAGCCTTCGCCAGTAATGCCTTGGTGGCCGCGCACGAGGTCTTTTTACCAGCCCCTCCTGATTTTACCTCTGTGATCCATACTTCATTGGAAGTGGACTCGTAGAGAACGAGGTCGAAACCCTTTCGAATGTGCTTTTCTTCCATGTTGAAGAATGGAGAAACCACATCGAAACTGTCGAGTTTTTTAAGGATGATGACGTGGGCAAGTAGCTCGCCAAGCATGCCAGTCCGGGTGTTGAGATCCTTGGTGGAGTAGCGATCCCAAAACGACTTCAGGGTGGCCTCATATTTGAAGATGACCATGTTGCGGCTACCCAGGTCGGCGCCATGACAAATTCGAGTCAGGTTGTCCCGTAGAGCCGTTATGAGCTCGTCCGACAGGTTCTCAATACAGCACATTGCGTACTGACCGGCTTGCTTGAAAGTAACGCCATCCATAACTCAAATATCCAAAGGGGCCGTGGCCTCTGAAATCCTCCCGCTGCATCCGTCGCAGCGGCGTGGGGTCTGGCAGACACTTTTTAGCTGCGCTGAATTCGCCACTTCTACTATGTCGATGAGCCAGATCAAGGCCTGAAGAAGCCATGGCGGCACTGTGCCATTTCATGAAGTATAGCGAGATGGTTCTGTAGAAAGTAGAGACTAACGTCGGTGGTGGCGAGGCTACTTTGGGGCCTCGGCGATGCTTGATGACTACACACCTCTGCGAGGTTGCTAAGCTGCGCTGAACACCCTTGTTGGCTTTACCGGCTTTCCATGCGCATTAGGGATGGTGTCAATGGTCGGCACGAAGCAGGAAGGGAGGGTGATTTTGGGGTGTCAATCGTGATGGCAGGGGAGGGTGATTTCAGTCAATCAATGGTGAGGAAATTGACAGTCAACCACCGTCGCACCCCGATTGAGCTAGCCCCTGATTTTCCTGGAGGCAGGGGGTGTCAATCTTAAGAGCAGTCATTTGGTACCACTCATTACTGGCCGGATGACCCGCTAGTGGCTGAGGCGACGGCACGGGCCAAACCCAGAGGTACCTGATATCGCATGGCAGTGTACCTCGGGTTTTCCAGGGGCAACCTGACAGCTATTGGCGCGTGATAAGAAATGTCGCAATGTCGCCATCGTTCGTATTCAGATAGACATTGCTGTCCGGAGGCATGTGATACAGCGTTTTCACGGTACGGCCCGTATGGTCGCGCAGGCGGCAGCGCAGTGTGTCAGGGCCCCATTCCAGCGGTTCGAGTTTTATCAGGTCGACCGGTGAGTTGGTTCGGTACAAGCCAAGATAGCCGTTGCGGCTGATCTCGACCTTTCTGTCGCTGTCGGTGCCCGTGCCGTTGATGTAGACATGGATCCGATCCGTAGTCTCGGAGTGGTATTCGATGTTGAACGTGGTGGGCGCTGCTTGGCGTCCGGTGATCAGCCAGCCCTCCTCCAGGCCGAACCCGGAAGCGTCGCTCAGCCGGACTGGTTCATCTATCCCCGGTGAGTCGAAAGTCATTATGTCTTTGTACCTGGCTTGGGTGTCGTCCCAGTATTTCCATGCCGACTGACAATGTATGTGCGCCTTGAAAGATTTTGCTTCTGCGATCCAGTTGGTAATGCTGTTACTCATGACTGTTCTCCACCAATGAGGGAGGTGAGCTCCCTCTGCGTGGGTACAGTAGTAAGGCGGCGGGCCGGGCCAAAGCTTGAAGTGCTTCCTTGTTCATTGGCGCTGTATGGACGAGCAAGGCTGGGAGGCGACCAAGTGGAACGAAGGTTTTATTCCTCGCTCAGGTACTGGCTTCACCCTCGAGCAACATGAACAGGCGGTACAGCACCACGGTGCTGAACAACTGCAGGAAGCCGCTGAGGCTGTCCATGGCCAGCTCCATGCCGGGCGATGGCTCGGGGAAGGCCATCAGCAGCAGGCCGTCGATCAACCAGATCGGCGCCAGCACACCTACGACACAGATCATGATGCGCATGAAGTGCCCAGTGGTCATGCTTGCACTGTCGCGCATCGACTGCACCACCGGCCGGCCGCGCAGTACCAGCAGGTACTCGGCGAACACCAGGTTGATCATGATCCACACGCCCGGGAAGATGAACAGCGCCAGGCCGGCCATGATCAGCAGCGAGCTGATCAGTATCAGCAGGGCCAGCTGCGGCCACAATTGCAGGGCGCGGGCGAACAGGTCGCGCTTGGCGATTTCCTGGCCGTTGCTGCGGGTGTCGAGGTACAGGATCAGCGCGGCGCTGTACAGCGGGTAGAACAGCAGGCTGATCAGCATGCCGTAGGCCGGCGATGCCTGGTCGCCCATCTGCCGGTACAGCAGCTGGGTGAGCAAGGCTTCCAGCACCACCAGCGGCAGGCACAGCTGGAGGATGTTCGGCAGGTGGCGGCGGAAGAAGTACAGGGAGTCGCGCAGGACGCTCAGCGGGTTCATCGGTCTACATCGCATGGCAGTAAAAACAGGGGCATAACTTTAGCCCAAAGCAGGCCTGGGGCTGTCACTTGCTGAAAAAAGTTTCACGCCACCGGTGATTGAATCCCACGCCTGTACGCCCCATCTTTGACGCTGTCCGTTGTCCGCTACCCCACGAGGTCGCCCCATGAATACTGAAGAACAAACCCTGATCGACGGCCTGTTCGGCCGCCTCAAGCAAGCCGAGGACCCGAGCCAGCCACGTGATGCGCAGGCCCAGGCATGCATCGAGGAACATGTGCGTCAGCAGCCGGCGGCGCCTTATTACATGGCCCAGGCGATCCTGGTGCAGGAGGCAGCGATCAAGCGCCTCGACGAGCAGAACAAGCAACTGGAAGCCGAACTGAAGCAGGCCCGTGCCCAGGCCGAGGCCGCCCGTGCCAGCAGCGCGCCGAGCAATGGCGGTGGTGGTTTCCTGTCCAGCATCTTTGGTTCGTCTGGGCGCAATGCGGCCCCGACCGTGCAACCGCAGCGTCCCGCTGCAGCCCCCGTGGCATCCGGCGGTGGCTGGCGTGAGCCGTCGGCGCCGGGCTTTTCCCAGCCACAAGCGCAGCAGCCTGCCTTTGGCGCTGCGCCGGCACGCAGTGGTGCCAGCAGCTTCCTCGGCGGTGCGATGCAGACTGCGGCCGGTGTGGCGGGTGGTGTGTTGCTGGCGCAGGGCATCAGCAGCCTGTTCAACCACAACTCGCAGCCGGAGGAGGTGGTCGAGGTGATCAAGGAAGAGCCGGCCCCGGCCAGCGACAGCGGAGGCTGGAACGACTCGGGGGCGCAGCAGCAGGTGGCTGACGACAGTGGTTGGGGCAGCGACCAGGGTGGTTATGCCGACAGCGATTATGGCAGCGATGATGGCGGGTTCTTCTCGGACGACGATTCGTACGTCTGACAGGTCTGGCATACTGCTGGCAATTTTGGGGGCGCTTTGCGCCCCTTTCGCGACACAAGGCCGCTCCTGCAAGGGTACGCGAACCCCTGTAGGAGCGGCCTTGTGTCGCGAAAGGGCTGCAAGGCAGCCCCCAGCATTCCAGGCCGACCAAGGGGTTCCAAGGTGAAAAAGATCGCGCTGTTCGCCGATGTGCAGAACCTCTACTACACCGTGCGCCAGGCCCACGGCTGCCATTTCAACTACACCGCCCTGTGGGCCGATGTCAGCCGCGAAGGCCAGATCGTCGAGGCCGTGGCCTATGCCATCGACCGTGGTGACAGCAAGCAGCAGCAGTTCCAGCAGATCCTGCGCAATCTCGGTTTCGATGTGCGCCTCAAGCCCTTCATCCAGCGCAGCGATGGCTCGGCCAAAGGTGACTGGGATGTGGGTATCACCCTGGATGTGATCGACGCCGCCAGCCGCGTCGACCAAGTGGTACTGGCCTCCGGCGACGGCGATTTCGACCTGCTGCTGGAGCGGGTGATACAGCGCCATGGCACCGAGGCAGTGGTGTATGGTGTGCCCGGGCTTACCGCACTGTCGCTGATCCGTGCTGCCACCCGCTATGTGCCCATCGAGGGTGCGCTGTTGCTAAAACACTGAGATTTTTCATGGAACGTATCGCTGTCATCGACTTTGAAACCACCGGCATCAGCCCCGGCGCCGGCTGCCGCGCCACTGAGGTGGCGGTGGTGATGCTGGAGGGCGGGCGCATCGTCGAGCGCTACCAGAGCCTGATGAACGCGGGTGTGCCGGTACCGGCCTTCGTCGCCGGGCTCACTGGCATCACCACCGCCATGCTGCGCAGTGCGCCGCCGGTGGACAAGGTGATGAATGAGGTGGCCGAGTTCGTTGGTGGCACCCCGCTGCTGGCACACAATGCCGCCTTCGACCAGAAGTTCTGGGACTACGAACTGAGCCGCATCGGCCGTAGCCGCAGCCAGGCCTTCGCCTGTTCCCTGCTGCTGTCACGGCGCCTGTTGCCAGCGGCACCGAACCACAAGCTGGGCACCTTGACCCGCTGGGCCGGGCTGCCGGATACCGGTACCGCGCACCGTGCCATGGCCGATGCCGAAATGGCCGCCAACCTGCTGCAACATCTGGCTGGCGTGCTGCGCCAGAGCCACGGTGTACAGCAGCTTTCGCACGACCTGCTCTGCCGCCTGCAGAAAACCCCGGCCGCCAAGGTTCGTGAGGTCTTGGCGAAGTATTGTTAAGGGCTAGCAGGTGATCGCCTTGGGTATTGTGCCGCCTGGGAGATCGAGCGCCGCCCGCGCGGCGCTTCGCAGCACAAGGCTGCTCCTACATCTGTTTCCGGCCAGTCACGCCTGTACGAGCGCACGCGATCGCCTTGTTTGTCCGGCACGATATCGAGGTGGACACCAGAGGGGCCGCGTGCTTTCGCCTCAGGAATAATTGGCCCGAAACAAATGTAGGAGCAGCCTTGTGCTGCGAAGCGCCGCGCGGGCGGCGCTCGATCTTTCAGGCGACACAACTCCCAAACCCAACGCCCCAAAATTGTGCCGCTCATTTGAGCCGGTTTTGTAACTTATCTTTACCCAGGCACGCCCTTAAACTGAATCACCCGTAAACGGATTTCGAGTGTTTCCCATGCCTGCCTCCCGTCGCTTCCCGTTGTTGCTCATTGGCGCATTCCTGGCCCTGTACCTGGTCTGGGGCTCCACCTACCTGTTCATTCGCATAGGCGTCGAGAGCTGGCCGCCGATGCTCATGGCCGGGGTGCGCTTCCTGATTGCCGGGGGCCTGCTGTATGGCTTCTTGCGCTGGCGCGGTGTGCCGGCACCGACCTGGCCGCAGTGGCGGGCTGCGGGGGCGATCGGTTTCCTGCTGCTCAGCTGTGGCAACGGTGGCGTGACCGTGGCCGAGCATGCCGGTGTGGCCTCGGGCGTGGCGGCACTGGCGGTGGCGACGGTGCCGCTGTTCACCTTGCTGTTCGGCCTGCTGTTCGGGCACCGCAATTCGAAGCTGGAGTGGGCGGGGATCGCCCTCGGGCTGGTGGGTATCGGCCTGCTGAACCTGGGCTCCAACCTGCAGGCAAGCCCGATTGGCGCGGCGCTGATCATTTTTGCGGCAGCGTCGTGGGCATTCGGCTCGGTGTGGAGCAAGACCTTGCCGCTGCCCCAGGGGCCCATGGCCAGCGCCGCGGAAATGCTGGTTGGTGGCGCTGTGCTGCTGCTCGGCAGCGTGCTGTCTGGTGAGCGCATGACGCAGATGCCGACCGCTGCCGGCTGGGGGGCACTGGCCTACCTGGTGTTCTTCGGTTCGATCCTGGCGTTCAGTGCCTACATGTACCTGCTCAAGCACGTGCGCCCGGCAGCTGCCACCAGCTATGCCTACGTCAACCCGGCAGTGGCCGTGCTGCTGGGCATCGTCTTTGCCGGTGAGCAGATTGGTGCCGAAGAATGTGTGGCCATGGCGGTGATCATCGGCGCGGTGGTGCTGATCGGCCTGCCGCAGTGGCGCAAGGCACCTGAGCCAGCGCAGCCGTTGACAGGCGAAATCTGCAAGTAGGCAGGGGTGATGCGGTAAACTTGCCGCCTTCGCTGAACCCCCTGACGGTATTGCCATGAATTTCGCCAAACTCGGCCTGATCGAACCGCTGCTGCGCACCCTGCAGCAACTGGACTACACCACCCCGACCCCGGTGCAGGCCAAGGCCATCCCCGCCGTGCTGGCCGGCCGCGACCTGATGGCCGCGGCCCAGACCGGCACCGGCAAGACCGCGGGCTTTGCCCTGCCTGTGCTGCAGCGCCTGGCGCTGGAAGGCGAGAAGGTGGCCAGCAACTCGATCCGCGCGCTGGTGCTGGTGCCCACTCGTGAGCTGGCCGAGCAGGTGCACAACAACGTGCGCGAGTATGCCGAGAACCTGCCGCTGAGCACCTACGCGGTGTATGGCGGGGTCAGCATCAACCCCCAGATGATGCGCCTGCGCCGTGGTGTCGACCTGCTGGTGGCCACCCCGGGGCGCTTGCTCGACCTGTTCCGGCAGAACGCCGTGAAGTTCAACCAGGTGCAGACCCTGGTGCTGGACGAAGCCGACCGCATGCTCGACCTGGGCTTTGCCGAAGAGCTGCAGTCGGTGTACGCCGCGCTGCCACGCAAGCGCCAGACGTTGCTGTTTTCCGCCACTTTTTCCGACCAGATCCGCATGCTGGCGGGGCTGGCCCTGAACGACCCGCTGAGCATCGAAGTCAGCCCGCGCAATGCCACGGCCACCAGCGTCAAGCAGTGGCTGGTACCTGTGGATAAAAAGCGCAAGGTCGACCTGTTCTGCCACCTGCTGCGCAAGCAGCGCTGGAAGCAGGTGCTGGTGTTCGCCAAGACCCGCAATGGCGTCGATCAACTGGTGGAGCGCTTGCTGGCCGAGGGTGTGAATGCCGACGGTATCCACGGTGACCGCCCGCAAGCCACCCGCCAGCGCGCGCTGGACAGCTTCAAGGCCCGCGAAATCCAGGTGCTGGTGGCGACCGATGTGGCGGCCCGCGGCCTGGATATCGACGACTTGCCGCTGGTGGTCAACCTTGACCTGCCGATCGTTGCCGAGGATTACGTGCACCGCATCGGGCGTACCGGGCGGGCGGGCAACAAGGGCGAGGCGATTTCGCTGGTGTGTGCGGATGAAGTGCAGCTGTTGGCGGCTATCGAAGTGCTGACCCGGCAGACCCTGCCCCGTCATGAAGAGCCGGACTTCATCCCTGACCACCGGGTGCCGATGACCGACGCCAGTGGCCAGGTGATCAAGAAGCCGAAGAAGCCCAAGAAGCCGAAGGAAAACAGCGCCAAGCGCGGGTTGGGGCGTTGGATGGACAGTGCTGAATCAGGCAGTGCGGAGCCGGCGGTGAAGGCGGTGCGCAAGGTGCCGAGCTTCAATGGTGGGGCGCGCAAGCGTAAGCCGTAGATTTGCAGTGTACGCGGACTCTGTGGGAGCGGGTTTACCCGCGAAGAATGCGACTCGGTGCATGGCACGGGCTTCGCCCGTGTTCGCGGGTAAACCCGCTCCCACAGGGGACAGTGTCAACCTTTGGATTTGAGCCAATCCGCCGCCGCCCGCCCGGCGCGCAAGCCGCTGGCAAAGCACGCCGTCAGCAGATACCCCCCAGTCGGCGCCTCCCAGTCCAGCATCTCGCCGGCACAGAACACCCCCGGCATGCCCTTGACCATCAAGCCCTCATCCAGCCCCTCGAAACGCACCCCGCCTGCGCTGCTGATCGCCTCATCCAGTGGCCGCGTGCGCACCAGCGTGATCGGCAATGCCTTGATCGCCCTCGCCAAGGCACCAGGGTCGGCAAAGGTCGCCTGATCGGTCAGCTCGCGCAACAGCGCAGCCTTGACCCCATCGATACCCAGTTGGCTGTGCAGGTGCTTGGCCATCGAGCGCGAACCCCGTGGCTTGGCCAGCGCCTGGGCAATCTTGTCCACAGGCTTGTCCGGCAACAGGTCGAGCAGCAACACCCCGTGGCCCTCACGGTTGATGGCCTCGCGCACCGGCGCTGACCATGCATACACCAGGCTGCCTTCCACACCCTGCGCGGTGAGGATGAACTCGCCCTTGCGCGGCGCGCTGCCGGGAACGCTGAGGGCAATGTTCTTCAACGGCGCACCGGCGAACTTGTCCTTGAGCAGCGCGCTCCAGCCTGCCACTTCAAAACCGCAGTTGCTGGGCTGCAAGGGCGAGATATCCACAGCCCGTGCGGCCAGCAGCGGCTGCCAGCTACCGTCCGAGCCCAGTCGCGCCCAGCTGCCGCCACCCAGCGCCAGCACCACCACGGCGGCCTTCACCGCCCGCTCGCCCTGTGGATAAGCAATCCGCAATCCACCTTCGGCATTCCAGCCCAACCAGCGGTGACGGGTGTGGATAACTACTCCGCTGTCGCGCAGGCGCTTGAGCCAGGCGCGCAGCAGTGGCGCGGCTTTCATGTCGGTGGGGAACACCCGGCCCGAGGTGCCGACGAAGGTTTCGATACCCAGGCCGTGAATCCACTGGCGCAAGGCGTCGGCATCGAAGTCGTGCAGCAGCGCGGCGATTTCGCCCTGGCGCTCGGCATACCGGCTGACGAACGCCGGGTATGGCTCGGAATGGGTGATGTTCATGCCACCGACACCCGCCAGCAGGAACTTGCGGCCCACCGAAGGCATGGCATCGAACACCTCGACCGCCAGGCCCGCCTGGGCCAGTGCTTCGGCGGCCATCAGGCCGGCTGGGCCGCCGCCGATGACGACAGCGAGGGGAGGGGAGGCGGGGCTCAGATCAGGCATGGTGGGCAGCAGGCTGTGGAAAAGAGGCGCATTCTAGCGCAGCGCGGCCTGCAGAAGCACTGCTCAAAAAATGATCAGTGCTCTGCAAGCCTTGCCTGTAAAGGGCTGCAGCGCCTTTCCCGCAGGTTATCCACAAGCGGTTCCACAGTCATTGTGAACAACCGATGACGCGTGCTGCGCTGTGATGAAGGATGCCATGGCGCCTGGCCAGGGCTGCGCGGTCCTTGCTGTAGCCACCGCCGATCACGCCCACCACCGGGATGTCGCGGCCCAGGCAGTGGCGCAGTACCGCTTCGTCGCGGGCGGCAACGCCTGTATCGGTCAGTTGCAGATAGCCCAGGGCGTCGTCCTTGTGCACATCGACCCCGGCGTCGTACAGCACCAGGTCGGGTCGATAGAGTGGCAGCAGGTAGTTGAGGGCGTCGTCCACCACCTTCAGGTAGGCCATGTCGCCCATGCCGCGGGGCAGGGGGATGTCCCAATCGCTTTGCGCCTTGCGCGCCGGGAAGTTCTGTTCGCAGTGCAGCGACACGGTGATGGCGTCTGGTGTGTCGTGCAGGATGCGCGCGGTGCCGTCACCCTGATGCACATCGCAGTCGAAGATCAGCACCCGGTGTACCCGGCCAGCCTCCAGCAGGTAGCGGCTGATCACGGCCAGGTCGTTGAAGATGCAGAAGCCGGCAGGGTGGTCGTAATGGGCGTGGTGGGTGCCGCCGGCAAGGTGGCAGGCGATGCCGTGCTGCAGCGCCATCTCGGCGCTCAGCAGCGAGCCGCCTACGGCGCGCACGGTACGCCGGGCCAGGGCCTCGCTCCAGGGCAGGCCGAGGCGGCGCTGGTCCTCGCGTGACAGGTCACCGTTCATGTAGCGCTCGATGTAGCTGCGGTCGTGGGCCAGGGCGAGGATATCGTTGGGGCAGATGTCCGGGCGCAGCAGGGCTTGGTCGGTGGTCAGCCCGCTGTCGATCAAGTGGTCGTGTAGCAGGCGAAACTTGTCCATGGGGAAGCGGTGTTCGGCAGGGAACTCCGGGCTGTAGTCTTCGTGGTAGATCAGCGGCAACGGCATGGGTGGGGTCGCAATCGGGGCCAGCGCTGATCTTGCCATGGCTGGAGACTGCTGTGGGAGAACCTGCTAGGCATCAATCTCCTGGCCTGCGCCGGCCTTTGTAGGAGCGGCCTTGCGTCGCGAAAGGGCTGCGCAGCAGCCCCGGGGTATCAGCGCAAATGCACAAATTGCCGGGGCTGCTGCGCAGCCCTTTCGCGACGCAAGGCCGCTCCTACAGGGCGTGTTTGCCGCGAGGGGGCGTTATTTCGTGGTACTGGCCAGCACCCGTTGCCAGTCCGGTTCGTTCAGGCGGCCGAGGATACGCGTCTTGCCATTGCCGTCCACCGAAACGAACAGCGCACTGGCATAGCCGCTCTCACGCTCGCCCCCCGCAACTTTCTGCTGGCGGGCAAAATGGTCGATGCAGCCGTTGTGGGTCACCAGCACCAGGTTATGCCCCGGTCGTTTGTGTGCCAGCGCTTCGCTGGCGAACTGGCTGTCACAGCTTTCCAGCCAGTCCTCACTGGCCACCGCCTGGCCAAGGATGAAATGCGCGGTTTGCCGTGTGCGCAGTTTCGGGCTGCTGAGCATATCGGCGTTGTTCAGGCCCAGCTGGTGCAGCCCTTGGCCAACACGTCCGGCAGCCTGGCTGCCGGTCACGGTGATGCCGGTGGGGTCGTCCAGGCACGGGCCGGGGGCGCTGTCGCAGCGCTCGGCGTGGCGGATCATCACGATCACCGCACCTTCGGCCCAGTCCTGCAGCAGGCCGCTGTCACTCAATTGTCGTTCGTTGCCAAGGTCCACGATGTGCGTCCTCGTCGCCAGCCAGGTGCTCAACGCCGCCACGACCATGCACAGGCCAAGGGCGGCCCCGAGGGCTTTGCGGGTCAGGCGTCGCTTGCGCCGGGCGTGGATGGCAGGGTGCCCCAGGGTATTGCTCGATAGCATGCGTTGCTCCGTTGGCATGGTCGCGGCTGGCGCGGCGGTATTGGCTGGCATCCTGCCAACAGGCCTGTCGGGGGGCGGTGAAGGGCGTGTGAAAATTGCATTCGGCTGCGCCGGCTGGGTGAAACCTGCACCCGCGCCTACGCTGTAAACTGCAAGACGGTAAAACCGGAGCACGCCCGATGA
The DNA here is from genome assembly GCF_040546125.1 of Pseudomonas sp. UYEF17. Classification (NCBI taxonomy): domain Bacteria; kingdom Pseudomonadati; phylum Pseudomonadota; class Gammaproteobacteria; order Pseudomonadales; family Pseudomonadaceae; genus Pseudomonas; species Pseudomonas sp. UYEF17. The sequence goes on from NZ_JBEPNE010000017.1 coordinate 30,278, forward strand.
CCCCTATCCTGCAACTGGAAAGCGCGCGGCTGGTGCTGCGCCAATGGCACGACGACGACTTGCGCGAGTTCGCCGCCCTGTGTGCCGACCCGCAGGTGATGCGCTACTTCCCGGCGCCGCTGACGCGCGTGGAGGCAGCCGCGCTGATCGGCCGCGTGCGCGGGCATTTCAATGAGTACGGCTTTGGCCTGTGGGCCCTGGAGCGCAAGGACAGCGGTGCCTTCATCGGCATGACCGGGTTGCTGCACGTGGGCTTCGATGCCGATTTTGCGCCGGCGGTGGAGATCGGCTGGCGCCTGGCACGCCGCCACTGGGGCCTGGGTTTCGCCAGCGAGGCGGCGTGGACCTGCCTGCGCTGTGCTTTCGCCCAATTGCGCCTGGAGGAGGTGGTGTCGTTCACTAGCGAGAGCAACCTGCCCTCGCAGAAGGTCATGCAGGCCATCGGTATGCAGCAGGACCTGAATGGCAGTTTCGAACACCCCCGCCTGCCCGTGGGCCATCCGCTGCGCCCGCATGTGCTGTACCGCATCGACCGCGCACACTGGGAGCGTACCCTGCGCGCCTGAATGCATGGCCATGCCCGGCACGAATGACAAACCCTGTATCATTTGCCTTCATAAGAGTGCTGTAGAGACCTGTTTGCCTTGCTAGGAGAACCCCCGATGAGTCATGTGTTGGACGACCTGGTCGACCTGTTGAGCCTCGAGTCCATCGAGGAGAACCTGTTCCGTGGCCGCAGCCAGGACCTGGGCTTCCGCCAGCTGTACGGTGGGCAGGTACTGGGCCAATCGTTGTCGGCGGCCAGCCAGACGGTCGAGGATGCACGCCATGTGCATTCGTTGCACGGCTACTTCCTGCGCCCTGGCGATGCCAGCCTGCCGGTGGTGTATTCGGTGGACCGCGTGCGCGATGGCGGCAGCTTCAGCACCCGGCGGGTGACTGCGATTCAGAAGGGCCAGCCGATCTTCACCTGCAGCGCCTCGTTCCAGTACGACGAGGACGGTTTCGAGCACCAGGCGCAGATGCCCGAGGTGGTCGGCCCGGAGAACCTGCCCACTGAAGTCGAGCTGGCCCGGGCCATGGCCGACCAGTTGCCCGAACGCATTCGCGACAAGGTGCTGTGCGCCAAGCCGATCGAGATCCGCCCGGTCACCGAGCGCGACCCGTTCAACCCCCAGGCTGGCGACCCGGTGAAGTACGCCTGGTTCCGCGCCGACGGCAACCTGCCCGATATCCCCGCCCTGCACAAATACATGCTGGCCTACGCCTCGGACTTCGGCCTGCTGACCACTGCGTTGCTGCCCCATGGCAAATCGGTGTGGCAGCGTGACATGCAGATCGCCAGCCTCGACCATTCGCTGTGGTTCCATGGCAACCTGCGTGCCGACGAGTGGCTGCTGTATGCCACCGACAGCCCCTGGGCGGGCAATGCCCGTGGCTTCTGCCGCGGCAGCATTTTCAACCAGGCCGGGCAACTGGTGGCGTCGTCGTGCCAGGAAGGCCTGATTCGCCACCGCAAGGACTGGGCATGAGCCTGGGCGAGGTGCGCAACTGGGTGTTCGACATGGACGGCACCCTGACCGTCGCCGTGCACGATTTTGCCGCCATCCGCGTGGCGCTGGATATCCCGGCCGAGCACGACATCCTCACCCACCTGGCAGCCTTGCCGGCGGACGAGGCGGCGGCCAAGCATGCCTGGCTGCTGGAGCACGAGCGTGACCTGGCGATTGCTTCCACGGCGGCCACCGGGGCGGTGGAACTGGTGCGCGAGCTGGCCCAGCGTGGTTGCCGGCTGGGCATTCTGACCCGCAATGCCCGCGAGTTGGCGCATGTGACGCTGGAGGCCATCGGCCTGGCGGACTGCTTCCCGGTGGAGCACATTCTGGGGCGTGACGAAGCGGCGCCCAAGCCAAGCCCGGATGGGCTGCTGAAGATTGCCAATGCCTGGGGTGTGGCACCGGGTGAGCTGGTGATGGTGGGGGATTACCGGTTTGACCTGGACTGTGGGCGGGCCGCAGGGGCGCGCACAGTGCTGGTGAACCTGCCGGACAATCCGTGGCCGGAGCTGGTGGATTGGCATGCGGCCGATTGCCGGGCATTGAAGGTGATGCTGGGCTGAGTTTTTGTGTCGCCTGTGCGGGCCTCTTCGCGGGCTTGCCCGCTCCCACAGGGACCGCTCCGAGCTCAAGTCCAGCACTCAACCTGTGGGAGCGGGTTCACCCGCGAAGAGGCCGGACCTGTCTATGCTGAACCCCAATCTATTCCCTGAACGGAGACCTATCCATGACCAGCAAGGCCATCTACGTAAAACCCGGCGGCGGCTACGACAAGGTCGAGGTCGGTACCAGCGAGGCTCTCGCACCCCAGGCCGGTGAGATCACCGTGCGCCTGCACGCCAGCTCTCTCAACTACCACGATTTCGCCGTTGTCAGCGGCATGTGGGGCCCGAGCGAGCGGCGCATCCCCATGGCCGATGGCGCTGGCGAAGTGGTCGCGGTGGGGAGCGGCGTCACCGAGTTCCAGGTCGGCGACAATGTGGTCAGTACCTTCTTCCCCGACTGGCTCGACGGCCAGGCCAATGTGGAAGGCTTCGCCAGGGTGCCCGGCGACGGTATCGATGGTTACGCCCGTGAACAGGTCACCGCTCGCGCCACCGCCTTCACCCTGGCGCCCAAGGGCTTCAGCCATGCAGAAGCTGCCACGCTGACCACGGCCGGTCTCACGGCCTGGCGTGCGTTGATGAGCGACGACCATCTCAAGCCAGGCGATACGGTGCTGGTGCAGGGCACCGGCGGTGTGTCGATCTTCGCCCTGCAGTTTGCCAAGCTGGCTGGCGCAACGGTGATCGCCACCTCGTCCAGCGACGCCAAGCTTGAGCGCCTGAAAGCCCTGGGTGCCGACCACCTGATCAACTACAAGAGCACCCCGGCGTGGGGGGAGAAAGTGCGCGAGCTGACCGGCAACCGCGGCGTCGACCATGTGATCGAAGTGGGTGGCCCGGCGACGCTGGAGCAATCGATGATTGCCGCGCGCATTGGTGGGCATGTGTCGTTGATCGGCATCCTCACCGGCGTGGCCGGGCAGTTGCCACTGGTGCAGGCGCTGGTGCGGCAGATTCGCCTGCAAGGCGTGCTGGTGGGCAGCCGCGCCCAGCAGCAGGCGATGGTGCGGGCGATCGATGCCAACGGCCTGCGGCCGGTTGTGGACAAGCATTTCGAGCTGGAACAGATCGTCGAGGCGTTCCGTTATCAGGAGAGCAACCGGCATTTCGGCAAGATCTGCCTGACCTGGTAATGGCCGGGGGCTGCTTTGCAGCCCATTCGCCGGCAAGCCAGCTCCCACCTCGACCGCATTGGCCTCGAGCCTTGCGCTACCCCTGTGGGAGCTGGCTTGCCTGCGATTGGGCCGCGCAGCGGCCCCTAGTCCGGCAACAACCGGTCGCGGCTATTGGACAGATGCAGGCACACCGCCGCCCGCGCCGCGTCCGGGTCTTGCCGGCGGATGGCATTGAGGATCGCCTCATGCTCGAGGTTGGCCAGGTACGCCTGCCGCGCCAGCTTCGCCCCGCTGCGTTCGGCCAGGGCCATGCGGTTGCGCGGGATCAGGCCGTTGCCCAGCTGCAACAGCATTTCAGTGAAGTACAGGTTGCCAGAGGCCTCGGCGATCAACAGGTGAAAGCGCCGGTCGGCCTCGATGCAGCTGTCGCCGGCGGCGGCCAGGTCCTGGTAGTCATCCAGCGCCTGGCGCATGCGCCTCAGGTGCCCCTCGTCACGGCGTAGCGCGGCCAGGGCGGCGGCCTGGCCTTCCAGGCCGATGCGCAGCTCCAGCAGGTCACGCACATTCGCCGCGCTTTCCGCAGCGATGCGCAGGCCGGCCTGGGCCTGGCGCTCCATCACGAACGTACCGATACCGTGGCGTGGCTCCACCAGCCCCGAGGCCTGCAATTTCGACAGGGCCTCGCGGACCACGGTGCGGCTGACCCCATGTTCGCGCACCAGGCTGTTTTCCGAGGGCAACTTGTCGCCTGGCTTGAAGGTACCCAGCAAGATCTGTTGGGTCAGGCTGGAGACCAGGTCATGGGCACGGCTGTGGCCGCGTTTGTGGGCTTGTTCGGTGGCCATGGTGTGATCCGATTGTTGTTGTGCTTGTACGACAAGTTAATCGATAAAAATATTTTTTGCCGTTTTTTCCTGCGCTAAAGCCGGTGAGTAGTTTGTCTATTTTTGCAAGATCGATGCATATAGGCTTTGCGGTGGCTTGTATTTTGTGATTTTGCCGATGTTGCTGATCTTGTCGTACAACTGCGCTGCGCATATGCTCCTCCCCACTGCCATGTCAGACAACCTCGACCCGCACAAAAACAATTAGTGGGAGATCCGCAAGTGAACGATACCCTCGCTCCGTCTGCCCGGAATGAAGGCGACGCCCTGGCCAGCGCCGTGGCCAAGGTCAAGCGCCACGTCCTGCCGCTGTTCGTCATCATGTTCATCGTCAACTACCTGGACCGCGTCAACATCGGCTTCGTCCGCCCCCATCTGGAAAGCGACCTGGGCATCAGCGCCGCGGCTTATGGCTTTGGCGCCGGCCTGTTCTTCATTGGCTACGCGCTGTTCGAAGTGCCCTCGAACATGTTGCTGCAGAAGGTCGGGGCACGGCTGTGGCTGACCCGCATCATGTTCACCTGGGGGCTGGTGGCCACGGCCATGGCCTTCGTGCAGAACGAAACCCAGTTCTACGTGCTGCGCTTTCTGCTGGGCGTTGCCGAAGCGGGCTTCTTCCCCGGGGTGATCTACTACTTCACCCGCTGGTTGCCGGCCGCCGAGCGTGGCAAGGCGATTGCCATCTTCCTCAGCGGCTCGGCATTGGCGTCGCTGATTTCCGGGCCGCTGGCCGGCGCGCTGATGCAGATCCAGGGCTTGGGCATGCATGGCTGGCAGTGGATGCTGTTCATCGAAGGCATGGCCTCGGTGACGCTGTGCTTCTTCGTGTTCTTCTGGCTCGACTCCAGGCCGCAGGACGCCAAGTGGCTGAACCAGGCCGAGCAGGAAGCACTGGTGGGCGCCATCGACCGTGAGCAGCTTGAGCGCGAAGCGGTCGGCGCGGTCAGGCCTTCGGCCTGGAGCCTGCTCAAGGACCGCCAGATCCTGCTGTTCTGCCTGATCTACTTTTGCATCCAGCTGACCATCTACGCCGCCACCTTCTGGCTGCCGAGCATCATCAAGCGCATGGGTGACCTCAGCGACCTGCAGGTCGGCTTCTTCAACTCGATCCCGTGGCTGATCTCGATCCTGGCCATGTATGTCTTCGCCGCCGGCTCGGCGCGCTGGAAGTTCCAGCAGGCCTGGGTCGCAGGTGCGCTGGTGATCGCTGCCATCGGCATGTTCATGTCCACCACGGGTGGGCCGGTGTTCGCCTTTGTCGCGGTGTGCTTCGCGGCCATCGGTTTCAAGTCGGCGTCGTCACTGTTCTGGCCGATCCCGCAGGGCTACCTGGATGCCCGCATCGCCGCTGCGGTGATCGCCTTGATCAACTCGGTCGGCAACCTCGGCGGCTTCGTCGCCCCCACCACCTTCGGCCTGCTGGAGCAGCAGACCGGTTCGATCCAGGGCGGCCTGTACGGCCTGGCGGTGACCTCGGTGCTGGCGGCCATTGCCATCTTCTTCGTACGCACTCGCCCAAAGGGCGTCCCTTCCGATGACCTCAAGGCCCCTTCGGCCCTGGGTCAGAGCCATTGATGACTGCGAGACAACAACCATGAACATGCAGACCCTTCACACCAGCACCCCCGTGGTCACTGATCTGCGCGTGATCCCCGTCGCCGGGCACGACAGCATGCTGCTCAACCTCAGTGGTGCCCATGGCCCGTTCTTCACCCGCAACGTGGTGGTGCTGCGTGACAGCGCCGGCAATACCGGGTTGGGCGAGGTGCCGGGCGGCGAGAAGATCCGCCAGACACTGGAGGACGCCCGCAGCCTGGTGGTCGGCCAGCCGATCGGTCATTACCAGCGCGTGCTCAATGCCATGCGCCAGACCTTCGCCAACCGTGACTCGGCTGGTCGCGGCCTGCAGACCTTCGACCTGCGCATCACCGTGCATGCGGTGACGGCCATCGAGTCGGCGCTGCTCGACCTGCTCGGCCAGCACCTGAACGTGCCGATGGCGGCACTGCTGGGCGAGGGGCAGCAGCGCGAGGCGGTGAAGATGCTCGGTTACCTGTTCTACATCGGCGACCGCCAGCAGACCGACCTGGCTTACCGCAACGAAGCCGATGCCGAGGACGACTGGTTCCGCCTGCGCCACGAAAAGGCCCTGACCCCGGACGCGGTGGTGCGCCTGGCCGAGGCCGCCAAGGCGCGCTATGGTTTCAGCGACTTCAAGCTCAAGGGCGGGGTGTTGCGCGGCGAGGAGGAGATGGAAGCGGTAACGGCGCTGGCCGAACGTTTCCCCGAAGCCCGCATCACCCTCGACCCGAATGGTGCCTGGTCATTGAAGGAGGCCATTGCCCTGTGCCGCGACAAGCACGATGTGCTGGCCTACGCCGAAGACCCGTGCGGTGCCGAGAACGGCTATTCGGGCCGTGAGGTGATGGCCGAGTTCCGCCGTGCCACCGGCCTGCCCACCGCCACCAACATGATCGCTACCGACTGGCGGCAGATGGGCCATGCGATCCAGTTGCAGTCGGTGGACATTCCGCTGGCCGACCCGCACTTCTGGACCTTGCAGGGTTCGGTACGGGTGGCGCAGATGTGCAACGACTGGGGGCTGACCTGGGGTTCGCATTCCAACAACCACTTCGACATCTCGCTGGCAATGTTCACCCAGGTGGCGGCTGCGGCGCCGGGTGAAATCACTGCGATCGACACCCACTGGATCTGGCAGGACGGCCAGCGCCTGACCCGCGAACCACTGCGCATCGTCGACGGGCATGTGCACGTGCCGGCGCGGCCGGGGCTTGGGGTGGAGCTGGATGAAGACCAGTTGGCCAAGGCGCATGAGTGCTACCGCAACATGGGGTTGGGCGCGCGGGATGACAGCGTGGCAATGCAGTTCCTGATTCCGGGGTGGAGCTTCGATAACAAGCGGCCTTGCCTGGTGCGTTGAGGCTGCTGGCCCTTTCGCGGGCTTGCCCGCTCCCACAGGTACTGCATCAGGCTCCAGGCCTGCATTTATCCTGTGGGAGCGGGCAAGCCCGCGAAGAGGCAGGCACAAATCAACCTGCTTCGAAAAACTTCCGCGCCATTGCCACGAATGCCCCCAGCACCGGGTTAGGGTTATCCCGGCAGAACGCCAGGAAAATCTCCGCCTGCTGCTCCATCCCCACCAATGGCTTGAACACCACCTGCTCCAGCCGCAATGCCTGCGCCGAGGCCGGCACCACCGCGCAGCCCAGCCCCACATTGACCAGCCCCAGTATCGAGTGAGTCTGCCCCAGTTGGTGCAGGTACCGCGGCTGCACCTCATGCCGGGCAAACAGGTTGGCGATGCGGTCATGGAAATAGCGCCCTTCGTTGGCGCTGTACATCACGAACGGTTGTTCATCGAAATCGCTCGGCCTGAGCCGCTCACGTGCCACCAGCGCATGGCCGGCGGGCAGAGCGGCGATGAAGGGTTCGCGGTGGATCGGCAGATACTCCACACGCGCGCTGGGCAGCACCTGGCGCACCAGGCCAACATCGATCAGCCCTGCCTCCAGGTCATGCACCTGGGTGCTGGAGACGCGTTCACTGAGCACCAGTTCGATGTCCGGCAGCGCCTGCCCGGCATGCACCAGCAAGCGCGGGATCATGCTGTAGGCACCTACTGCAGTGAAACCCAGGGTCAACCGGCCCGCTTCGCCATGAGCGATGCGCCGCGCCGACTGGCTGGCCGTCTCGGCGATCTGCAGGATGCGACGGGCGTCTTCGAGAAAGCTCTGGCCCGCCAGGGTCAGCCGCGCCTGGCGGTTGTTACGCTCGAGCAGCAACACGCCGAGGGCATGTTCCAGCAACTGGATCTGCCGGCTCAAGGGCGGTTGGGTCATGTGCAGGCGGGTGGCGGCGCGGCCGAAATGCAGCTCTTCGGCCACGGCCACGAAACAGCGCAGCTGATGCAGCTCCATGATTCAATTCCTGAATTATTCGATCCAGCATCTATATTAGACCTGTATCAAATGCCGGCCTAGCATCGGGTCATGTCTTCGAACTGCCGGATGCCCACCATGAACGAAAACCCCATCGAAGTGCTGTTGACCCAGCCAGTACCAGAGGCCATCGACGCCCGGCTGGTCAGCGCCTATCGGGTACATCGCCTGTATCAGCATTCCAACCCGCAACAGTTGCTCGACGAAGCCGGCCCGCGCATTCGTGGTGTGGTTACAGGCGGTGCCAAGGGCCTGTCCAATGAGCTGATGGAGCAACTGCCCGCGCTGGAGATCATCGCCATCAGCGGCATCGGCACCGATGCCGTGGACCTGCGCCATGCGGCCAGCCGCGGCATCCATGTCACCACTACGCCGGGCGTGCTCACCGCCGATGTGGCCGACATGGCCATGGGCTTGATCATCGGTACCTTGCGCCGCCTGGGCGAGGGCGAGCGGCTGGTGCGTGATGGCTTGTGGGGCAAGGTCGACCTGCCATTGGCGCGCAAGGTCAGCGGTATCGAACTGGGCATCGTCGGGCTTGGTGAGGTGGGCAAGGCTATCGCTCGGCGTGCCGCTGCATTCGACATGCGCATTGCCTACAACGGGCGGCGCGAGCAACCAGAAACCGGCTACCGCTATGAGGCCGACCTGGTCGAGCTGGCGCGTTCGGTGGATGTGCTGGTGGTCTCCGCTGCCGCCGATGGCGGCCAGGTGCTGGTGACGGCCGAGGTGCTCGATGCACTGGGGCCGGAGGGGTACCTGGTCAATGTAGCGCGCGGCAAGTTGGTGGATGAGGACGCGCTGGTCGAGGCGTTGCGCGAACAGCGCATTGCCGGTGCCGGGCTGGATGTGTTCGTCGACGAGCCGCATGTGCCGCCGGCGCTGCGTGACCTGAACCAGGTCGTTCTGCAGCCGCATCGAGGCAGCGCCACGCTGCAAACCCGGCTGGAAATGGGGCAGATGGTTTTATCGAATCTCGCTGCTTGCTTCCGCGGCGAGGTTCCCCCGAATTGCGCGTAGGCCCCATCGCCGGCAAGCCGGCTCCCACAGGGCCAGCGCATGCCTTGAGCACTGCACTGACCCTGTGGGAGCGGCTTTAGCCGCGAAGAGGCCGGCACAGGCAACACAAGGCCCCGAGGGCCACACCTTCTCCGCACAAGAACAATCGCTTCCACCGAGAAGCAAGAGGGTCCACATGAACAGCAAATCCGCCGTCGCCGCACCGCAGGCCGTGGCCGGGATCGGTCGCCATCGCTTCCTGGTCCTGGCACTGATCTTCGTCATCACCGTCATCAACTACGCCGACCGCGCCACCCTGTCGATTACCGGCACCGAGGTGCTCAAGGACCTCGGCCTGGACCCGGTCATGCTGGGCATGATCTTCTCTGCTTTCGCCTGGGCCTACGCCCTGGGCCAGGTACCTGGCGGCTGGTTGCTCGACCGCTTCGGCGCTCGCCGGGTCTACGGCATCAGCCTGATCCTCTGGTCGCTGTTCACCCTGCTGCAAGGGACCGTGGGCTGGATGGGCCTGGCTGGTGTGTCCGCCGCCGTGGCGCTGTTCTCCATGCGGTTCATGCTGGGCCTGGTGGAGTCGCCGGCCTTCCCGGCCAACTCGCGCATCGTCAGTTGCTGGTTCCCCACCCGCGAGCGCGGCACCGCCTCGGCACTGTTCAACTCGGCGCAGTACATGGCCGTGGTGGTGTTCGCACCGTTGATGGCGTGGATGACCCATGCGCTGAGCTGGGAGCAGGTGTTCATCTGGATGGGCGTGCTGGGGCTGGCGCTGAGCGTGGTGTGGTTCCGCTTGTACCACGAGCCGCACAGTGCGCCGGGGCTGAGCCCCGAAGAGCTGGACTACATGCGTGAAGGCGGCGCCCTGGTCGACCTGGAAAAGGAACGCAAGACCGCCAAGAACAAACCGACCCGGGCCGAGCTTGCGCAACTGTTCACCAGCCGTAACCTGTGGGCGGTGTACCTGGGCCAGTACTGCATCACCGCGCTCACCTACTTCTTCATCACCTGGTTCCCGATCTACCTGATCAAGGGCCGTGGCATGACCATCATGGAGGCCGGCTGGGTGGCCGCGTTGCCGGCAATCTGCGGTTTTAGCGGTGGCATTCTCGGTGGCTTCGTGTCCGACTGGCTGATCCGCCGTGGCGTGCACCCGTCCAGGGCGCGCAAGACCCCGTTCATCATCGGCATGGGGCTGTCCACCAGCCTGGTGCTGGCCAACTATGTGGACGGCAATGCCGCAGTGATCGCCCTGATGACCCTGGCCTTCTTCGGCAAAGGCCTGGCGGCGGTGGGCTGGGCGGTGTTGTCGGATGTGGCGCCGAAGAAGATGGTTGGCCTGTGCGGTGGCGTGTTCAACGGCATCGGCAACATCGCCGGTATCGTCACCCCGTTGGTGATCGGTTATGTGGTGGCCAGCACCGGCTCGTTCCACAACGCACTCTGGTTCGTGGCCGCCCATGGCGTGCTGGGGATCCTCGCTTACCTGTTGCTGGCCCGACGCTTCGAGCGTACCGGGCAGGCGTAGGCAGACGCCTGGCAACAGAGGCCCCGGGAGACCGGGGCTTTTTTGTGGCTGGCAGAAAGGGCCAGTACAGCCACAAACACACCCAAATGAAAAACAAAAGCTCCAGACGGCCTGGTGACGCGATCGGGCATGCGATTCGCGACATCTGGCGTTCATGGAAATGCCCTGTCGTGATCGAACAGTTCCGGGGCGTTCTCGTGTAATTTCCCACAGCCCTGCGGGGCTTAAATGAAGCCCGACCTGCACTGACACGTTGCTCTGTGACGCGTGCCAAATATCAACAACAGAGCGCGAGTAACGTGTCGACTTATTGATTTCAAAGGAGATATTTTCGCCTACACCTGCCCGTCCATCCTTGTGTCAGCAAAAAGAGAACAACATCAATGAACACCGTGGGATCTGATGGCAACCTTGCACAAGGTTTCAAGCCACGTCATGTAACGATGCTGTCCATCGCCGGCATCATCGGCGCCGGACTTTTCGTCGGCTCTGGCCACGCCATCGCGGCAGCCGGGCCAGCTACCATAATTTCCTATTTCGTGGCCGGGACCCTGGTGGTACTGGTCATGCGCATGCTCGGCGAAATGGCCGTGGCACACCCGGACACCGGATCGTTTTCCACCTACGCCGAGCAGGCCATCGGCCGCTGGGCCGGCTACACCATCGGCTGGCTGTACTGGTGGTTCTGGGTATTGGTAATCCCGATCGAAGCACTGGCCGCCGGGCATGTGCTGAACGCCTGGTTCCCGCAGGTGGACAGCTGGATATTCGCCCTGGCTTCGGTGCTGCTGCTGGCTGGTACCAACCTGTTCAGCGTGGCCAAATACGGTGAGTTCGAGTTCTGGTTCGCCATCCTCAAGGTCACGGCCATTCTCGGTTTCATCGGCCTGGGTTTCGCCGCACTGATGGGCTGGCTACCCAACCGCGAGGTCAGCGGCCTGAGCGGCTTGATGGCCGAGCACGGCGGCTTCGCGCCGAAGGGCTGGTCGGCCGTGGTGGGTGCGTTCATCACCGTGATGTTCAGTTTCATCGGCACCGAAGCGGTGACCATCGCCGCGTCCGAATCCAGCGACCCGTCGCGCAACATCGCCAAGGCCACTCGCTCGGTGATCTGGCGCATCAGCACCTTCTACATCCTGTCGATCTTCGTGATCATTTCGGTGGTGCCGTGGAACGACCCGCAGCTGGCGGTGGTGGGCTCCTACCAGCGTGCGCTGGAGATCATGAACATCCCCAACGCGGCCTTCATGGTCGACCTGGTGGTGCTGGTGGCAGTGACCAGCTGCATGAACTCTTCGATCTACATTGCCTCGCGGATGATGTACTCGCTGGCCAAGCGCGGTGACGCACCGGCCATGCTCAACAAGACCTCCAAGGTCGGTGTGCCACGCGCTGCGGTATTCGGCAGCACGCTGATCGGCGCGGCCATTGCCATCCTCAACTACTTCGCGCCGAAGGGCGTGTTCGAGTTCCTGCTGGCCAGCTCCGGCGCCATTGCCTTGCTGGTGTACATGGTCATCGCCATTTCGCAGCTGCGCATGCGCCGCCGCCTGGAGCGGGAAAACACCGAGCTGAAGTTCCGCATGTGGCTGTTCCCGTACCTGACCTGGGCGGTGATCCTGTTCATTGGCGGGGCACTGGCGGTCATGATGTTCACGCCTGAACACCGGGCAGAGGTGAGTTCGACATTGGGCCTGGCGATCGTGATTTCCTTCCTGGGGATCGTGACCACGCGGGGCAATGCGCAACCTGTGGGGGTGCGTTCGATGGGGTGATTGAGTTCACCTGGTGGTAGGGCAAAGGGCACCAGTGGATGGGTGCCCTTTGTTTTTTTGAAACACTTGTTCGGTGTCGTTGATGGTCGAACGGCTACTCCCCGGGCGTAGACTCCCTTTCGAATTCATAAAGGGAGTCGATGCATGAGCGCAGAACAACAAGACCTACAAGCGCCGCCGGCCCTTCCTTTGGTAAAGGATGACCGTTTTGAGGAAGTGCTGGCGTTGATTCAAGGCGCCAGGCAGCGGGTGGTGCAGGCGGTCAATACTCAACTGATCGAGTTGTACTGGCAGGTTGGTGCCTACATCAGTCGCAAACTGGAGCAGGCGGAGTGGGGTGATTCGGTGGTCAGCCAGCTGGCTGTGCATCTTGCTCGAACGCAGCCTGGATTGCGCGGGTTCACTCGTGCGAATTTGTTCCGGATGCGTCAGTTCTACGATTCATATCGAGGTGATGAGAAAGTCGCACCACTGGTGCGACAATTGTCTTGGAGCCACAACCTCATCATTCTGGGACAGTGCAAGCAGCGCGATGAGCGCGAGTTTTATGTGCGCATGGCTGTTCAGGAGCGCTGGTCAAGGCGTGAGCTCGAGCGTCAACTGAAAGCCGCATTGTATGAACGCAGCATCGCTAGCCCGGCAAAAGTTTCAGCGGCGCTGAGGCAGAATTATCCGGCGGCCATGGATGTTTTCCGAGATGCCTACATGGTCGAGTTCCTTGGCCTGCCTGGGGACCATGCTGAAGCTGACCTGCATTGCGCACTGATGGAGCGGCTCAAACAGTTCCTGAGCGAACTGGGCCGGGATTTCTGCTTCGTCGGCTCTCAATATCCGCTTCAGGTTGGCGGCCGGGATTTCGCACTGGACTTGCTGTTCTTCCACCGTGGCCTCAACTGCCTGGTAGCGATCGAACTGAAGGTTGGTCGCTTCGAGCCCGAGTACCTGGGCAAGCTCGATTTTTATCTGGAGGCGCTGGATCGCAATGAGCGTAAGCCTCATGAAAACCCTGCCATCGGCGTGTTGTTATGCGCCAGCAGGGACGACGAGGTGGTCGAGTACGCACTTAATCGCAGTTTGTCTCCAGCTCTGATAGCGGAGTATCAAACGCGCTTGCCGGACAAGGCACTGCTACAAGCCAAGCTGCATGAGTTCTATGCCTTGGGCGCTGCTGAGGAACAGGGCGCTTGAGCACCCATCAAATGCCGCACTTCACGCTTTCCACATAACGCATCACCGCCGGCGCTTTCTCGAAGCGCCGGTGGATCAGGCTAAGCCACGAGCTGGCCTGGCTGTCGACAATACGCCGGTAGTTCACCTGCGGCAGGCTGATGCGTTGCACCACCGACTCTGGCACCACTGCGATGCCTTGGCCGAGTGACACCAGGGTGATCACCGCCACCAGGCTGCCTGGTTGGGGGCCGAGCCTCGGGACGAAACCACCTTGTGCGGCCACCTCCAGCGTGCCGGAGATCTGTTCGGGCAGGATGAAGGTTTCATTGGCCAGGCGCGAGGCCGGGATCTGCGGCACTTCATTTATCCGCGAGCTGGCGGGCAGGGCGAGCACGAAACCTTCCTGGTGCAAGGCGATGGCTTCGAGCTCCTCGGGCAGCTCCATCGGTGAGCGCACATAGGCAAGGTCGAGCAGGCCGTCGCGGACCATGCCGGGCAGTTCGGCCATGGGCAGTTCGCGAATGTTCAGGCGTACGCCGGGGCAGGTTTCGTTATAGCGGCTGACTTGCTGCTGGAGCATGCCCGAGTACGCGGCCGAGGCCACATAGCCTAGTTCGATGCGTCCGCTTTCGCCTCGGGCCGCCCGTTGCGCGCCCAGTTGTGCAGCATCGAACTGGCGCACGGCATGCTCGGCCTCGACCAACAGCGCCTGGCCCGCTGCGGTGAGGTTGACCTCGCGCTGGTTGCGTTCGAACAGGCGCACGCCCAGTTCGCGCTCCATGTCCTGGATCTGCCGGCTGAGGGTGGGCGGGGCGATGCCCAGCTGTTCGGCGGCACGGGTGAAATGACCGTGGCGGGCGACGCAGAGGAAGTAGCGGAAATGGCGGATTTCCATGGGTGTTACCTGCAGGGTAATGACGCGGGCCGCCGGGGCTAACAAGCCTGGGGGCTGGTGGCGTTATGGTGAGGCCAACACTACAAGGCTGATGGCTTGGCGGCAAAGGCTGCCTGGGAATTGCAGGGGACCGCTTTGCGGTCCATCGCAGGCAAGCCAGCTCCTACAGGTATTGCGCAATCCTTGAAGGCGGTGCGGTCCCTGTAGGAGCTGGCTTGCCTGCGATGGGCTGCAAGGCAGCCCCGGCGATTTGACCAACCAGCCCTGCATCCGGAGCCTCACCATGCCCTCTGCGCGTTTTACCCTGCTCACCGCCTCCCTGGTCTGCGCCCTGATCATCCTCGACACCAACATCGTCGCGGTCAGCCTGCCCAGCATCGCCCGCGACCTGTCCGGCTCGTTCGCCGATATCGAATGGGTGGTCAGCGCCTACCTGCTGGCCTTTGCCGCCTGCCTGCTGCCCGCTGGCAGCCTGGCCGACCGCTTTGGCCGCCGCCGCATGCTGCTGCTCGGCCTGGCCCTGTTCGGCATCGCCTCGCTGGCCTGTGGCGCGGCGCCCAACCTGCTGTTCCTCGACCTGGCCAGGGCAGCCAAGGGCGTTGGCGCGGCGCTGCTGCTGACCTCGGCACTGGCCGCGATCGGCAACCGCTTCCACCAACCCCAGGAACGCATGCGCGCCTGGGCCTTCTGGGGCGCCTGCATGGGCGCCACCATCACCTTTGCGCCGCTGCTCGGCGGGTTGATCGCCGGCACCCTTGGCTGGCGCTGGATCTTCTACATCAACCTGCCGTTGGTGGCAGTGCTCGCAGTGATGGTGCTGCGCAGTGTCGACGAGTCCCGTGACAGCACTGCGGCCCGGCTCGACCCATGGGGCAGCCTGACTTTCGCCGGCAGCCTGGGTTACCTGATCTGGGCAATGATCGATGCCAACCAGGTGGGCTGGGGCAGTGCGCAAACCCTGGGACGGCTGGTGATCAGCGCCTTCCTGTTCGGCCTGTTCGTCATGGTCGAGCGCAGCCAGGAACGGCCGATGATCGACCTGCGGCTGATGCGCAGCGGCCGCTTCGTTGGTGCCTTGCTGGGCATGTTCGCCTACGCTGCCTGCGCCCAGGTAATGATGACCCTGCTGCCGCTTTACTTGCAGAACGGCCTGCAGCTGTCGGCCCTGGCCGCAGGGGCGGGCATGTTGCCGTTTGCCGTGGCCATGCTGCTGACGCCACGCCTGGGCATGCGCCTGGCTGCACACTTGAGCCCGGCGCAGGTGTTCGCACTCGGCCTGGTATTGGTCGGGGCGGGTAACCTGTTGTGTGCCTGGGCCACGCAGCAGGGGGGTTACGGTGCATTCGCCCTGGCCAGCCTGGTGCTAGGTGCTGGTGCCGGGCTGCTGAATGGCGATACGCAGAAGAACATCATGGCTTGCGTGCCGCGTGAGCGCACCGGCATGGCTTCGGGGCTGAGTACAACCACGCGGTTCGGGGCGATCGTGCTGGCCATCGGTGGGCTGGGTGGTGTGCTGGCTGCGCGAAGTGGGCAGTTGCTGTATGAGGCCATGGCTGCCGTGGCGCCTGGGCAATCGGGCCAGGTTGCCGCAATGGTTACGCGGGTTGCCGCGGGTGATTTGCAGGCGGCGTTGGCGTTGCTTGAGCCCGGGTTGCGAGAAACGGTGGCACCCTTGGCCCGCCAGGCGTTCATCGGGGGCTTCGAAGCCGTGTTGCAGGTCGCTGGTGTGGCGGCGCTGCTGTTCGCGATGCTGGTCGGCGTGTTGCTGAGCCGGCCGCTGCCGGCCATGCCGGAGGTGTTGCTGGCCGAGGGGCAATCATGAAGCGTGCGGCGGGGCACCACGACACAGCGACTGGGGGCATCGAGCCCCTCGTCGCGACATTCGACAATCAGTCATTCAACAGCCATGGCTTCAATTCCTTGAGGTTGCTCACCACCAATTGCTGCGCCTCGGGAAGTACTGCCAGGTTGCGGTGGTCGATCTGGTAACGCTGCAACACGTACTTCACCAGCGCCCTGCGGCTGGGCACCACCAGTTGCCCCTGCGTCATGCCGAAGTCGGTTTCGATGATTGCCTTCTGCGCCGCGTTCAATCGCCCGTCAGGTTCGAAGATGACCGGCACCTCGACATTCCAGTCTTCATCCTGCTCGCGGGTGTTCGGCGATTGGTCGAGCAAGTCTGGCTGCCCACGCAGGCGGCTGAGGACGAAGTCGCGATACTGGCCGTTCTTTTCGCAGTAAGCCCTCACGTGCCAGCGCATGCCGGTGTAGACCAGCGTGTGCGGGGCGATTAGGCGCACCTCCACGTTGGGGGTGTTGAAGGACACGTATTCGGTTTCCAGGCGCAAACCTTCACGGCAGGCCTTGAGCAAGGGGCGCAGCACTTCCGGGCGAATAGGCCGGTCCGGCACTTCCAGCACCCGGGTATGCGCATAGGCCAGTGCCAGCCCGTCGATGTGCGGGGCCCGCTCATTGTTCTGATAAAGCAGGTGCAGGTAGGCGCTGGCGCTGTCGTCGATGAACAGCGGCTTGAACTGCTTGCTTGGTACATAGCCCTTGAGCTGCTTGTCATATGTCAAGTTTTTGGGCGCATGTTCGGTGATGTAGGTATTGATGTCCTTCGACGCCTGCTGGCGGCTGATGCCAAAGCTCTGCATCAGGTGGCCCGTGGTCAACCGGCCTTCCCACCAGGCAACGGTCTCGATCAAGCGATAGCGAAGTGCCAGGTCCCAGCGTACCTGCTCGATGGATTGCCTGCGTTTCATACCCTCTCCATGTGCGCGATTACTTTACCTGTATAAGTCTACATTCTAGATCTGTCGCCAAACACTACATATCGTGTTCCTGTCTTCGAAATAAATTGAAGTCACGAAAGGAAGTGGACATGACCATGTCTGAAGCGGTTTCAACAGGAGCGTTGGTGTTGATCGGGGTGATCCTGGTGGTGCTCCTGATGCAGTACCTGCGGTTGCGAGAAATCTGGCACCTGGTTTTCGCTTGCCGCCAGGACGCGCGTTGGGCGCGGATATGGGAGATGGAAAACCGGGAGCTACGTGCAGCACAGCGTGCCGACAAAGCGCACATCGCACAGCTGCAAAGCAAGCTGGTGCTTTTGCAGAACCTGGTCTCTGCAGAAGAGTGACAAGGGAAGACATGAACAGACTTGAACGGATCAAAGGCTGCCTGCTGGGTGGCGCAGTGGGAGACGCGCTTGGCGCCCCCGTGGAGTTTCTCGAGTGGCCTGTGATCAAGGCCAGGTTCGGCGCGCAGGGCATCATTGATCTTGCCCCGGCCTACGGCATCACCGGTGCGATCAGCGACGATACACAGATGATGCTGTTCACCGCTGAAGGTTTGCTGCGGGCTTATGTGCTAGGGAGTTCACGGCAGCCCTGTCATGTTCCCAGCATTATTCATCACGCGTTGCTGCGCTGGCTGATGACACAGGATTACCCCTCGACGATACCGGTGACCACGGATGGCTGGCTGATCAAGCACGTGGAGCTCTGGTCGCGCCGTGCCCCCGACGCAACTTGCCTGAATGCGCTCAAGAGCAGCGGGCGGCTGGGTGCGGTTGCCGAAAACAACAGCAAGGGCTGCGGTGCCCTGGTACGGGTTGCACCCTGTGCATTCTTTGCCCATGCATTTGACTACGCAGCGCAGTCCGGTCGACTGACGCACGGGCATCCGACCGGTTACCTGGCGGCAGGGCTGTTCGCCGACGTTCTCCAGCGCGTTGTCGATCGACAAGATAGCGTGGAGCACGCTGTGACTCAGAGCCTGGCCAGGTACGGGCAGGTGCCTGGCATGGAGGAAACGCGCAGCCTGATCGAGCGCGTGCTGTTCTTCTATTACGAGGGCTATGCACCCACCCCGCAACGCATTGACGATTTTGGCGCTGCTTGGGTCGCAGACCAGGTACTGGCGGTTGGGTTGTGGTGTGCGCTGACAGCTCGGTCGCTCGAGGAAGGGGTAGCCATGGCGGTGAATCACAGCGGCGACAGTAGCAGTACCGGGTTGGTCGCCGGGCACTTGCTGGGTGCGCAACATGGTGCTGCCGCTATTCCTGGCCGCTGGCTCGAGCGCTTGGAACTGCACCAGGTGATTGCGCAGGTAGCCGAAGATATCGAGCGCATTCCGCGGGAGTATTGTGGGGTTGGCGGGGAGTTCGATCAGCAGATCGAACTGGCTTATCCGGGTAGTTGAACGCGATGTTCCACTCCCCGACTTCGGGGTAAGTTGCCCCAATAATGAGCGCGATACCCCAGCAGTATTCGCGCCCCGATTAGCTGAAGGTTTTGAGCGTTGAACAATGTTTGCCCAGATGGCCAAAGCCACGCAGAGCGTCCCCCTGTCCCCGATCACTGCGTACCGACCCTAGCGGCATATGTTCATGCGTTGGTGCTGACGGTATGGATCGACAACGCCTGCCATATGGCCAGGCTGGAGGACGCGCTATATCGATTAGCCCTTGGCGTCATTGGCTGGCTTGGCTTTGCTTTCAGCTACAGCGGCTTCTGCTTTCTGTTTCTCTGCGAGCTGGAAGGCCTGCATCGAGGCTTTGCGGGCTGACTCCATGCGTGCAAAGGTCCGATCACCACCGCCGGAGGCCATCGCCAGAGTAGAAGCGGTCAGGGCGGCGGCAACGAAGAGAACTTTCATGGTTTTCATCTGGATATCCTCAAGTAAAACTTTGTGAACTGCTCAGCATGACACCCTGCACTGTTTGGCTAGAGTGTGCTGTTGTTGGCTGTAATTGAATTTCTGCTATTTCTGGTCATTAACTTGCAGGGTTAGGCTGTCAAGATAATGGTGTTTCTCGCGAATGAACTTTTAATCATTCGCTCATGTCCGTTTTCGAGTGATGGAAACATCATTCGCACTGAATGCGTACGAGGTTTGACTTCCGTTTCTGGGGGGCTTTAACGTTGGGCGGATCAGGCCACGCCAGTAGGGGCTGCGGGGCTTCCACCCCATTCGAGGAAGCGGATCTTGTGAATCTCGCCCTTGCTGTCTTCATAAACTACGGTTACCGGTACCACACCGGTCTTGTCGGTTGTATCGGTGCGTTGCAATACGCGTTTCACATCGATGTTCATCCCGTAGTGGTATTCGATGGCGGAGATATGCGCGCCGGGTTCTTGCAGGCTGTTATGGTCAAAGACACTTGGTGCGAGACTGGAAATCACGGCACTTACAATTGTGGCCATGCTCATAAGGCTGTACCTCTAATGAAGTTCGCTTGACAAGGACCTAATCTGACACGCCGAGAAAGTGAAGTTCATTTCACCACGACGAACGCGCTTGGCTGAAACGCCAGTAGTGGCAAAAAACTCCCAGCAATTCCCCGTGCCTGACACATTTCGACCATTCGTCCTTTGACCCCCGTATCTGTTGGGCGAAGTCCGTTTTTGAGGTTGGCCGAGCACGGGGAAGGGCAGTGCGGGGTTCAGCGCATCATGCCGAGTTCGGCATCATCCAGCAGTGCTTTGCCCAAGGCGCAGAGGTAGTGCGCGGCCCAGATCAGCTTCGGTTTGTCTTCCATCAGGCCGTCGATGGTCAGGTCCCGCGCGTAGCCCATCAGTTCCGAGGCTTGTTCACGGGCGTTCTGGCAGGGTATGCCGGGTTCGATGCGGAACAGTGGATGGGTCTGGTTTTCACCTTGGTAGAAGATGGTTTTACCGACTGTGCATTGGGTGTCTTCGTTGGCCATTGATCGATCTCCCTGGTAGTGATTCAGTGCACGGCTTGCGGGCCCGCTGGCTTGTGTATTTGCGCCAGCGCTGATTCGAGTAATTTGCGCAGGGCTTCAAGCTCGTGCATCGACGCCATGATCAACAATGACGCTGGCGATCGCGGCTGCATCAGCATTGCCTGCTGCGCTACGGCTTCTGCACAGAGCGCGTAGTCCGAGGCCAGCATGATGGTGTCTTCCAGGGAATGGAGATGGTGGGGTGGATCGGGGACTATCTTCAAC
Organism: Pseudomonas sp. UYEF17; assembly: GCF_040546125.1. Lineage (NCBI taxonomy): Bacteria > Pseudomonadati > Pseudomonadota > Gammaproteobacteria > Pseudomonadales > Pseudomonadaceae > Pseudomonas > Pseudomonas sp. UYEF17. Next base: position 50,753 of record NZ_JBEPNE010000017.1, read on the forward strand.
ATGATTGCTTCCATTTCAGGGCCGTCACCATCTGCTGTCAAACAGAGGGTGGCAGCTGTACGCGGGTTGACAGACCGGCGGAAACAACAAGTTCCGGCGCACGCAAGCGTGCCCGCACGTACAGCTGCCATAACGACGAGCCGTTTTGTTGTTTACCGTCGCGACCTGTCAAAGTCATGCCGTTGATGAGCAACGACCCACCGAGCCTAGAGCGCTGAAAAAACGACCGCAACGGAAAACAGGCGTTGGGAGTATCTTTGGGAAACGCCCTACACGGAAGGGATGAAATCTGATTTTGGGGCTCGCGCACCCCAAAAAGCAGGCACAAAAAAAGACGCCCGAGGGCGCCTTCTTCTTTGGAATTTGGTGGAGCCGGGGGGATTTGAACCCCCGTCCGCCAGTACTCCGCTGTCGGTACTACATGCTTAGCCGTGTCTACTGATTTAATCCGCAGCCGCCCGACGGGCAGGGTGCTTTGGATGAGTTGTGTAAGTTTTAGTCACTTCGCCCACAACGTGCTACGCGACGATCCTGTTCTGTATGACAATCAGTTCGGGTTTACAGGCATCCCCTAGTGATTGCTGGAGCCGAAGCTACCAGAAGCGTAGGTTTTTCTTACGCTGCGAGAGCGTAAGAGCCTTCCTCGCCGTAGTAAGTGTCATTGGCAACTATAAAAGTTGCAACAGTGGATTTACGAGTTCTGTTACCAACTCGGCATGCACCTAGAGTTTCGCTACCGGCGTCGAATCCTAATCGGCCCCACACTAGCTCTTGGCTAACGCACCTTACGGTACGTGAGGCGGAGTATACGCCATTGCGCGGGCGACGTCGACAGCCGGTCCGGTCGCCCGCTTTTGGGCTCACGCGCCGCTACCGCCGCCGCTGGTGCCGCTGCCTTTCTCGGTTTTTTCCAGGCGCTCCAGGACCTTGCTGGTAATGGCGATGCATTCCTTGGTGTCGCCCGAGGCTTGGGCAGCCTTGGCTTTGTCGACGTGCTCGGTAATGGCCTTGTCCAGGCCTTCGGAGGTGGCGCCGGCGGTGGCCATGCTGTCGTCGATCTTTTGCAGGTTGGCGGTGCACAGGTCTTCGGCGGCGAACACCGGCGAAGCCAGCAGGGTGGCGGCCGCGAACAGGGCCGAAAGCGCGGTACCTTTCATGGGAGTCTCCTTCTGGGCCTCTGGAAGGTGGGCCTGTAAGGGTGGACTGTGGGGGAATGGCGGGGGTTCAATCGGGATGCTGGCGGGATGGCACCGGCTGCGCCGGTGTTCGCGGCTGAAGCCGCTCCTACAGGTACAGCGTGGGCCCAAAGCCGGCGCGGTACCTGTGGGAGCGGGCGTGCCCGCGAAGCAGGCTGCTCGTTGTATGGCACCGGCTGCGCCGGTGTTCGCGGGCTTGCCCGCTCCCACAGGGATTGCGGCAGCTATCAGGTTTTGCGTTAAACGGTCAGGTCAATGCCGGTGTACAGGTACAGCGTGGGCCTAAAGCCGGTGCAGTACCTGTAGGAGCGGGCGTGCCCGCGAAGCAGGCAGTGCGGTGTATGGCACCGGCTGCGCCGGTGTTCGCGGGCTTGCCCGCTCCCACGGGGTATTGCGGCAGCTATCAGGTTTTGCGTTAAACGGTCAGATGCTACGCGGCCGGGTGACGCGGTCTACCAGGTAGACCAGCCCGTGGTAGTCGATGCCGCTATGGCTGGACAGGCCGATCTCGCAGGTGCGGCTGGTGGAAATACCTTCGCTGCAATACTGCACCGCATCCTTCAGGCTGCGCAGCGAGTGGGCGTTGAGCTCGGGGGTGGTGAAGCCTTTGTCACCGGCAAAGCCGCAGCAGTGTATGCCCTCCGGGATCACCACCTGTTTGCTGCAACGCCGCGCCAAATCGATCAGTGCCTGGCTTTCGCCCAGGTGCTGGGTGCTGCAGGTCACATGCACGGCCACTGGTTCGTCCTGGGGGGTGAATTCCAGGCGCTCGAGCAGGTGGGTGCGGATGAAGCGCACCGGGTCGTACAGGTCCAGCCGGGTGTCGCTCAGGTCTTGCACCAGGCGCAGGGTGCAGGGGCTGGTGTCGCAGTAGATCGGGTCGAGGCCGCCGCGGCTTGCGTGCAGCAGGGCGGCAATCAGTTCCTGGCGTTTGTGTTCGGCCTGCTCGGGGTAGCCCTTGGAGGCGAACGGCTGGCCGCAGCACAGGCTGTCGGCGTTGTCGGGGAACACCACTTGGTAACCGGCCTTTTCCAGCAGGGCGCGGGTCTTGTCGAGCAGCGAACTCTGCTCGCGGTCGGCATAGGCCGGGCCCATCACCCGCGAGACGCAGGCGGCCAGGTACACCACGCGAGGGCGGGCATCGTTGCTGGCCGGGCCGAAGTCCAGTGGGCGCAGGGGTTGTGGCATCGCCGGGGTCCACTGTGGCAGGCGGCCTTTGCTGGCTTTGTTCAGCGAGGCGCTCAGGCGGCCCAGGCGTGGGGCGCCGAGCAGCTTGCGTGCGGTGTTGGCGGCGGTCAGGGTCAGGCGCGCGCCGCCCAAGGCAGTGTGGAAGTGTTCGGCCAGCCAGTCGGCGGTTTTTTCGTGCTCGGCGGCCTGGCTGCGCAGTTTCTTCACCAGTTCGCCGGTGTTGATGCCGACCGGGCAGCGCTGGGCGCACAGGCCGGTGGCGGCGCAGGTGTCGATGCCCTGGTACTGGTAGGTCTGGCGCAGTTCGCGGGTGTCGATGCCGGCGCGCTGTTTGGCCTGTATGTCACGCCACATGACGATGCGCTGGCGCGGGCTGAGGGTCAGGCCTTTGGACGGGCACACCGGTTCGCAGAAGCCGCACTCGATGCACTTGTCGACGATCTCGTCGGCAGCGGGCAGCGGCTTGAGGTTCTTCAGGTGAATGTCCGGATCCTCGCTCAGCACCACGTCGGGGTTGAGGATGCCGTTGGGGTCGAGCAGGCGCTTCAGCTTCCACATCAGTTGGTAGGCGTCATGGCCCCATTCCAGCTCCACGAACGGTGCCATGTTACGCCCGGTGCCGTGCTCGGCCTTGAGCGAGCCGCCGAACTCCACCGCCACCAGTTGCGCCACATCGTCCATGAAGGCCTGGTATCGGGCGACTTCCTCGGCACTGTTGAAGCCCTGGGTAAAGACGAAGTGCAGGTTGCCTTCCAGGGCATGGCCGAAAATGATCGCTTCGTCGTAGCGGTGCTTGTCGAACAGCTGGATCAGGCGGTTGACGCCTTCGGCCAGTTGCTCGATGGGGAAGGTGACGTCTTCGATGATGACAGTGGTGCCGGTCTGGCGCACGGCGCCGACGGCAGGGAAGGTGTCCTTGCGGATTTTCCACAGCTGGTTGTACACGGCCGGGTCTTCGCTGAAGTCCACCTGCTGTTCCAGCGGGAAGTCGGCGATCGAGGTCATCACCTGTTGCAGCTGTTCATGCAGCAGGCTCTGGCTGGCGGCACGGGACTCGATCAGCAGGGCGCAGGCATTGTCCGACAGGCCTTTTACCCACAGCGGCATGCCGGGCATGTTCTGCACCGAACGCAGGCTGCGGCGGTCGAGCAGCTCCACGGCCGAGACCGGCTGGCGCTTGAGTACGGTCACCGCGCGGCAGCAGCTTTCCACGTTGGGGAACACCACCAGGGCGCTGGCCTTGTGCGGGTGGTCGGGCACGGTGTCGTAGGTGACGGCACTGATGAAGCCCAGGGTGCCTTCGGAACCGACCAGCAGGTGCTGCAGGATATCCAGCGGTTGGTCGTAGTCCACCAGTGCGTTCAGCGACAGGCCGGTGGTGTTCTTCAGCCGGTACTTGTGCCGGATGCGCTCGGCGAGTGCAGTGTTGGCGCGGGTCTCGCGGCCCAGGCGGGCCAGTGCTTCCAGCAGGTCGGCGTGGCTGGCCTCGAACGCGGCGACGCTGGCCGGGTCTTCGCTGTCCAGGCGCGTGCCGTCGGCCAGCACCAGGCGCAGGCCGGCCAGGGTGTGGTAGGTATTCTGCGCGGTGCCGCAGCACATGCCGCTGGCGTTGTTGGCGACGATGCCGCCGATCTTGCAGGCGTTGATCGAGGCCGGGTCGGGGCCGATCTTGCGCCCGAAGGGGGCCAGCCAGGCATTGGCCTGGGCGCCGATGACGCCGGGCTGCAGGCGGATCTGCTCGCCTTGGCCGCGGATTTCACGGCCGTTCCAGTTATCGCCCAGCACGATCAGCACCGAGTCGCTGATGGCCTGGCCGGACAGGCTGGTGCCAGCGGCGCGGAAGGTGACCGGCACCCGCTCGCGCTGGGCCAGTTTGATCAGGCCGACCACTTCGTCTTCGGACTCGACGCGCACCACCAGCTTGGGGATCAGCCGGTAGAAGCTGGCGTCGGTGCCGAAGGCCAGGGTGGAGGTGGGGTCGTCGAAGCGGCGTTCGGCGGGGATCAGGCGCTCGGCATCACGCAGGAACGCGGCGGGCAGGCTCATGCAGTCTCCTCGCGGGGCCGCGGCGTCTGTGCGCCACATGCCCCGGGTCAATCAGGCGGTCGTTCTTGCGGGCGTTCAGGCGCCCAGTTCGCGTACCAGCGAGTCGCGGGTGATTTCGCTGATCGACTTGGCGCCGGTCAGCACCATCGCTACGCGCATTTCCTTCTCGAACAGCTCCAGCAGGTTCTTCACCCCGGCCTGGCCGTGCACGGCAAGGGCGTAGAGGAAGGCGCGGCCGATCAGTACGGTATCGGCGCCCAGAGCGATCATGCGCACAACGTCGAGGCCGCTACGGATGCCGGAGTCGGCGAGGATCTTCAGGTCACCTTTGACCGCATCGGCAATTGCCGGTAGGGCACGGGCGCTGGACAGCACACCGTCGAGCTGGCGGCCGCCGTGGTTGGACACGACGATGCCGTCGGCACCGAACCTGACCGCATCGCGGGCGTCATCGGCATCGAGGATGCCCTTGATGATCATCGGGCCGTCCCAGAACTCGCGGATCCACTCCAGGTCTTTCCAGGAGATCGACGGGTCGAAGTTGTTGGCCAGCCAGCCGATGTAGTCGGCAAGGCCGGTGGGGTTGCCACGGTAGGTGGAAATGTTGCCCAGGTCGTGCGGGCGCCCCATCACGCCGACATCCCACGCCCACTCGGGGTGGGTCATGGCCTGCAGCACGCGGCGCAGCGGGCCGTTCTTGCCGCTCATGCCAGAGTGGGCATCGCGGTAGCGGGCGCCGGGTGTCGGCATGTCGACGGTGAACACCAGGGTCTTTACCCCGGCGGCCTTGGCCCGCTCCAGGGCGTTGCGCATGAAGCCGCGGTCCTTGAGCACGTACAGCTGGAACCACATCGGCCGGTCGATGGCCGGGGCCACTTCTTCGATCGGGCACACCGACACCGTGGACATGGTGAACGGAATACCGTGGGCAGCCGCTGCGCGAGCCGCCTGCACTTCACCACGGCGAGCGTACATGCCGGTGAGGCCGACCGGGGCCAGGGCCACCGGCATGCTCAGGGTTTCGTCGAACAGTCTGGTCTGAAGGCTGAGCTCGGACATGTTCTTCAGCACGCGCTGACGCAGGGCAATGCTGGCCAGATCCGAGACGTTGTGGCGCAGGGTGTGCTCGGCGTAGGCGCCGCCGTCGGCATAGTGGAACAGGAAGGGAGGCAGCTTGCGTTGGGCCGCGGCGCGATAGTCGGTAGAGGCGGAAATGATCATGGATTCTCGCAGCGTTGCGTGTGGGGATTGCCGGGCGCGCGATGGCACCCGGCCCCTTTCACTTTAGTGATGAACCAGCATGCCGGTCAGCCAGTAGGCCTGGATCAGGGTGATCAGGCCGACGATGGTGGCGAAGAACAGGCTGTGCTTGACGGTGAAGCGGAACAGGTCGGATTCCTTGCCAACCAGGCCGGTGGCGGCGCAAGCCACGGCGATCGACTGCGGCGAGATCATCTTGCCGGTCACGCCGCCGCTGGTGTTGGCCGCTACCAGCAGAGTGTCGTTGACCCCGATCTGGTGCGCGGTGGTGGCCTGCAGCGAGCTGAACAGGGCGTTGGACGAGGTGTCGGAACCGGTCAGGAACACACCCAGCCAGCCAAGGAACGGCGAGAAGAACGGGAACGCGGCACCGGTACCGGCCAGCACCAGGGCCATTGTCGAGGACATGCCCGAGTAGTTGGTGACGAAGGCGAAGGCCAGCACCATGCCGATCGACAGGATTGGCCAGCGCAGCTCCCAGAAGGTTTCCTTGAAAGTGGTCAGACCAGTTTTGAAATTGATCTTCAGCACGGCCATGGAAATCAGCGCCGAGAGGAAGATCGCGGTGCCGGTGGCAGAGATCGGGTCGAGCTTGAACACCGCTGGCATGGCGGTTGGCGCAGCGACGATCGGTGCGGTCTTGATCACCAGTTGGTCGAGGTGCGGGATGGCGAAGTTGAACACGAAGTTATACATCGCGCCGCCCGGGGCGAAGGCCGCCTTGAACGGTTTCAGGGTCCAGATGGTGACCAGCACGGTGAGGATCAGGAACGGCGACCAGGCTTTGAAGATCTCGCCAAAGCTGTAGGGGCTTGGCTGGCTGCCGCTTGGCTGAACCACGGCGGCGCCGACGCTGCCTTTGGCTTCGGCGAACGAACGCTTGGGCTGCCAGACTTTCAGGAACAGGGTCAGGGCGATCAGGCTGGCCAGGGCCGAGGTGATATCCGGCAGCTCCGGGCCGATGAAGTTCGAGGTGAAGTACTGGGTGACGGCGAAGCTCAGGCCGGCGACCAGGGCGGCAGGCCAGGTTTCCTTCACGCCACGCAGACCGTCCATCATGAATACCAGCCAGAACGGCACGAACAGCGACAGCAGCGGCAGCTGGCGACCGGTCATGGCGCCGATGTGGAAGGCGTCGATGCCGGTGACCTGGCCGGCCACGATGATCGGGATGCCCAGGGCGCCGAAGGCCACTGGCGCGGTGTTGGCGATCAGGCACAGGCCGGCGGCGTACAGCGGGTTGAAGCCCAGGCCCACCAGCAGCGCGGCAGTGATTGCCACCGGTGCGCCAAAGCCTGCCGCACCTTCCAGGAAGGCACCGAAGCAGAAGCCGATCAGCAGCACTTGCAGGCGCTGGTCATCGGTAATCGACAGCACCGAGCTGCGGATCACTTCGAATTGGCCGCTCTTGACCGTGAGTTTGTACAGGAACACCGCGGCAACGATGATCCAGGCAATCGGCCAGAGGCCGTAGAGGAAGCCATAACCTGCGGCGGCGAATGCCATGTCGACAGGCATCTGGAAGGCGAAGATCGCCACCAGGATCGACAATGCGAGGGTGATGCTGCCGGCCACGTGGCCTTTGAGGCGGAACACGGCGAGGGCAAGGAAGAAGAAGACGATGGGAATGACCGCCGCCAGTGCGGACAGGCCAAGACTACCAAGCGGACTATAGATTTGTTGCCAGGTTTGCATATGGGGTGGCCCCTAATTGTTGTTGGTCAGGCACTGGCATTGGATAATTGGTAAGACCAATTTACAATGGCTGGGCGCTAGGTTAAAAGCGTCTTCGTGGGTGTGTCAATTTGTCCCGTGCAAAACTTTGGTCGCGTGCCGATGAGTGGGCGCCTGGTGGGCAGGGAAAATCGTCGCCTGGTGGGTGTTTGCGCGATCTGGATCGGCGAGAATAGGCGCCCCCTGAAATCTGCCGGGGGTTTGTGGAGAGCATGTGATGGTTTTTGATCAGGTCCGCCAGCGGCGCCTGTCCGACGACATTGTCGATCGGTTGGAAGGGATGATTCTGGAGGGCACGCTGACCTCGGGGCAGCGGCTGCCGGCCGAGCGCGTCCTTGCCGAGCAGTTCGGCGTGTCCCGCCCGTCACTGCGTGAGGCGATCCAGAAGCTGGTGGCCAAGGGGCTGCTGGTCAGCCGCCAGGGTGGGGGCAATTTTGTCGCCGAGTCCCTGGGGTCCACTTTCAGCGACCCGTTGCTGCAGCTGCTCGAGCACAGTGCCGAGGCGCAGCGTGACCTGCTCGAATTCCGCCATACCCTGGAGGCTTCCTGCGCCTACTACGCGGCCCAGCGCGCGACCCAGCCGGACCGGGCGCGGCTGAAGGCGGCGTTCGATGCGCTGCAGGACTGCTATGCCAGGGCCGACGAAGTGACCCGGGCGGAGGAGGGCGCGGCCGATGCGCGCTTCCACCTGGCGATTGCCGAGGCCAGCCATAATGCCGTGCTGCTGCACACCATTCGGGGCTTGTTCGACCTGCTCAAGCGCAACGTGGTGACCAACATCGGCGGCATGTACCAGCAACGGACCGAGACCCGGGACATGCTGATCAGCCAGCACCGGGAGCTGTACCTGGCGATAGTCGAGGGCAGGGCGGAGGATGCGCGGGAAGTGTCCAGCCGGCACATTCTGTATGTGCAGGAGGTGCTGGAAGAGGCGCACGAAGAAGCGCAGCGAGTGGCGCGGGCGGAGCGGCGTAGCGGGCGTTGAGATTTGTACTGGCAGTGCTGGCCTCTTCGCGGGTAAACCCGCTCCCACAGAGACTGCACCGAATCTGAACTCAGTGTTAATCCTGTGGGAGCGAGTTTACCCGCAAAGAGGCCGGAACAGGCTGAAGAAGAGGTATTACTCTTCCTTGCCCTTGTTCCGCACAGCCCGCTGCAGCTCGCGGTTGGAATCGCGCTCGCGCATGGTGTCGCGCTTGTCGAATTCCTTCTTGCCCTTGCCCAGTGCGATTTCGCACTTGATCAGGTGCTTGCTCCAGTACAGCGCCAGGGCCACGCAGGTGTAGCCCTTTTGCGCCACGGCCGCTTCCAGGCGCTCGAGCTCGCGCTTGTTCAGCAGCAGCTTGCGAGTGCGGATGGGGTCGGCTATGACGTGGGTGCTGGCCGTGGTCAGCGGGGTGATGTGGCTGCCGAACAGCCAGGCCTCACCGTCCTTCAGCAGCACGTAGCTGTCAGTCAGGTGCGCCTTGCCGGCTCGCAGGCTTTTTACTTCCCAGCCGGACAGGACCAGCCCGGCCTCGAACTTGTGTTCGATGAAGTAATCGTGTCGCGCCTTCTTGTTCTGCGCGATGGTCCCGGTCGGATGTTTCTTTTGTTTAGCCATAGGGGCGGCATTATAGGCAGTCGCCGCGTCGTCGGCTATGGGATTTCGGTGTGCTTGAGCCACTGCAATGAATACCGGACAATACAGCCCCTGTCTTTGCGACAGAACCTGTTTTCGGCACGCTGCGAAGCGCCGCCACTCAGCCTTGGAAGTGATGCCTGGATGACTACCCATATTCAACGCTCCGCCCTGCTGCCATACCCCGCCCAGGCGCTTTACGATCTGGTCAATGATGTGGCCAGCTATCCGCAGTTCCTGCCTTGGTGCTCGGCCTCGACGGTGATCGAAGCCAGCGACACGCACATGCGCGCCAAGCTCGATGTTGCCAAGGGCGGCATGAGCCAGCACTTCGTCACGCGCAACGTACTGGTGCCGGGGCAGTCCATCGAGATGAACCTGGAAGAGGGGCCGTTCACCCAGTTGCATGGCCTGTGGGTGTTCAAACCATTGGGTGACAAGGCCTGCAAGATCAGCCTGGACCTGTCGTTCGATTATGCCGGCCCGCTGGTGCGCGCGACCCTGGGCCCGCTGTTCAACCAGGCGGCCAATACGCTGGTGGATGCTTTCTGCCAGCGTGCCAAGCAGCTGAATGCCTGACTGAAAAGGTGGCAACAAAAAGCCCGGACCAAGTCCGGGCTTTTTTTGTATCTGCTCGCCGCTTATTGAGGCGAGGTCTCCAACGGAGCCGGAGTCGGGACCGGGGTGGTCTCGATGGTGTCGATCTCGCGCTGGATGGATTCTTCCACCGAGCCTGGCTTGGCCGGTTTTTCTTCAGGCTGCACGGCTGGCTGCTCTGGCTGGTTGGCCGGGCTGACCGTGGTGTCGCTGCTGCCACCGAGGATTTCCTGGTCGCGGCTGACGCCTGGCATGAAGTCGCCAGAAAGGCTGACCAACTGGTCGCTTTCGTTGAAGAACACGCTCATGCGTTCTTGCTGGCGCTTGCCGCCGCCTGGCTGCAGGCTGTACAGGTAATCCCAACGGTTGGTGTTGAAGGTGTCCTGGATCAGCGGGTTACCCATGATAAACCTTACTTGCCGGCGGGTCATTCCGGGGCGCAATTGGTCTATCATGTCTTGCGTAACGACATTGCCCTGCTGGATGTCGATTTTGTAAACCCCGGGAAACGAGCAACCGGCGAGTGCGAGCAGTCCCACTAGGGTGAGGCTGGTTAGCAAGAGCTTGGTGTTTTGCATCGGTGGGCGACTTCCACTATCTTGGCTGGACAACGTAAACCCCGATCATACCCGTATTAAGAGAAGCTGCGAAGCAGCATCGGCGAGAAAGCTGACCATGGTTGAAAATAGCGAATTGCGCAAAGCCGGTCTCAAGGTGACCCTGCCTCGAGTCAAGATCCTTCAGATGCTCGACTCCACCGAGCAGCGTCACATGAGCGCCGAGGATGTCTACAAGGCGCTGATGGAGGCTGGCGAGGACGTGGGCCTGGCCACCGTCTACCGCGTACTGACCCAGTTCGAAGCGGCGGGTCTGGTGGTTCGCCACAACTTCGACGGCGGTCATGCGGTGTTCGAGCTGGCCGATGGCGGTCACCACGACCATATGGTCAACGTGGAGACCAGTGAAGTCATCGAGTTCATGGATGCCGAGATCGAGAAACGCCAGCGCGAAATCGTTGCCGAGCATGGCTACGAGCTGGTGGACCACAATCTGGTCCTGTATGTGCGTAAAAAGAAGTAACGATTTCTTATCGTTATGAATGACAAAGGCGACCTTCGGGTCGCCTTTGTGCTTTCTGAGGCAGAGAGCTGTGTCGTTTGTGCCGGCCTCTTCGCGGGTAAACCCGCTCCCACAGGTACTGCGCAGGCTCAGGTCCGGTGAATATCCTGTGGGAGCGGGTTTACCCGCGAATGGGCCTGAAAAAGAAGGGTTCAGGCCTTGCCGCTTACCACCATCTTGCGCGCATGCGCCAGGGATTCCTTGGTCAGGTCTATGCCGCCCAGCATCCGCGCCACTTCCTCCACTCGCTCACGTTTGCCCAGGTTGGCCACGGCGGTGTGGGTGGTGTCGCTGTTGCGCACCTTGTGCACGAACAGGTGGTGATGCCCTTGTGCTGCCACCTGCGGCAGGTGGGTTACGGTCAGCACCTGGCCGCGTTCGCCCAGGCGGCGCAGCAGTTGGCCGACGATTTCGGCAGTAGGCCCGCCGATACCGACGTCGACTTCGTCGAACACCAGGGTTGGAATGCGTGAAGTCTGCGCGGTAATCACCTGGATCGCCAGGCTGATGCGGGACAGTTCGCCACCTGAAGCCACCTTGGCCAGGCCCTTGAGCGGTTGGCCAGGGTTGGCGCTGACCAGTAGCTCGATCTGCTCCAGGCCATGAGGCGAAAGGTCTGCCCCCTCATTGGGGGTAAGTGCGATGCAGAAGCGCCCGCCGGGCATGCCCAGGCGTTGGATCTCCTGCTCGACGGCCACTGCCAGCTGCTGGGCAGCCTGTTGGCGCAGTGCGCTGAGCTCGCGAGCCTTCTCTTTATAGTGTTGGGCGAAGGCGGCCAGCTCTTCACCCAGCCGCTCGATCGACTCGTCACTGGCGTTCAGGCCCTCCAGCTCTTCCATCAGCTGCTGTTGCAGGTGGGGTAGTTCGGTGGGGTGCACACGGTGTTTGCGCGCCAGCGTATAGATAGTGTCAAGGCGTTCTTCCAGTGCCTGCAGGCGCATGGGGTCGGCGTCGAAGTTGTCGAGAAAACGGTTGAGCTCGCCCACGGCTTCTTCGACCTGGATCTGCGCACTGGCGATCAGGTTGGCTGCTTCGCCCAGTGCCTTTGGCGAGTTGGTGGCGGCACCCAGGCGGTTGAGGCTGGAGGTGAGGGCGCTGAGCACATTGCCCGAATCGCTCTCGCTGCACTGGTCGATGACCTGGCGGCAGATGCCGAACAGGGCTTCGGCGCTGGTCAGGTTCTTGTGTTCCTGCTCCAACTGCTCCAGCTCGTGTTCGCCCAGGCCGAGGTTGTCCAGTTCCTCCAGCTGATAGCTCAGCAGCTGATGGCGGGCGCGCTGCTCATCACCGGAGTTGGACAGGCGCTCCAGTTCCAGGCGGGTCTGGTTCCAGCGCTTGGCCGCCAGCTGTACCTGGCGGGCCAGGTCGACGGCGCCGGCATACTCGTCGAGCAGGCGGCGGTGGGTGTCGGTCTTGAGTAGTGACTGGTGCTCGTGCTGGCTGTGGATATCGATCAGCAACTCGCCCAGCGCCTTGAGGTCGCCGAGCGGGCAGGGCGTGCCATTGATGTAGCCGCGGCTGCGGCCTTCGGCGGTGATCACCCGGCGCAGGATGCACAGGCCGTCGTTGTCCAGGTCGCGCTCGGCCAGCCAGGCATGCGCCTCGGGAATGTCCACCAGATCGAAGGTGGCGAGGATGTCTGCCTTGTCCGTGCCAGGGCGCACCACGCCGCTGTCGGCCCGGTCGCCCAGTGCCAGGCCGAGGGCGTCGAGCATGATCGACTTGCCGGCACCGGTCTCGCCGGTGATGACGGACATGCCGCGGGCGATTTCGAGGTCGAGGTGCTCGACGATGGCGTAGTTGTGAATGGACAGGTGCACCAGCATGGGGCGGCTCCCGAAAGTCAGGTCTGGTTATTTATACAGTACTTTTTTCAGGGCTGCCAATGCCCCTTGGCAGATTCTGTTGCAGCCGGGAAAACCACCTTGCCCCTTGAAGCTGGTTTTTCCGGCCCCATATAGCCGACATCCAAGGCGAGCCTGGCTCGCAGTCCACAAAATTGCGCAGGAGAGACCCCATGGCTGACGAACAGCTGAACGAGAAAGACCTTAACGTCGAAGAGACCGGTGCAGGTAATGCTGCCGACGCCCGCGTCCTGGAACTCGAGGAGCAGCTGGCCGCCGCCAAGGACCAGGCGCTGCGCGCCGTTGCCGACGTGCAGAACGCTCGCCGTCGTGCCGAACAGGACGTCGAGAAAGCCCACAAGTTTGCCCTCGAGAAGTTCTCGGGCGACCTGCTGCCTGTGATCGACAGCCTGGAACTGGCCCTGGCGCACTCCAGTGCCGACGATGAGCACGTCAAGCAGATCCGCGAAGGCGTCGAGCTGACCCTGAAGATGTTCCAGGACACCCTCAAGCGTTACAACCTCGAAGCAGTCGACCCGCACGGCCAGCCGTTCAATCCAGAGCATCATCAGGCCATGGCCATGCAGGAAAACGCCGAAGTCGAGCCGAACAGCGTGCTGAACGTCTTCCAGAAGGGCTATCTGCTCAACGGCCGCCTGCTGCGCCCTGCCATGGTGGTGGTCAGCAAGGCGCCGAGCGCGGCGCAGCCCTCGATTGATGAAAAGGCTTGAAATCCTTCCGGGCATCCCCATCTAGGTGTCAAGCCTTCAAGTATTACTGCAGTTGGCCAAAGTAGTCGCTGCTACCAAATTCAAGTTTCGGGAGAGTTAACATGGGTAAAATCATCGGTATCGACCTGGGGACCACCAACTCGTGCGTCTCTGTTCTGGAAAACGGTAACGTCAAGGTCATCGAAAACGCCGAAGGTGCGCGTACCACCCCTTCGATCGTGGCCTACGCCAATGATGGCGAAATCCTGGTTGGTCAGTCGGCCAAGCGTCAGGCGGTCACCAATCCGCACAACACTCTGTTCGCAGTGAAGCGCCTGATTGGCCGTCGCTTCGAAGAAGACGTGGTGCAGAAAGACATCAAGCTGGTGCCTTACAAGATCGTCAAGGCCAGCAACGGCGACGCCTGGGTACAAGCCAGCGGCAAGGACATGGCTCCGCCGCAGATCAGCGCCGAAGTCCTGAAGAAAATGAAGAAAACCGCCGAAGACTACCTCGGCGAGCCAGTTACCGAAGCGGTCATCACCGTTCCGGCGTACTTCAACGACAGCCAGCGTCAGGCCACCAAGGATGCCGGTCGCATCGCTGGCCTGGACGTAAAACGCATCATCAACGAGCCGACTGCCGCTGCGCTGGCTTACGGCATGGACAAGGCCAAGGGCGACCACACCGTCATCGTTTATGACCTGGGTGGCGGTACCTTCGACGTTTCGGTCATCGAAATCGCCGAAGTCGATGGTGAGCACCAGTTCGAAGTACTGGCTACCAACGGCGACACCTTCCTGGGTGGCGAAGACTTCGACATGCGCCTGATCGACTACCTCGTCGACGAGTTCAAGAAAGAGTCCGGCATGGACCTGAAGAACGATCCACTCGCGCTGCAGCGTCTGAAAGAAGCCGCTGAAAAGGCCAAGATCGAACTGTCCTCCGCTCAGTCGACCGACGTGAACCTGCCGTACATCACTGCAGACGCTACCGGTCCGAAGCACCTGAACGTGAAGATTTCCCGTGCCAAGCTGGAATCTCTGGTCGAAGACCTGGTTGCCCGTACCATCGAGCCTTGCCGCATCGCTCTGAAAGACGCTGGCATCGATGCCAGCAAGATCGACGACGTGATCCTGGTCGGCGGTCAGACCCGCATGCCGCTGGTGCAGAAAGCCGTTGCCGACTTCTTCGGCAAGGAAGCGCGCAAGGACGTCAACCCGGACGAAGCCGTGGCCATGGGTGCTGCCATCCAGGGTGCGGTGCTGGCCGGTGACGTGAAAGACGTACTGCTGCTGGACGTCAGCCCGCTGACCCTGGGTATCGAAACCATGGGTGGCGTGATGACTTCGCTGATCGAGAAGAACACCACCATCCCGACCAAGAAGTCGCAGGTGTTCTCGACTGCCGATGACAACCAGGGTGCCGTGACCATTCACGTGCTGCAGGGTGAGCGCAAGCAGGCTGCCCAGAACAAGTCGCTGGGCAAGTTCGACCTGGCTGACATTCCGCCGGCTCCGCGTGGCGTGCCGCAGATCGAAGTAACCTTCGACATCGACGCCAACGGCATCCTGCATGTCAGCGCCAAGGACAAGGCCACCGGCAAGTCGCAGTCGATCGTGATCAAGGCCAACTCCGGCCTGTCGGACGAAGAGATCGAGCGCATGGTGCGTGACGCCGAGGCCAATGCCGAGGAAGACCGCAAGTTCGAAGAGCTGGCCGCTGCCCGTAACCAGGGTGATGCGCTGGTTCACTCGACCCGCAAGATGGTTGCTGACGCTGGTGACAAGGTTACCGCCGAAGAGAAAACCGCCATCGAGGCTGCCGTTGTTGCCCTGGAAGCCGCTGTCAAAGGCGACGACAAGGCTGCCATCGACGCCAAGGTCGAAGAGCTGTCCAAGGTATCGGCACCGGTTGCCCAGAAGATGTACGCCGAGCAGTCGGCCGAACAGCCTCAGGGCGGCGCGCAGCAGGCCGAGCCGGAAGCCAAGCACGATGATGTGGTTGACGCTGAGTTCGAAGAAGTGAAAGACAACAACAAGCAGTAATCCCTGCATGTTGTCGGCCGGTTCACCGCCGTTTGGCGGTGAGCTGGTAGGATGTCGCCGCGCGGGGGCTTGCTCCCGCGTTGGCGTATCTGGAATTCGAGAATTTTTACAGCATCTGTCAGTGGCCCTGGTGGGCAAAAGGCAGGTGCTGATGGCGCGGCGCAGATGCCAGACGCCCAACAAGGTGCAAATGACCTATGTCCAAGCGTGATTATTATGAGGTACTGGGTGTCGAGCGCGGCGCCAGCGAAGCTGACCTCAAGAAGGCTTACCGCCGCCTGGCGATGAAGTACCACCCGGACCGAAACCCCGGCGACAAAGAGTCGGAAGACAAGTTCAAGGAGGCCAACGAGGCCTACGAAGTGCTGTCTGACGCCAGCAAGCGTGCGGCCTTCGACCAGTACGGCCATGCGGGTGTAGACCCAAGCATGGGTGGCGGTGGCGCCGGTTTCGGCGGTGCCAACTTCTCCGACATCTTCGGCGATGTGTTCAGCGACTTCTTCGGTGGCGGCCGCGGCGGCTCGCGTGGCGGCGCCCAGCGCGGCAGCGACCTGCGCTACACCCTGGAACTGAACCTGGAAGAGGCGGTGCGTGGCACCACGGTCAGCATCCGCGTGCCCACCCTGGTCAATTGCCAGCCTTGCGACGGCTCCGGTGCCAAGAAGGGCTCGACTCCGTCCACCTGCCCGACTTGTGGCGGTATCGGCCAGGTGCGCATGCAGCAGGGCTTCTTCTCGGTACAGCAGACCTGCCCGCGCTGCCATGGCCAGGGCAAGATCATTACCGACCCCTGCACCTCGTGCCACGGCGAAGGCCGTGTCGAGGAATACAAGACGCTGTCGGTCAAGGTGCCGGCAGGTGTCGATACCGGCGACCGCATCCGCCTGTCGGGCGAGGGCGAGGCCGGTACCCATGGTGGTCCGACTGGCGACCTGTATGTGGTGATCAACGTGCGTGAGCACGAGATCTTCCAGCGTGATGGCAAGCACCTGTACTGCGAAGTACCGATCAGCTACACCGATGCCGCCCTGGGTGGCGAGCTGGAAGTGCCGACCCTCGATGGTCGGGTGAAGCTGAAGATCCCGGAAGGTACCCAGACCGGTAAGCAGTTCCGCCTGCGCGGCAAGGGTGTTGCCCCGGTGCGCGGTGGTGGTGCGGGTGACCTGCTGTGCCGCGTGGCGGTGGAAACCCCGGTCAACCTCAGCCGCCGCCAGCGCGAGTTGCTCGAAGAGCTGCGTGATTCGCTGGAAGGCGATAGCTCCCACTCGCCCAAGGCCAGTGGCTGGTTCGATGGCGTGAAGCGCTTCTTCGGCGATCTCTGACAAGGAAATGGCTATGCGACGTATTGCAGTGATGGGCGCGGCAGGGCGGATGGGCAAGACCCTCGTCGAAGCCGTGCAGCAGCAGGCTCCCCAGGCGGGCCTGACGGCGGCGATCGACCGCCCGGACAGCTCGCTGGTGGGGGCTGATGCTGGTGAGCTGGCGGCCTTGGGCCGTATTGGTGTGCCGATTTCCGACGACCTGAGCAAGGTGGTCGATGAGTTCGACGTGCTGATCGACTTCACCCACCCTTCGGTAACCCTGAAGAACCTGGTGTTCTGCCGCAAGGCGGGCAAGGCCATGGTCATCGGCACCACTGGCTTCACTCCAGAAGAGAAGCAGCAGTTGGCCGAAGCCGGCAAGGAAATCCCGATCGTCTTCGCCGCCAACTTCAGCGTCGGCGTCAACCTGTGCCTGAAGCTGCTGGATACCGCGGCGCGCGTGCTGGGTGACGATGTGGATATCGAAATCCTCGAAGCGCACCACCGGCACAAGGTCGATGCGCCGTCGGGCACCGCGCTGCGCATGGGTGAAGTGGTTGCCCAGGCGCTGGGTCGCAACCTGCAGGAAGTGGCCGTGTATGGCCGTGAAGGGCAGACCGGTGCGCGTGAGCGTCAGACCATCGGCTTCGCCACCGTGCGTGCCGGTGATGTGGTGGGTGACCATACCGTGCTGTTCGCCGCCGAAGGCGAGCGCGTCGAGATTACCCACAAGGCTTCCAGCCGCATGACCTTCGCCAAGGGCGCCGTGCGTGCGGCGCTGTGGCTGGACGGGCGTGAACCTGGCCTGTACGACATGCAGGATGTGCTCGAGCTGCGTTAAGCAGTTGGAACCGTGTTGGCTTCTTCGCGGGTAAACCCGCTCCTACAGGTACAGCGTTGCCCTCAGGCATGGCGCTATCCCTGTGGGAGCGGGTTTACCCGCGAAGAAGCCGGCTCAGATGTCAGCCTGTCGCATTGATGTGTTTTAGAGACACATCCGCGGTAGACCGAAAACGCACTTTTCTGTAAGCTACAGCTTTAGTGTGTCCACTAAAAGCGCGCAGCGAATTGAATTCAGCACATGAAAGCGGGGTGACGTGTCCATACGTCACTCCGCTTTTTTGCAACCTGCGATCGCCCTTTCATGCTTGATTTACGGGAGGTCTTCTTGACAAAGCCAGCCATACTCGCCCTTGCCGACGGCAGTATTTTCCGCGGTGAAGCTATCGGTGCCGACGGTCAGACCGTCGGTGAGGTGGTATTCAACACCGCTATGACCGGCTACCAGGAAATCCTTACAGACCCTTCCTACGCGCAGCAAATCGTTACCCTGACCTACCCGCACATCGGCAACACCGGTACTACCCCGGAAGACGCCGAGTCGAACCGCGTCTGGTCCGCTGGCCTGGTCATTCGTGACCTGCCGCTGCTGGCCAGCAACTGGCGTAACAGCCAGTCGCTGCCTGAGTACCTCAAGGCCAACAACGTCGTCGCCATCGCTGGCATCGACACCCGTCGCCTGACCCGAATCCTGCGTGAAAAGGGCGCTCAGAACGGTTGTATCCTCGCCGGTGACAACATCAGCGAAGAAGCCGCCATCGCCGCTGCCCGCGCCTTCCCGGGCCTGAAGGGCATGGACCTGGCCAAGGTCGTTTCCACCAAGGAACGCTACGAGTGGCGCTCCAGCGTGTGGGAACTGAAGACCGACAGCCACCCGACTATCGAAGCCGCTGACCTGCCATACCACGTGGTCGCCTTCGACTACGGCGTCAAGTTGAACATCCTGCGCATGCTGGTTGCCCGTGGCTGCCGCGTGACCGTGGTGCCGGCCCAGACCCCGGCCAGCGAAGTGCTGGCACTCAACCCGGACGGCGTGTTCCTGTCCAACGGCCCTGGCGACCCCGAGCCGTGCGACTACGCCATCCAGGCGATCAAGGACATCCTCGAGACCGAGATCCCGGTATTCGGCATCTGCCTGGGCCACCAGCTGCTGGCACTGGCTTCTGGCGCCAAGACCGTGAAAATGGGCCACGGCCACCACGGTGCCAACCACCCGGTCCAGGACCTGGACACCGGCGTGGTCATGATCACCAGCCAGAACCACGGCTTTGCCGTTGACGAGGCCACCCTGCCGGGCAACGTCCGCGCCATCCACAAGTCGCTGTTCGACGGCACCCTGCAGGGTATCGAGCGTACCGACAAGAGCGCGTTCAGCTTCCAGGGCCACCCTGAAGCGAGCCCAGGCCCGACCGACGTCGCGCCACTGTTCGATCGTTTCATCGATGCCATGGCCAAGCGCCGCTGAGCATCCTGCTTCAAGGCCCCGGGCCGGCTTGCGCCGCGCCCGGAAGCGCCTGACCCAGATTGTTCAAAGCGGCTTGCCGACTGACCCCGGATTTGAGTGACAACCATGCCAAAACGTACAGACATCAAAAGCATCCTGATTCTCGGCGCTGGCCCGATCGTGATCGGCCAGGCCTGCGAATTCGACTACTCCGGCGCCCAGGCTTGTAAGGCCCTGCGCGAGGAAGGTTTCCGCGTCATCCTGGTGAACTCCAACCCGGCCACCATCATGACCGACCCGGCCATGGCCGACGCCACCTACATCGAGCCGATCAAGTGGCAGTCGGTGGCCAAGATCATCGAGAAAGAGCGCCCGGACGCACTGCTGCCGACCATGGGTGGCCAGACTGCACTGAACTGCGCCCTGGACCTGGAGCGCCACGGCGTTCTGGAAAAGTTCGGCGTGGAAATGATCGGTGCCAACGCCGACACCATCGACAAGGCCGAAGACCGCTCGCGCTTCGACAAGGCGATGAAGGACATCGGCCTGGAGTGCCCGCGCTCCGGTATCGCCCACAGCATGGAAGAAGCCAACGCCGTCCTCGAGCGCCTGGGCTTCCCGTGCATCATCCGTCCGTCGTTCACCATGGGCGGCACCGGTGGTGGTATCGCCTACAACCGTGAAGAGTTCGAAGAAATCTGCGCCCGTGGCCTGGACCTGTCGCCGACCAAGGAACTGCTGATCGACGAATCGCTGATCGGCTGGAAGGAATACGAGATGGAGGTGGTCCGCGACAAGAAGGACAACTGCATCATCGTCTGCTCGATCGAGAACTTCGACCCGATGGGCGTGCACACCGGTGACTCGATCACCGTTGCCCCGGCACAGACCCTGACCGACAAGGAATACCAGATCATGCGCAACGCCTCGCTGGCGGTGCTGCGTGAAATCGGTGTGGAAACCGGCGGTTCCAACGTGCAGTTCGGTATCTGCCCGAACACTGGCCGCATGGTCGTGATCGAGATGAACCCGCGCGTTTCGCGTTCCTCGGCGCTGGCCTCCAAGGCCACCGGCTTCCCGATCGCCAAGATCGCTGCCAAGCTGGCTGTCGGCTACACCCTAGACGAACTGCAGAACGACATCACCGGCGGCCGCACCCCAGCGTCCTTCGAGCCGTCGATCGACTACGTCGTCACCAAGCTGCCGCGTTTCGCCTTCGAGAAATTCCCGAAAGCCGACGCCCGCCTGACCACCCAGATGAAGTCCGTGGGTGAAGTCATGGCCATCGGCCGTACCTTCCAGGAGTCCCTGCAGAAAGCCCTGCGCGGCCTGGAAGTCGGCGCCTGCGGCCTCGACCCGAAAGTCGACCTGGCCAACCCTGAAGCCAGCAGCATCCTCAAGCGCGAGCTGACCGTACCGGGCGCCGAGCGTATCTGGTACGTGGCCGACGCCATGCGTGCCGGCATGACCTGCGAGCAGATCTTCGACCTGACCGGCATCGACATGTGGTTCCTGGTGCAGATGGAAGACCTGATCAAGGAAGAAGAGAAGGTCAAGACCCTGGCCCTGTCGTCGATCGACAAGGACTACATGCTGCGCCTCAAGCGCAAGGGCTTCTCCGACCAGCGCCTGGCCAAGCTGCTGGGTATCACCGACAAGAACCTGCGCCGTCACCGCCACAAGCTGGAAGTGTTCCCGGTCTACAAGCGCGTCGACACCTGCGCTGCCGAGTTCGCCACCGACACCGCCTACCTGTACTCCACCTACGAGGAAGAGTGCGAGGCCAACCCGTCGACCCGCGACAAGATCATGATCCTGGGTGGCGGCCCTAACCGTATCGGCCAGGGTATCGAGTTCGACTACTGCTGCGTACACGCTGCACTTGCGCTGCGTGAAGACGGTTACGAGACCATCATGGTCAACTGCAACCCGGAAACCGTCTCCACCGACTACGACACCTCCGACCGCCTGTACTTCGAGCCGCTGACCCTGGAAGACGTGCTGGAAGTGTGCCGCGTCGAGAAGCCGAAAGGCGTGATCGTCCACTACGGCGGCCAGACCCCGTTGAAACTGGCCCGCGCCCTGGAAGAAGCCGGCGTACCGATCATCGGTACCAGCCCTGACGCCATCGACCGCGCCGAAGACCGCGAGCGCTTCCAGCAGATGGTTCAGCGCCTGAACCTGCTGCAGCCGCCAAACGCCACCGTGCGCAGCGAAGAAGAAGCCATCAGCGCCGCTGGCGGCATCGGCTACCCGCTGGTAGTGCGCCCGTCGTACGTGCTGGGCGGCCGTGCCATGGAAATCGTCTACGAACTGGACGAGCTCAAGCGCTACCTGCGTGAAGCCGTACAGGTGTCCAACGACAGCCCGGTACTGCTCGACCACTTCCTCAACTGCGCCATCGAGATGGATGTGGATGCGGTGTGCGACGGCACCGACGTGGTGATCGGCGCGATCATGCAGCACATCGAACAGGCCGGCGTTCACTCCGGTGACTCGGCGTGCTCGCTGCCACCTTACTCGCTGAGCAAGGAAGTGCAGGACGAAGTCCGCGTACAGGTCAAGAAAATGGCCCTGGAGCTGGGCGTGGTCGGCCTGATGAACGTGCAGCTGGCCCTGCAGGGCGACAAGATCTACGTGATCGAGGTCAACCCGCGTGCTTCGCGTACCGTGCCGTTCGTCTCCAAGTGCATCGGCACCTCCCTGGCGATGATCGCGGCCCGCGTCATGGCTGGCAAAACCCTCAAAGAGCTGGGCTTCACCCAGGAAATCATCCCGAACTTCTACAGCGTCAAGGAAGCCGTCTTCCCGTTCGCCAAGTTCCCGGGGGTTGACCCGATCCTCGGCCCTGAGATGAAATCGACCGGTGAAGTCATGGGTGTCGGTGACAGCTTCGGTGAAGCCTTCGCCAAGGCCCAGATGGGTGCCAGCGAAGTGCTGCCGACTGGCGGTACCGCCTTCATCAGCGTGCGTGACGACGACAAGCCGCAAGTGGCTGGCGTTGCCCGCGATCTGATCGCCCTGGGCTTCGAAGTGGTTGCAACTGCCGGCACTGCCAAGGTTATCGAAGCGGCTGGCCTGAAAGTGCGCCGTGTGAACAAGGTGACCGAAGGTCGCCCGCACGTGGTCGACATGATCAAGAACGACGAAGTGTCGCTGATCATCAACACCACCGAAGGCCGCCAGTCGATCGCCGATTCCTACTCGATTCGTCGCAATGCGCTGCAGCACAAGATTTACTGCACCACTACCATTGCGGCCGGTGAAGCCATCTGCGAGGCGCTGAAATTCGGTCCGGAAAAGACCGTTCGTCGCCTGCAGGATCTGCATGCAGGACTGAAAGCATGAGCATTACCAAGTACCCTATGACCGTCCAGGGCGCTCGCGCCCTGGAAGAGGAGCACCTGTTCCTGAGCAAGACCGAGCGCCCGCGCCTGAGCCAGGCCATCGGCGAAGCGCGCGAACTGGGCGATCTCAAGGAAAACGCCGAATACCATGCCGCCCGTGAGGAGCAAGGCATGGTCGAGGCGCGTATCCGCGATATCGAAGGCCGCCTGCAGAACTCGGTGGTGATCGATGTGACCACCATCCCTCACACCGGCAAGGTGATTTTCGGTACCACAGTGGTATTGGCCAACACCGAAACCGATGAAGAGGTGTCCTACCAGATCGTCGGCGAGGATGAAGCTGACGTGAAGCAGGGCAAGCTCTCGAGCGGTGCGCCGATTGCCCGTGCCATCATCGGCAAGGAAGAAGGTGATACTGTCGTCGTCAAGACGCCTAGCGGGACGGTCGAGTACGAGATTGTCGAAGTCAAGCACATCTGACCGGCGCCTGCGGGCGCCATCCCTCGAGGGGATCCTCTGGCAGCTGGCCCAGGTTTTCTGGGTCGGTGGCTTGTGGGTGTTTCACGTGGGACTGGTGCCCGCGCTCAAGGTCAGTGGCCTGGCGCCGCTGCTGGTGCAGGATATCGCCGGGCAGATCGACCGCTGGTTGATCGGTGTGGCGCTGCTTGGCTTGTTGACCCAGCTGGCGGTGCTGGCAAGGGTGGACGGCCTGTCGGCCTGGTGGCAGCAGTTCCGTGGCCAGATGCTGTTGCTCGGCTTCGGTGCCTGCGTGGGGTATTACACCTTGCGCTACGGTATTTCCGTTGGCGAGCGCTGGCAGTTGCTCTGTTTCCTGGTGCTGGGCTTTTCCGGCATCGTGCTGGTGGCCCAGCCTGTTCCGGTCAAGGTGCGCCGCTAGACGGCTCGAGATCGCTGGGGCCGCTTTGCGGCCCTTTCGCGACACAAGGCCGCTCCCACAGGGATTGCGTTGTGCCGCAGGTCGGTGCAATCCCTGTGGGAGCGGCCTTGTGTCGCGATGGGCTGCGCCGCAGCCCCCGTGCCGTTACTTGTAACGGTGGATATTGGACAGCTGCTTGTTCGGCTGTGGGTTCTTGCGGTAGATCAGGGCTTTCTTGCCAATGGTCTGCACCAGTTCGGCACGGCCAGCCTTGCACAGTTCGGCAATGGTCTCGGCCCGCTCTTCGCGGTCTTCCGAGCGAATTTCGACCTTGATCAGCTCATGGTCGACCAGGGCGCGCTCCAGTTCGGCGATGACGCCTTCATTCAAACCGTTGCCAGCAACGATCAGGACCGGCTTCAGGTCATGACCAATGGACTTGTATTGCTTCTTCTGCTCGTTATTGAGCGGCATAATCTGACCCTTTCCGTCTGATTCTGTAAAATTGACCGGCATTTTACCCGAGGGCCACCGGCTCCGCCCAGTCAATCACGACGCATATCATCGAGGTGCCCCGTGGTACAACGTTCCAAAAGCAGCGCAAACTGGCTGCGAGAGCATTTCAACGATCCTTTTGTGAAACAGGCGCAAAAGGATGGCTACCGCTCGCGTGCGAGCTACAAATTGCTGGAGATCCAGGAAAAGGACCGGCTGATCCGCCCAGGCATGAGCGTGATCGACCTCGGCGCGGCTCCTGGTGGCTGGTCGCAGGTGACCAGTCGTCTGATTGGTGGCCAGGGCCGCCTGATCGCGTCCGACATCCTGGAGATGGACTCGATCCCCGATGTGACCTTCATCCAGGGCGATTTCACCCATGATGAAGTGCTGCAGCGCATTCTCGAGGCCGTCGGCGATTCGCATGTGGACCTTGTGATTTCCGACATGGCCCCCAATATGAGTGGTACGCCTGCGGTGGACATGCCGCGTGCCATGTTCCTCTGCGAGCTGGCCCTCGATCTGGCAACCCGCGTGCTGAAGCCCGGCGGCGATTTCCTGATCAAGATTTTCCAGGGCGAAGGTTTTGACGTGTACCTCAAGGACGTGCGCAGCAAGTTCGACAAGGTACAGATGCGCAAGCCGTCGTCGTCGCGTGACCGTTCCCGCGAGCAGTACCTGCTGGGCAGGGGTTTCAAAGGGGCATGAAAGGCGTGAAGCGTGGTGGCCGATAGTAATTTCCAATCGGCCGCTGCGTCAGGATCGTCCGAACTTCGTGTAGTCTAGCTTTCACAAAGGGTTACAGACGGTGCCTGCGGCTGCGTAGGTAATGTAGTAAGTTAGGGCGATGAATATCATGCGAGGAACGGCTGCGTCGTGCGCCGACCTCAGAGGGTAGCGAATTGAACGACATGGCAAAGAATCTGATCCTGTGGTTGATCATCGCAGCTGTCCTGGTGACAGTGATGAACAACTTCTCCAGCCCTAACGAGCCGCAGACCCTCAACTATTCCGACTTCATCCAGCAGGTCAAGGATGGCAAGGTCGAGCGTGTGACCGTCGACGGCTACATCATTACCGGCAAGCGCGCCGACGGCGACAATTTCAAGACCGTTCGCCCGGCCATTACCGACAACGGCCTGATCGGCGACCTGGTCGACAACCACGTCATCGTCGAAGGCAAGCAGCCTGAGCAGCAGAGCATCTGGACCCAACTGCTGGTGGCGAGCTTCCCGATCCTGGTGATCATCGCTGTGTTCATGTTCTTCATGCGCCAGATGCAGGGCGGCGCGGGCGGCAAGGGCGGGCCGATGAGCTTCGGCAAGAGCAAGGCGCGCCTGCTCTCCGAAGACCAGGTCAAGACCACCCTGGCCGACGTTGCAGGTTGCGACGAAGCCAAGGAAGAGGTCGGCGAGCTGGTCGAGTTCCTGCGCGACCCGGGCAAGTTCCAGCGCCTGGGCGGCCGTATTCCGCGTGGCGTGCTGATGGTCGGCCCGCCCGGTACCGGTAAGACCTTGCTTGCCAAGGCTATCGCCGGCGAGGCGAAGGTGCCGTTCTTCACCATTTCCGGTTCGGACTTCGTGGAAATGTTCGTCGGTGTCGGTGCCAGCCGTGTGCGCGACATGTTCGAGCAGGCCAAGAAGCACGCCCCGTGCATCATCTTCATCGACGAGATCGACGCCGTTGGTCGCCACCGTGGCGCTGGCATGGGTGGCGGTCACGACGAGCGTGAGCAAACCCTCAACCAGTTGCTGGTGGAGATGGACGGTTTCGAGATGAACGATGGCATCATCGTCATCGCTGCTACCAACCGTCCGGACGTGCTCGACCCGGCTCTGCTGCGCCCCGGCCGCTTCGACCGCCAGGTGGTGGTTGGCCTGCCGGACATTCGTGGTCGCGAACAGATCCTCAAGGTTCACATGCGCAAGGTGCCGGTCGGCGAGAACGTCAACCCGGCGGTCATTGCTCGTGGTACCCCAGGCTTCTCCGGTGCAGACCTGGCCAACCTGGTCAACGAGGCCTCGCTGTTTGCCGCGCGCGCCAACAAGCGCCTGGTCGAAATGAAAGAGTTCGAGCTGGCCAAGGACAAGATCATGATGGGCGCCGAGCGCAAGACCATGGTCATGTCCGAGAAAGAAAAGCAGAACACCGCCTACCACGAGGCTGGCCACGCCATTGTCGGTCGCCTGGTGCCTGAGCACGATCCGGTCTACAAGGTTTCGATCATTCCGCGCGGTCGTGCCCTGGGCGTGACCATGTTCCTGCCGGAAGAAGACCGCTACAGCCTGTCCAAGCGCGCACTGATCAGCCAGATCTGCTCGCTGTACGGCGGCCGTATTGCCGAAGAGATGACCTTGGGCTTCGACGGTGTCACTACCGGCGCGTCCAACGACATCATGCGTGCCAGCCAGATCGCCCGAAACATGGTGACCAAGTGGGGCCTTTCCGAAAAACTCGGCCCGCTGATGTACGCCGAGGAAGAAGGCGAGGTGTTCCTGGGTCGCAGTGCTGCCAGCCAGCACGCCAGCGTTTCCGGCGAAACCGCCAAGCTGATCGACTCGGAAGTGCGCAGCATCATCGATCAGTGCTACGCCACGGCCAAGCAGTTGCTCACCGACAACCGTGACAAGCTCGATGCCATGGCCGAAGCGCTGATGAAGTACGAGACCATCGACGCCGAGCAGATTGACGATATCATGGCCGGCCGTACCCCCCGCGAACCGCGCGACTGGGATGATGACTCGGCTTCGGGCAAGCCTGCTGCCCAGGGTGATCGCCCGGAATCGCCGATCGGCGGTCCAGCGGCTCAACACTAAGGGCATCTATGAGCTCAGCGCAGTACCCGACCCGGTTGCCTTGCGGCAACCGGGTTCTTGATTTGTCGCGTACCCATGTCATGGGTATTCTCAATATCACCCCCGATTCCTTCTCCGATGGCGGGCGCTTCAACCAGCGCGACGAGGCGTTGCGCCATGCCGAAGCGATGGTTGCCGCAGGCGCGACGCTGATCGACATCGGCGGCGAGTCCACGCGGCCGGGCGCGCGCGCGGTATCGGTGACCGAGGAGCTGGAGCGGGTAGCCCCCATGGTCGAGGCGATCAACAGCCGCCTCGATGTGGTCATCTCGGTCGATACCTCCACCCCGGCGGTCATGCGTGAAGCGGCGCGCCTCGGTGCCGGGCTGATCAACGACGTGCGAGCCCTGGAGCGCGATGGCGCCCTGGACGCTGCCGCGGATACCGGCCTGCCGGTATGCCTCATGCACATGCGCGGCGAGCCGGGTAACATGCAGGACGACCCACATTACGAAGATGTGACCGCCGACGTTACGCGTTACCTTGAGCAGCGAATGGCCGCCTGCGCTGCGGCGGGCATCGACGCAAACAGAATCATCCTTGATCCGGGCTTCGGTTTCGCCAAGACACTGGCGCACAACCTGAGCCTGTTCAAGCATATGGAAGCGCTCTATCGCCTTGGGCGCCCGCTGCTGGTGGGTGTTTCACGCAAGAGCATGATCGGCCTGACGCTGGAACGTCCGGTCGGCGAGCGGTTGTACGGCAGCCTCGCGCTGGCGGCGTTGGCCATGACCAAGGGGGCGAGCATCCTTCGTGTCCATGATGTGGCCGAAACCGTTGATGTGGTGCGCATGATCGCTGCGGTGCAAAACGCCGAATAAGAACATTGGAGTCCCTATGAGCAGAAAATACTTTGGTACCGACGGCATTCGTGGCCGCGTCGGCGAATACCCGATCACGCCTGACTTCATGCTGAAGCTTGGTTGGGCGGCCGGCATGGCCTTCCGCAAGCAAGGCCACTGCCGGGTGCTGGTTGGCAAGGACACGCGTATTTCCGGCTACATGTTCGAGTCCGCACTCGAAGCCGGCCTGTCCGCGGCAGGTGCCGACGTGATGCTGCTCGGGCCGATGCCTACGCCGGCCATCGCCTACCTGACGCGTACCTTCCACGCCGAAGCCGGCATCGTCATCAGCGCCTCGCACAACCCGCACGATGACAACGGCATCAAGTTCTTCTCGGGCCAGGGGACCAAGCTGCCGGACGAAGTCGAGCTGATGATCGAGGAATTGCTCGACCAGCCGATGACCGTTGTCGAGTCGGGCAAGCTGGGCAAGGTTTCGCGCATCAACGATGCCGCCGGCCGCTACATCGAGTTCTGCAAGAGCAGCGTGCCGAGCAGCACCAGTTTCGACGGCCTCAAGCTGGTGGTCGATTGCGCCCATGGCGCCACCTACAAGGTCGCGCCAAGCGTGTTCCGCGAGCTGGGTGCCGACGTGACCGTGCTGCATGCCCAGCCCGACGGCCTGAACATCAACGAAGGCTGTGGCTCGACTCACATCGAATCGCTGCAGGCTGCCGTGCTGGTCGGTCATGCCGACCTGGGCATCGCCTTCGACGGTGATGGCGACCGCGTGCTGATGGTCGACCACACCGGCGCCATCGTCGATGGTGACGAACTGCTGTTCATCATCGCCCGCGACCTGCAGGAGCGGGGCAAGCTGCAGGGCGGGGTAGTGGGCACGCTGATGAGCAACCTGGGCCTTGAGCTTGCGCTGAAGGACCTGGATATCCCGTTCGTGCGGGCCAAGGTCGGTGACCGTTACGTCATGGCCGAGCTGCTGGAGCGTGAGTGGCTGGTCGGTGGTGAAAACTCCGGTCACGTCGTGTGCTGCAATCACACCACCACTGGTGACGCGATCATCGCTGCGCTGCAGGTGCTGATGGCGCTCAAGCGCCGTGGCGAAACCCTGGCCCAGGCTCGTCAGGCCCTGCGCAAGTGCCCGCAGGTGCTGATCAACGTGCGCTATGGCGCCAGCAAGGTCGACCCGCTGGAGCACCCGGCGGTCAAGGAAGCCAGTGCCAAGGTGACCGAGGCCTTGGCCGGCCGCGGCCGCGTGCTGCTGCGCAAATCCGGTACCGAGCCGTTGGTGCGGGTGATGGTCGAGGGCGAGGACGAAAGCCAGGTGCGTGCGCACGCAGAAGCGTTGGCCAAACTGGTTGGCGAAGTTTGTGTCTGAAGGCGCTTGCCAGCGCAGATAGGGTTGGGTACTATCTGCGCCCACTTTGACCGACGAGGTAAAGCATGCGTCGCCCTATGGTAGCTGGTAACTGGAAGATGCACGGTACCCGCGCTAGCGTCGCTGAGCTGACCGAAGGCTTGAGAAATCTGGCCTTGCCGAGCGGAGTGGAAGTCGCGGTGTTTCCACCGGCCTTGTTCATCAATCAAGTGATCGATGGCCTGGCAGGCAAGGAAATTACTGTCGGCGCACAGAATTCTGCAGTACAACCCGAACAGGGTGCGCTGACCGGAGAAGTTGCTCCGGAACAGCTGGTTGAAGCAGGCTGCAAGTTGGTGTTGATTGGTCATTCGGAGCGTCGCCAGATCATTGGTGAAACCGACGAAGTGCTCAATCGCAAGTTTGCAGCGGCCCAGGCCAAAGGTTTGAAGCCAGTGCTTTGCATCGGGGAAACCCTTGAAGAGCGCGAGGCCGGCAAAACGCTCGAAGTTGTCGGGCGTCAACTAAGCAGTATCATCGAGGCATTCGGTGTTAAGGCTTTTGCCAATGCAGTAATTGCCTATGAGCCTGTATGGGCCATTGGCACTGGCCTTACGGCCACGCCACAGCAGGCTCAGGATGTGCATGCAGCCATCCGCGGCCAGCTGGCGGCAGAAGATGCTGAAGTGGCTGCGAGGGTGCAGTTGCTCTACGGCGGCAGCGTGAAGGCGGCCAATGCGGCCGAACTGTTCGGCATGCCGGATATCGATGGGGGGCTCATTGGTGGAGCTTCCCTGAACGCAGACGAATTCGGTGCAATTTGTCGCGCCGCAGGAAACTGAACAAATGCTGGAAACAGTCATCGTTGTTTTTCATCTGTTGGCAGCGCTGTCGCTTGTAGTGCTGGTTCTGTTGCAACAGGGTAAAGGTGCGGAAGCAGGTGCATCTTTCGGCGCGGGTGCTTCAAATACCGTGTTCGGGAGCCAGGGCTCTGCAACGTTCCTGAGTAAATTAACTGCTATACTCGCTGCCACTTTCTTTTTGACAGCACTTGGGTTAGGATACTTCGCGAAGCAACAAGCTCACCAGCTTAGCCAAGCAGGTCTTCCAGATCCAGCAGTGCTAGAAGTGAAAGAGCCGCAGAAACCGGCAGTTAATGATGATGTACCGGTGCTCCAGCAGCAGAAGAGCGAAACCACTCCTAATACGGGTGATGTACCTCCTCCGGCACAAGAGCAGAAGTAACGGGTTTCAAGTAGTAGTATTGCCGAGGTGGTGGAATTGGTAGACACGCAACCTTGAGGTGGTTGTGCCCATAGGGTGTAGGGGTTCGAGTCCCCTTCTCGGTACCAATTAAAGCTTGAGAGCCCGCTTTAGCGGGCTTTCTTGCAGGTGAAGGTTCGGATTTGACCCTCAGGAGGGTTCGGTCTTATACTTTTGCCCCAGCTTTGTCGCGGGGTGGAGCAGCTTGGTAGCTCGTCGGGCTCATAACCCGAAGGTCGTTGGTTCAAATCCAGCCCCCGCAACCAGCTTCAGCGGAGCCCCTTTTCAGGGGCTTTTTGCTAACCGAACAGTTTTCGGCGTCGTTGTCCAACGGCGCTTTCAGGGATGGGCGCTTCGCCCATTTTTTATTTGCACAGCATGCACGAGGGGGTTCAGGTGTCGAGCAAGCTAGAACAGTTGCAGGCCTTGTTGGCCCCGGTTGTCGAGGGTCTGGGCTATCAATGCTGGGGGATCGAATACGTTTCCCAGGGTAAGCATTCGGTACTGCGCATCTACATCGACAAGGAAGGCGGCATCCTGGTGGACGACTGCGAAGCGGTCAGCCGTCAGGCCAGCGCAATTCTCGATGTGGAAGATCCGATCAGCAGTGAATACACCCTCGAGGTGTCTTCTCCAGGCATGGATCGCCCACTGTTCACTCTGGAACAGTTTGCCTCGCATGCCGGCGAACAAGTGAAGATCAAGCTGCGCTCACCCTTCGAGGGTCGTCGTAACTTCCAGGGCCTTCTCCGCGGTGTGGAGGAGCAGGACGTGGTGGTCCAGGTGGACAATCAAGAGTTCCTGTTGCCGATCGACTCGATCGACAAGGCCAATATTATTCCCAGTTTTGACTGAGACGTGCCGGGCCCGGCGGACTATCCGGGCCCAATGGCTTGCGCAAGGCGAGGCGTACGATGAGCAAAGAAGTACTGCTGGTTGTTGAATCGGTATCCAACGAAAAAGGTGTACCGCCCGGCGTCATTTTCGAAGCGCTGGAAGTGGCACTGGCCACTGCAACCAAAAAACGTTTTGAAGACGAAGTCGACCTGCGTGTGGAAATCAACCGCCACACCGGTAGCTACGAGACCTTCCGTCGCTGGACCGTGGTCGACGAAGCCGATCTTGATGATCCGGCGATCGAGACCTGGTTGAGCAAGATTCACGAAACCCACCCTGAAGCCAAGGTCGGTGACGTGATCGAAGAGAAGATCGAGTCCATCGAGTTCGGTCGTATTGCCGCCCAGACCGCCAAGCAGGTCATCGTGCAGAAGGTCCGTGAGGCCGAGCGTGCCCAGGTGGTCGATGCCTACCGCGAGCGCGTTGGCGAGATCATCTCCGGCACCGTCAAAAAGGTTACCCGCGACAACGTCATCGTTGACCTGGGCAACAACGCCGAGGCCCTGCTGGCCCGCGAAGACATCATTCCGCGTGAGACCTTCCGTGTTGGCGTGCGCCTGCGTGCGCTGCTCAAGGAAATTCGCACCGAGAACCGTGGCCCTCAGCTGATCCTGTCGCG
The DNA here is from genome assembly GCF_040546125.1 of Pseudomonas sp. UYEF17. NCBI lineage: Bacteria > Pseudomonadati > Pseudomonadota > Gammaproteobacteria > Pseudomonadales > Pseudomonadaceae > Pseudomonas > Pseudomonas sp. UYEF17. The sequence goes on from NZ_JBEPNE010000017.1 coordinate 82,211, forward strand.
CACCGCGCCACAGATGCTGATCGAGCTTTTCCGCATCGAAGTGCCGGAAATTGCCGAAGGCCTCATCGAAGTCATGGCTGCCTCCCGTGATCCGGGTTCGCGAGCCAAGATCGCCGTCCGCTCCAAGGACAAGCGCATCGACCCGCAAGGCGCCTGCATCGGCATGCGTGGTTCGCGCGTCCAGGCCGTATCCGGGGAGCTGGGTGGTGAGCGTGTGGATATCGTCCTGTGGGACGATAACCCGGCGCAGTTTGTCATCAACGCCATGTCGCCGGCTGAAGTCGCGGCGATCATCGTTGATGAAGATGCCCATGCCATGGACATCGCCGTTGCCGAGGACAACCTGGCCCAGGCCATTGGTCGTGGCGGTCAGAACGTTCGCCTGGCCAGTCAGCTGACCGGCTGGACCCTGAACGTGATGACCGAGAAGGACATCCAGGCCAAGCAGCAGGCCGAAACCGGTGACATCCTGCGCAATTTCATCGATGAACTGGAAGTCGACGAGGAGCTGGCCCAAGTGCTGGTCGACGAAGGCTTCACCAGCCTCGAAGAAATTGCCTACGTACCGTTGGAAGAAATGCTCAACATCGATGGCTTTGACGAAGATATCGTCAACGAGCTCCGCGCTCGAGCCAAGGACCGTTTGTTGACCAAGGCCATCGCTACCGAAGAAAAACTGGCAGACGCCCATCCGGCTGACGACCTGCTCTCCCTCGAGGGCATGGACAAGGACCTGGCGGCGGAACTGGCGGTGCGCGGCGTGGTTAACCGCGAAGACCTGGCCGAGCAGTCGATCGACGATCTGCTCGACATCGACGGCATCGACGAAGAGCGTGCCGGCAAGTTGATCATGGCCGCCCGAGCCCACTGGTTCGAGTAATTAGGCGCGGCCTGAGGAGAGAAGTGCATGACGCAAGTCACGGTGAAAGAACTGGCCCAAGAGGTCGAGGCACCGGTAGAGCGCCTGCTGCAGCAGATGCGTGAGGCAGGTCTGCCGCACACCGACGCCGGTCAGGTAGTGACCGACAATGAGAAGCAGACCTTGCTGACTCATTTGAAGAGCAGCCACAAGAGCAAGGCGGAAGAACCGCGCAAGATTACCTTGCAGCGCAAAACCACCAGCACCCTGCGTGTCGCCGGTAGCAAGAGCATCAGCGTAGAAGTACGCAAGAAGAAAGTATTCGTGCAGCGCAGCCCGGAAGAAATCCAGGCTGAGCAGAAGCGTGAACTGGAAGAGCGCCGCGCGGCTGAAAATGCCGCTCGCGAGAAGGTCGAGGCCGAAGTTCGCCAGCGCAACGAAGAGCAGGCTCGCCGTCAGGCCGCCGATACCGCTGCTGCAGCCCCTGCGCCTGCCGCCAAGCCAGAGGCGGCGCCTGCCGCTGCCCCGGCCCCGGTAGTTGCCGACGCCCCGGCGTCCGAAGACGCCGCAGCCCGTGCTGCCGAGCGCAAGAAGGACGAAGCCCGTCGCAACGAAGGCCGCACCCGTGACGAAGACCGTCGTGGTGGCGAGCGTCGTGGCGAGGCCCCGCGCGTGTCGATCAAGGTCAAGGTCAAGGAGAAGGAAAAGGCTCCGACTCCTCGTGCCGCACCGCGCACCACCGATGAAGAGAGCGATGGCGTACGCCGTGGCCGCGGTGGCAAGAGCAAGCTGAAGAAGCGCAACCAGCACGGCTTCCAGAACCCGACCGGTCCAGTCATCCGTGACGTGACCATCGGCGAGACCATCACCGTCTCGGAACTGGCCCAACAGATGTCGGTCAAGGCCGCTGAAGTGGTCAAGTTCATGTTCAAGCTGGGTACCCCGGTCACCATCAACCAGGTGCTCGACCAGGAAACCGCTCAGCTGGTCGCCGAAGAACTGGGCCACAAAGTGACCCTGGTCAGCGATACCGCCCTGGAAGACTCCCTGGCCGAATCGCTGAAGTTCGAAGGTGAAGTCGAATCGCGTGCGCCGGTCGTTACCGTCATGGGTCACGTTGACCACGGCAAGACCTCGCTGCTCGACTACATCCGTCGTGCCAAGGTTGCCGCTGGCGAAGCCGGTGGTATTACCCAGCACATCGGTGCCTACCACGTGGAAACCGACCGCGGCATGGTCACCTTCCTCGATACCCCAGGCCACGCTGCGTTCACCGCAATGCGTGCCCGTGGTGCCAAGGCTACCGACATCGTCATCCTGGTGGTGGCGGCGGACGACGGCGTGATGCCGCAAACCCGCGAAGCCGTTCAGCATGCCAAGGCAGCTGGCGTTCCGCTGGTGGTTGCGGTGAACAAGATCGACAAGCCGGGTGCCGATATCGATCGCATCCGCAACGAGCTGGCCGTCGAAGGCGTGACCTCCGAGGACTGGGGTGGTGACACTCCGTTCGTCAAGGTTTCGGCGAAGATGGGTACCGGCGTCGACGAACTGCTCGAGGCTGTCCTGCTGCAGGCCGAGATCCTCGAGCTGACCGCTACCCCGACCGCTCCAGGTCGTGGCGTGGTTGTCGAATCGCGCCTGGACAAGGGCCGTGGCCCGGTGGCGACCATCCTGGTTCAGGACGGTACCCTGCGTCAGGGCGACATGGTCCTGTGCGGTTCCAACTATGGCCGCGTGCGCGCCATGCTCGACGAGAACGGCAAGCCTGTGAAGGAAGCCGGCCCGTCGATCCCGGTCGAAATCCTCGGCCTGGACGGTACCCCGGAAGCCGGTGACGAGCTGTCCGTGGTTGCCGACGAGAAGAAGGCCCGTGAGGTTGCCCTGTTCCGTCAAGGCAAGTACCGCGAGGTCAAGCTGGCCCGTGCTCACGCCGGCAAGCTGGAAAACATCTTCGAGACCATGGGTCAGGAAGAGAAGAAGACCCTCAACATCGTCCTCAAGACCGACGTGCGTGGTTCCCTGGAAGCACTGCAGGGTTCGCTGTCGGGCCTGGGCAACGACGAAGTTCAGGTACGCGTGATCGGTGGCGGCGTCGGTGGTATCACCGAGAGCGACGCCAACCTGGCGCTGGCTTCGAATGCAGTACTGTTCGGCTTCAACGTGCGTGCCGATGCCGGCGCGCGCAAGATCGTCGAGCAGGAAGGTCTGGATATGCGTTACTACAACGTGATCTACGACATCATCGAAGACGTCAAGAAGGCCCTGACCGGCATGCTCGGCAGCGATGTTCGCGAGAACATCCTGGGTGTCGCCGAAGTACGTGACGTGTTCCGTTCGCCGAAGTTCGGCGCCATCGCTGGCTGTATGGTCATCGAGGGTACCGTGTACCGCAACCGTCCGATCCGCGTACTGCGCGAAGACGTTGTGATCTTCGAAGGCGAACTGGAGTCGCTGCGTCGCTTCAAGGACGACGCCTCCGAAGTGCGTAACGGCATGGAGTGCGGTATTGGCGTGAAGAGCTACAACGACGTCAAGGTCGGCGACAAGATCGAAGTCTTCGAGAAAGTCCAGGTTGCTCGTACCCTTTAAGGGTGAGCAGGGCGCCAGCCCCCGCCGCAGGGCGGTGGGCAGTGCCTCAGTAGGTAGCGCCCGGTCAGGCATCAGCCTGACCGGGCGTTTGCCGCTTTAAGTTACAGGTAGCAAGAATGGCCAAAGAATACAGCCGTACCCAACGTATCGGTGATCAGATGCAGCGCGAGCTGGCCGAGCTGATCCGCCGTGAAGTCAAGGACCCCCGCGTCGGTCTGGTCACCATCACCGCTGTGGATGTCAGCCGCGACCTAGGCCATGCCAAGGTCTTTATCACCGTCATGGGCGAAGAAACGCCAGACGCAGTGCAGCAGTCGCTCAAGGCCCTGAACAGCGCCGCCAGCTTCCTGCGCCTGCACCTGGGCCGCTCGATGCAGCTGCGCAGCGTGCCGCAACTGCATTTCCACTTCGACGAAAGCGTCAGCCGCGGTGTCCACCTGTCGGCACTGATCGAGCGCGCGGTCGCCGAAGACCGTCTGCACAAGGATGCCGACAAGCCGGACGCCGAGGAGTAAGCGGTGGCCCAGGTCAAACGTATCCGCCGCAACGTCAGCGGCATCATCCTGCTCGACAAGCCGCTGGGCTTCACCTCCAACGCCGCCCTGCAAAAGGTGCGCTGGCTGCTCAACGCGGAAAAAGCCGGCCATACCGGCAGCCTCGACCCGCTGGCAACCGGCGTGCTGCCGCTGTGCTTCGGCGAAGCGACCAAGTTTTCGCAGTACCTGCTCGATTCCGACAAGGGCTACGAAACGGTCATGCAGATGGGGCAGACTACCAACACCGGTGATGCCGAAGGTGAGGTGCTGCAGACCCGCGAGGTGACCGTTGGTCGCGCCGACATCGAGGCCCTGCTGCCGCGTTTTCGTGGCCAGATCAGCCAGATACCGCCGATGTACTCGGCGCTCAAGCGTGACGGCCAGCCGCTGTACAAGCTGGCACGTGCAGGAGAGGTAGTGGAGCGCGAGGCGCGTTCTGTTACTATTGGCCGCTTGGAGTTGCTCGAGTGCGAAGGCACCCGTGCACGGTTGAGCGTAGGATGCAGCAAAGGCACTTATATCCGCACTCTGGTGGAGGATATCGGCGAGGCCCTTGGCTGTGGCGCCTATGTCGCCGAGCTGCGCAGGACCCAGGCCGGGCCTTTCGCGCTGGCACAGACGGTCACCCTCGAGGAACTCGAACAGGCCCACGCCGAAGGCGGCAACGAAGCGCTCGACCGCTTCCTCATGCCCTCGGACAGCGGCCTGCAGGACTGGCCGCTGGTGTGCCTGTCCGAACACAGTGCGTTCTACTGGCTGCATGGGCAGGCGGTACGCGCGCCGGACGCGCCACAATTTGGCATGGTCCGGGTACAGGATAACAATGCACGCTTCATCGGTATCGGTGAAGTGAGCGAAGACGGGCGCATTGCGCCGCGTCGGCTGATTCGGTCGGAATGACCGAAACCGTGAGGCCAGGCAGTTGCCAGGCCCCACGGCACCAAGGGTGGCTGTCAGTAGGCACGGTCACACCTTTTTTATTAATACAGGGATTTGTCCCTGGCCTATTGGACCCCGCATGCGGGATCCGTTATCAGGAGAAGCCAAATGGCCCTCAGCGTTGAAGAAAAAGCTCAGATCGTTGCCGAATACCAGCAAGCCGCCGGCGATACCGGTAGCCCGGAAGTGCAGGTTGCTCTGCTGACCGCCAACATCAACAAGCTGCAAGGCCACTTCAAGGCCAACGACAAAGACCACCACTCCCGTCGTGGTCTGATTCGTATGGTCAACCAGCGTCGTAAGCTGCTGGACTACCTGAAGGGCAAAGACACCACTCGTTACAGCGCCCTGATCGGTCGCCTGGGTCTGCGTCGCTAATAGCGGCCTGGCCAGTGGTGTGCATGGCGTGTCGCAGGCTTCGGCAGGGCTGTTTTGCAGTGCTGCCGTTGGACACGCCACGCGTATCTCCGAGGTTGGCAGCCTGGCAATGCTGAGCGGATTTCCCGCTTGGTGCCAGGCTCCCAGCCTCGTGTTGTATCTGGACGGTCAATGGGGCCGATTCCCCGTTCTGCCCAAGAATTCGCAAGAAACCAGTTCCCCCAAGAGCCACTGAAAAAGGTAGGAAACCGTGAACCCGGTAATCAAGACTTTCCAGTTCGGTCAATCGACCGTTACTCTCGAAACGGGCCGTATTGCCCGTCAGGCAACCGGCGCCGTGCTGGTGACCGTCGACAACGACGTCACCGTGCTGGTGACTGTGGTAGGCGCCAAACAGGCCGATCCAGGCAAGGGTTTCTTCCCGTTGTCGGTCCACTACCAGGAAAAGACCTACGCCGCCGGCAAGATCCCGGGTGGCTTCTTCAAGCGTGAAGGCCGTCCTTCCGAGAAAGAGACCCTGACCTCGCGCCTGATCGACCGTCCGATCCGTCCGCTGTTCCCGGAAGGCTTCATGAACGAAGTGCAGGTCGTCTGCACCGTGGTTTCCACCAGCAAGAAGACCGACCCGGACATCGCTGCGATGATCGGTACCTCGGCTGCCCTGGCCATTTCCGGCATTCCGTTCGAAGGCCCGATCGGCGCCGCTCGCGTTGCCTTCCACGAAAGCACCGGCTACCTGCTGAACCCGACCTACGAGCAACTGGCTGCCTCGAGCCTGGACATGGTCGTAGCCGGTACCTCCGACGCTGTACTGATGGTTGAATCGGAAGCCAAAGAGCTGACCGAAGACCAGATGCTGGGCGCCGTACTGTTCGCCCACGACGAATTCCAGGCCGTGATCCAGGCCGTCAAGGAACTGGCCGCCGAAGCCGGCAAGCCGACCTGGGACTGGCAGCCAGCCCCAGCCAACGTCGAGCTGATGAACCTGGTGCGTGGCGAGTTCGGCGAAGCCGTTTCGCAGGCCTACACCATCACTCAGAAGGCTGACCGTTACAACCGCCTGGGCCAGCTGCGCGACGAGGCTGTTGCCCGTCTGAGCAACGAAGAGACCGGCCCGTCCGCCAGCGCCATCAAGGACATCTTCGGCGAGCTGGAATACCGCACCGTCCGCGAGAACATCGTCAACGGCAAACCGCGTATCGACGGCCGTGACACCCGCACCGTGCGCCCGCTGAACATCGAAGTTGGCGTATTGCCGAAGACCCACGGTTCGGCGCTGTTCACCCGTGGCGAAACCCAGGCCCTGGTCGTCGCGACCCTGGGTACTGCCCGTGACGCCCAGCTGCTGGACACCCTGGAAGGCGAGAAGAAAGACCCGTTCATGCTGCACTACAACTTCCCGCCGTTCTCGGTGGGTGAGTGCGGCCGCATGGGCGGCGCCGGCCGTCGTGAAATCGGCCACGGCCGCCTGGCCCGTCGTGGCGTGCAGGCCATGCTGCCGAGCGACAGCGACTTCCCGTACACCATCCGCGTGGTATCGGAAATCACCGAATCCAACGGTTCCAGCTCCATGGCTTCGGTCTGTGGTGCTTCCCTGGCCCTGATGGACGCCGGTGTACCGATGAAGGCACCGGTTGCCGGTATCGCCATGGGCCTGGTCAAGGAAGGTGACAAGTTCGCCGTCCTGACCGACATCCTGGGTGACGAAGACCACCTGGGTGACATGGACTTCAAGGTAGCCGGTACCGCCAAGGGTGTTACTGCGCTGCAGATGGACATCAAGATCAACGGCATCACCGAAGAGATCATGGAAATCGCCCTGGGCCAGGCCCTGGAAGCGCGCCTGAACATCCTCGGCCAGATGAACCAGATCATCGCCCAGTCGCGTAGCGAGCTGTCGGCCAACGCCCCGACCATGATCGCGATGAAGATCGACACCGACAAGATCCGTGACGTCATCGGTAAAGGTGGTGCCACCATTCGCGCCATCTGCGAAGAGACCAAGGCTTCGATCGACATCGAAGACGACGGCTCGATCAAGATCTTCGGCGAAACCAAGGAAGCGGCAGAGGCTGCCAAGCAGCGCATCCTGGGCATCACCGCCGAGGCCGAGATCGGCAAGATCTACGTCGGCAAGGTCGAGCGCATCGTCGACTTCGGTGCCTTCGTCAACATCCTGCCTGGCAAGGACGGCCTGGTGCACATCTCCATGCTGAGCGATGCTCGCGTCGAGAAAGTCACCGACATCCTGAAAGAAGGCCAGGAAGTCGAAGTACTGGTACTGGACGTGGACAACCGCGGCCGTATCAAGCTGTCGATCAAGGACGTTGCCGCGGCCAAGGCCTCGGGCGTCTAAGCGACTGCCACGCAACAAAAAAAGGGCCCTTCGGGGCCCTTTTTTCTTGGGCGAAAGGGAACCTTTTGCGGACTTGCATCTTGCATGCAGGTTTACCGTGCAGATTGCAAAATGCACGACGACGGGAATGCTGGTTTTTCGCTAACTTATTGATTTTAAAGGAAACAAGCGAAGCGGAAAATCTGGCACAGCGCGTGCAACTACCTTCATATCTGACGCCAGGACATACGGCGCAGACCTTTCGAAAAACAGGAGTGACTCACATGAAGAAGTTCGCCATTGCTGCCGCTACTGCTACCGCCCTGACCCTGACCATGGCTAACGGCGCATTCGCTGCAGAGCCAACCCAGGCTCCAGTCATGTTGGCCGCCAATACCGTGGACAACGCCAAGCAGGAAGGTTCTGACACCTGGATCACCACCAAAGTGAAAGCGGACCTGCTGACTGAAAAAGGTATTCCAGGCAGCGACATCAAAGTCGAGACCAGCCAAGGTGTCGTCTCGCTGTCGTCTGACGTGGCGGTGACTCAGTCCCAGAAAGAAGAAGCTGTTCGTATTACCAAGAACATCAAAGGCGTCAAAAGTGTGATGTCGGACGGCCTGAAAGCCGAATAAGGAATGTCCCGTCGGCCAAAAGGATTTGGCCACCTTCGCTCCGAGCCCCGGCTATTTGCCGGGGCTTTTCATTGGTGGCTAGTACACCGGATTACGCGCAATCACATCACTCTCGAAGCATTCCTGCTCGACGATCAGCGGCTCGACCAACGGCCGGCTATCGCGAAAGTGCGCAGTCTGCGTATGCGCGTCATACGCCGCATCATCGCGGTAGATCTCGTACAGGTAGATCACCTCCGGGTCGACCCGGTCCTGCGACACATCGAACACCAGGCAGCCAGGTTCGTTGGCAACGGAAGCCGCGGCATTGTCCTTGATCGCAGTCAGAAATTCCTCGGCGTAACCGGGCTTCACTCGGGTCTTGATGAACAGGCTATACACAAGGCTCTCCTTTTGTTTTAAATTCCATTATGAATTGTATACAAAAATGGAGCCTCGCCAATGTCCGAATTGCCTGCACGCCCTGGCCGCCTGAACGGCCTGCGTCATATTGCCTTGTTGGTACCCAACCTGGAGGAGTGTGAACGCTTCTACGTCGATGTGCTGGGCATGGAAGTGCTGAACCGCGCCAACGAAGACCTGGTGTACCTCACTTGTGGTAACGACAACCTGTCGCTGGGGCGTGGGGCAGGGGCGGCCAATGGGTTGCAGACCCTGGACCACTATGGGTTCATCGTCGATAGCGTGGAGGAGCTGGAAGCCTGGTACCAGTACTTCAAGGCGCACGGCGTGACCTTGCTGGACCGGCCGTTCAACCATGGTGACGGGGCGCGCAGCTTCCACCTGTTGGACCCGGCAGGGAACAAGGTGCAGCCGTTGTACCATCCGGCGGTGTCGGGGCAGCGTTTGGTGTGAAGCCTGTACCGGCCTCTTCGCGGCGGTTCGGCGCCCCGATGAGCCCGCTCCCACAGGTACTGCACAGGCCTTGAACTGTGTGCGGTCCCTGTGGGAGCGGGCAAGCCCGCGAAGAGGCCAGACCTGCTAGTAGAAGTTACTCGGCATCCAGATGCATCGGCGTCACCACCCGCCCATCGCTCTCGGCCTGGCCCAGGTTGGTATCGATGAAGTACACCCGGTCATCTTCCAGCTGGCCTTTGTCCACCAGGTAATCCTTGATGCTGCTGGCCCGCTCCTGGCCCAGCGTGCGCAGTAGCGCAGTACTCTCGGCCCAGGACTTGATCACCGCCTCGCGCAGCTTGGCGGTGCGCTCGTCGCGGCCCAGTTGCTCCCATTCGGCAGGCGGCTGCTGCTTCAGGCGGTTACGGTAGATGCCTTCGAGCATCGCCGGTTTGTCACTGTCGTCGACCACCAGCATCGAGGCATTGGCCGGCACTTTGTCACCGCGACGCTGCAGGATCTTGTACCAGGTGGCCTGGTACTCACGCTCCAGGCGCTGCTGGGCGATCAGCGGGCCATCGCTGGCCTGGGCGCTGGTGCCTTCGATTTCCAGGCGCAGTTCCGGGCGTTCCTTCAGGGCCGACGCCAGCTTGTCCAGCGATGCCTGGGCGTCGCTACCGAGCTCGCTGGAGCCCGGGGCGAAGGCCACGTTGCCCAGGTCTTGCGAGCCACCCCCGGCAACCAGCCCGCCAATGAACTTGAACGGTGCCTGCGCCGCACGCAACACCAGGTTGCGCAGGGTTTGCCAGACGATCGGCATCACGCTGAACTGCGGGTTGTTGAGGTCGCCGGACACCGGCAGCTCGATCGAGATCTTGCCTTCGGTGTCCTTCAGCAACGCAACCGCCAAGCGGATCGGCAGGTCCACTGCGTCCGGGCTGTCGACCTTCTCGCCCAACTGCAGCTGCTCTACCACCACCTTGTTTTCAGCCTTCAGCTGGCCATTGGTGATCAGGTAGTGCAGGTCGAGGTTGAGCCGGCCCTTGCGGATGCGGAAGCCGGCGAACTTGCCGGAGTAGGGGGTGAGTGTGGTCAGCTCGACCCGCTTGAAGCTGGTGGCGATGTCCAGGCTGGCCAGCGGGTTGAACGGGTTGAGGGCGCCTTTGATGGTGACCGGCGCGTAGCGGTCGACCTTGCCCTTGACGTCGACCTTGGCCGGCACCGGCTTGCGGTTGTCGATGGTGCCGATCCGGCCGTTGAGCTGCTGGATGGCCGTGGCGAAGTTGGGGGTGAGGGACAGGTCGGCGAAGTTGGCCGAGCCGTCGTTGATGTCGATCTGGCCGATGTGGATGCCCAGCGGCTTGTCGTTGCTGGCAGCGGCCGGCTTGGCCTGGCTGGTCGCCGGGGCGCCGGCCGGCTGCGGAATCAGCAGATCGTTGATGTTGGTGGTGCGGTCCTCGTTGATGATGAAGCGCGCATAGGGTTGCAGCAGAGTCACCTTGTCGATCGACAGCGCATCGCCGTGCACGTAGGACAGGCCGTCGACGTTCACCTGCTGCCATTTGACGAAGTCACGGCTTTTGATGGTGTCGAGAGTGTGCAGCTGGCTGACCTGTGCCTTGCCGGTAACGCTGAAGGCCAGCGGTGCGGTGTTCTTCAGGTCGACCTTGAGGTCGCTGGCGAGCATGCCGCTGCGTAGCTCCAGCAGGATGAACGGGCTGATATAGGCTTGGGCCACTCGCAGGTCGATGTCGCGGGTGCTCACGTCCAGCTTGGCCCAGATGGGCGCCAGGTTGACCTGGCCGGCCGCCTGCAGTTTGCCTTGCTTGCCCACGCCGGTATCGAGCTTGAGGGTGAAGGGCGACTTGTTGAGGCTGTCGAAACCTTGCAGGTCGGCGTTGAGCGGGCCGACGTCGAGGGCCACCGGCTCCTTCTGGGTACGGTCTGCCAGGTGCACCAGGTAGTTACGCAGTTGCACATCCTTGAGCAGCACCTGCCAGGGTTTGCTCGGCTCCTTGGCGGCTTGCTGTTCGGGCGTGGGTTCGGCGGCTGCCGGCTCGGCCTTTTCCTTCGGCGTGGCCTTGGCCGGCTGGCTGGCGAACAGCTTCTGCCAGTCGAGCTGGCCGTCCTTTTCCAGCGCGGCCCAGGTTTCCAGTTTTCCGCTGCGGATCTTGCCCACGGTGACCAGTTGCTTGACCAGGTCGACCGAGGTTTCGCTTACCTCCAGGCTGGCCAGGCGTGCCAGCGGGCGGCCATCCGGGGCCTTGATGGCAAACGGGGCGATGCGCACCGACGCGTTGTCCAGCAACAGTTCGGTCTGTTTGGCAAGGTTGAGCTTGTAGTGGGTGTCGAGGCTGACCACGCCCTCTTCCAGCACCAGTGGCACGGCATCGCGCACATAGGGCCAGAATGCCTTCATCTTGCCTTCGGTGATCTTCAGTGTGCCTTCAGAGGCGATCGGGGCCAGGCTCAGGGTACCTTTCCAGTCGATACGCCCGCCGTTGGGGCCGATGGCCACCAGGGTCATGTCGGCATTGTCGTTGGGCAGGGTGCTGAGGTTTTTCAGCTCCAGGTTCATGTTGTCGTAGAGGAACTCGATCGGCTCGCTCGGGCGCACGTCCTCGAAGTGCAGGTAGCCGTCGCTGAGCTTGATGCTGCCGATGCGTAGCGGGAACGGGTCGCTGGGCGGCTCGTCGGGCTTGGCTTCGCTGGCTGGCAGCTTGAACAGGCGGGTCAGGTTGAGGGTACCGTCCTTGGCGAACAGCACTTCGTTGCGTGGCTTGACCAGTTCCACTGCGTCCAGGTGCAGGGCTCCGCTCCACAGGCTGTCGAGCGAGAGGTTGGCGTACAGCCGCTCGAAGCCGACCTGCTCCTTGCCCGGCTCGCCGATCTGCAGGCCCCACAGCGTCAGCTCGAGGCTGAAGGGGTTGAGCTCGATCCGTTCGAGGTGGGCAGGCACGGTCGCGTACTGGGCCAACTGCTGGTTGGCGATGCGCAGCGCGACACCGGGGAGAACGAGAAAGCCGAGAAGGCTGTAGAGGGCTACGAGGGCCAGCAGTGCGCCAGCGGCGCGAGTCAATCCTTTGTACATGTGTCGCTTCGTCTGTCTAAGCAGGAGAGCTTGGAGTATGGCACGTTAAATCAGTTCCGCTGAGGCGACCATCTGACCTCATTCGATACCCATGCGCCGTTTGGCCCGATGCGCCGAGCCGTCGCGCATCGCCCAGCGCAATATCGGCGCGGTGCGTTGCAGCCCCAGGCGGATCATGCGCCGCTGCAACGGGCCGTGCTGCAGGCCGAGCATGGCCTGGGCCCAGGCCGGCAGCAGGTCGATGCCGGCGTGCAGCATCAGCTTGCCCACCGGCTGTGCCAGGCGGCTGGGGGCGGGGGCATCGAGCAGGATGCCGACCACCTCATGGCTGCGGGCGTCGCAGTGCAACTGCGGCCGCATGCGCTGCAGGTAGTCCTCGACCTGCTGGCACGAGCGCGGCACGTCGCGGGCGCCAAGGCGCTCGGCGATCAGCGCGATCTCTGCGTAGTAGGCATCCTGCTCGGCGCGCGCAAGGTGCGGGTTGCGGTAACGCAGGTGGGCGGCGAGGAAGCTGCTGACTTCCGCCACATGCACCCAGGTCAGCAGGTCCGGGTCGCTGGCCGCATATGGGCGGCCATCCGGCGCGGTGCCGGTCACCTGCAAGTGGATGGTGCGTACCTTGTCGATCAGCCACTCGGCATCGCGGGTGGCGCCGAAGGTGGTGCCGGAGATGAATTGGCTGGTGCGGCGCAGGCGGCCGAGCAGGTCTTCACGGAAGTTGGAGTGGTCCCACACCCCGGCCAGGGCCAGCGGGTGCAGCAATTGCAGCATGAGGGCGCTGATGCCACCGACCAGCATGCTCGGGAAGTCGCCATGTACCCGCCAGCTGATGCTGTGCGGGCCGAACAGGCCGGGGTCGCCCTTGGGCGATTCCAGGTCGAGCTGGCCGAGGGCCAGCCCGGTAAGGCTCATGACCTGGGTTTCGATGCGGCGGCGAAGGGCTTCCATGGCGACCTGTGGTTCAGGGCGGCCATGAACAGCGGCCGCCGGTTACTGGTTGAGGCGTTTGTCGATCAGGCCCTGCACCACACTTGGGTCGGCCAGGGTCGAGGTATCGCCCAGGTTGTCGAGTTCGTTGCAGGCGATCTTGCGCAGTATACGCCGCATGATCTTGCCTGAGCGCGTCTTGGGCAGCGCCGGGGCCCACTGGATCAGCTCGGGCTTGGCGAAACTGCCGATTTCCTTGCTGACCAGGGCCAGCAACTCGGCCTTGAGCGCGTCGTCCGGCGTTACGCCATTCATGGGCGTGACGAAGGCATAAACGCCCTGGCCCTTGAGGTCGTGGGGGTAACCGACCACCGCCGCTTCGGCGACGCTGTCATGCAGCACCAGCGCGCTTTCCACTTCGGCGGTACCGATACGGTGGCCGGAAACGTTGATCACGTCATCGATACGCCCGGTGATCCAGTAGTCACCATCGGCATCGCGGCGGGCACCGTCGCCGGTGAAGTAATAGCCGGGCATCGGCTTGAAGTAGGTGTCGACCATGCGCTGATGGTCGCCATAGACGCTACGGATCTGCCCGGGCCAGCTGGCCTTGATCACCAGCAGGCCGGCACCGGGGCCTTCGATGAGCTTGCCCTTTTCGTCCAGCAGCACTGGTTGTACGCCGAACATGGGCTGGGTGGCACAGCCGGGCTTGAGCGACTGCGAGCCGGGCAACGGGGTGAGCATGATGCCGCCGGTTTCGGTCTGCCACCAGGTATCGACGATGGGGCAGCGCTTTTGCCCGACTTCCTCGAAATACCACTCCCAGGCTTCGGGGTTGATCGGCTCGCCGACGCTGCCCAGCAGGCGCAGGCTCTGGCGTGAAGTGTTTTGCAGCGGCGCGGAGCCTTCGCGCATCAGCGCGCGCAGGGCAGTCGGGGCGGTGTAGAAGATGTTCACCTGGTGCTTGTCCACCACTTGCCAGAAGCGCGAGGTGTCCGGGTAGTTGGGCACGCCTTCGAACATCAGCGAGATCGCGCCATTGGCCAGCGGGCCATAGACGATGTAGCTGTGGCCGGTGACCCAGCCGACATCGGCGGTGCACCAGAACACCTCGCCGTCACGGTAGTCGAACACCACCTTGAAGGTGAGGGTGGCCTGCAGCAGGTAGCCGCCGGTAGTGTGCAGCACGCCTTTGGGTTTGCCGGTGCTGCCGGAGGTGTAGAGGATGAACAGCGGGTCTTCGGCGCCCATCGGCTCGGGAGCGCAGTCGTCGCCGGCCTTTTCCGTTGCCTCGTGGTACCAGAGGTCACGGCCTTCGGCCCAGGCGACATCGCCGCCGGTGCGGCGCACCACGAATACGCTGCTGACCGCGGGGCAGCTGGCCAGGGCCTTGTCGACGTTCTGTTTCAGCGGGATGCGTTTACCGCCGCGCACGCCTTCATCGGCGGTGATCACCGTACGGCAGTCGGCATCGAGGATACGGTCGCGCAGGGCATCGGGCGAGAAGCCGCCGAACACCACCGAGTGGATGGCACCGATGCGGGTGCAGGCAAGCATGGCGAAGGCGGCCTCGGGGATCATCGGCATGTAGATGCACACCCGGTCGCCTTTCTTCACCCCGCGTGCTTTCAGCGCATTGGCCAGGCGGCAGACCTGGCGGTGCAGTTCGCGGTAGGTGATGGCCTTGGAATCCTTGGGGTCATCGCCTTCCCACAGCAGGGCGGTCTGTTCGCCGCGTCGTGCCAGGTGGCGGTCGATGCAGTTGTAGCTGACGTTGAGCTGGGCGCCGTCGAACCAGCGGGCGCTGCCGGTCTTCAGGTCGCATTGCTGCACGCTCGACCAGGGTTTTATCCAATCCAGGCGCTTGGCCTGTTCGGCCCAGAAGGTGTCGGGGTCATCAACCGACTGGCGGTAGAGGCGGCGGTACTCGTCGGGGGTAAGGGCGGCGGACTGGCTGACGGCCAGGGCCTGGGGGTAGTTGCGGATATCGAACATGGCGGGTGGTCCTGCTCTTGTAAGGGGCGATGGACTGCAACGGCTATTCGATAGGACAGTGTAGCCAGAGGTGATGTTCCTTGAGGGTAGACTCGGTCCCTGTAGGAGCGGCCTTGTGTCGCGATGGGCCGCAGAGCGGCCCCGGGATCTCAGCGCTGGCGCATCAATTGTCGGGGCCGCTCTGCGGCCCATCGCGACACAAGGCCGCTCCTACACGGAGCGACCGTGTGACGGCTTTGGGATCAACCGCGGTGACGGCCGCGGAAGTAGTTGATCAGGCCTTGGGTAGAGCCATCTTCGGCACTGTCTTCCAGGCTGCCGACCAGGCGTTGGTAAACGCCCTTGCCCAGCTCCTTGCCCAGCTCCACGCCCCACTGGTCGAAGGCGTTGATGCCCCAGATCACGCTCTGTACGAAGACCTTGTGCTCGTACATCGCCACCAGCGCGCCCAGGCGGCGTGGGCTGATGCGCTCCACCACCAGGGTATTGCTCGGGCGGTTGCCCGGGATCACCTTGTGCGGGGCCAGCTTTTCGATGTCCGCTTCGTTCAGGCCTTTGCCACGCAGCTCGGCTTCGGCTTCTTCGCGGGTCTTGCCCAGCATCAGCGCCTGGCTCTGCGACAGGCAGTTGGCGTACAGCCACTGGTGATGGTCGGCCACCGGGTTGAAGCTCACCACCGGCACGATGAAGTCGGCCGGAATCAGCTGGGTGCCTTGGTGCAGCAATTGGTGGTAGGCATGCTGGCCGTTGCAGCCGACGCCGCCCCAGATCACCGGGCCGGTGTCGGTTTTCACCGGGGTACCGTCCTGCAGCACGCTCTTGCCGTTGGACTCCATGTCCAGCTGCTGCAGGTGCTTGGTGATGTTGCGCAGGTAGTGGTCGTACGGCAGGATCGCGTGGCTCTGTGCGCCCCAGAAGTTGCCGTACCAAACGCCCAGCAGGGCCAGCAGTACCGGCATGTTCTTTTCGAACGGCGCGGTCTGGAAGTGCTGGTCCATGGTGTAGGCACCGGACAGCAGTTCCTTGAAGTTGGCGGTACCGATGGCCAGGGCGATCGGCAGGCCGATGGCCGACCATAGCGAGTAGCGCCCGCCCACCCAGTCCCACATCGGGAAGATGTTTTCTTCGCGGATGCCGAAGGCCACGGCGGCGGCCTTGTTGCTGGAAACGGCGATGAAGTGGCGGTACAGCTCGGCTTCCGAGCCGCCCTGGGCCAGGTACCAGGTACGCGCGGCCATGGCGTTCTTCAAGGTCTCGAGGGTGTTGAACGACTTCGACGAGACGATGAACAGGGTGGTTTCGGCGCGCAGGTTGGCCGACAGCTCGTGGAACTCACTGCCGTCGATGTTCGCCAGGTAGTGGCAGCGCACGCCGCGCTGGGCGTAGGGCAGCAGCGCCTCGGAGACCAGCTCGGGGCCGAGGAACGAGCCACCGATGCCGATGTTGACCACGTCGGTGATCGGTTTTTCGCTGTAGCCGCGCCACAGGCCGTCGTGGATGCGGCCGACCAGTTCGGTGATCTGGTTGAGCACCTTGTGCACTTCCGGCATCACGTTCACGCCGTTGACGCTGAGCTTGTCGCCCACCGGCCGGCGCAGGGCGGTGTGCAGCACCGGGCGGCCTTCGGAGGCGTTGATGATTTCGCCACTGAACATCGACTTGATGGCGTCCTGCAGGCCCACTTCGTTGGCCAGGTTCACCAGCAGGTCGCGGCTTTGTTCGGTGATCAGGTTTTTCGAGTAGTCGAGGAACAGGCCGCAGGAGCTCAGGGAGAACTGGTCGAAGCGCTTGGCATCGGCGGCGAAGGCTTCGCGCATGCTGAAGCCTTGCATGGCGTCGCGGTGTTGCTGGAGCGCCTGCCAGGCGGGCAGGGCCGTGACATCGTGGGGTGTACGGTAATACGCCATTGCGCGGGGTTCCCTTGGTGCGTGGTGAGACCTTGGACACGGCACTCATTGCCGGGTTCAGGCTGGCACCATTATAGGCAAAGGCCACTTGCAGGGAATGGGTATGGCGGGGGAATTTGGGGGCGCTTTGCGCTCCTTCGCAGCACAAGGCTGCTCCTACAAAGGAAGGCGATCTTCTGTAGGAGCAGCCTTGTGCTGCGAATGGGCTGCAAGGCAGCCCCAGGCCGTTACGCGGTCTTCTCTTCCAGATGCAGGTACAGGTTGTCGATCAACCGTGTGTTACCCAGGTAAGCCGCCGCGATTACCACCAGGTCTCGATCATCGATCACTGCCGGGCGCAGGCTCACGGCATGACGCACTTCCAGGTAATCCGGCCGGAAACCAGCGGCGGTCAACTGCGTCTGGCCTTCGGCAACCAGTGCGGCAAAGTCCCGTTGGCCACGGCCGATGCCAGCAGCGATGTGCTGCAGCGTGCGGTACAACGCTGGCGCCGCAGCACGCTGCTCAGGCGTGAGGTAACCGTTGCGCGACGACAGCGCCAGGCCGTCCTCGGCCCGCACGGTGGGCTCGCCGATGATCTGGATCGGCATGTTCAGGTCGCGCACCATGGCACGGATCACCGCCAGCTGCTGGAAGTCCTTTTCACCGAACACGGCAAGGTCGGGCTGGACCATGTTGAACAGCTTGCTGACCACGGTGGCCACGCCTTCGAAATGCCCGGGCCGGCTGGCGCCGCACAGGCCTTCGGAAAGGTGGGGCACGCTGACGCGGGTTTGCACGCTCATGTCGTCGGGGTACATCTCTTCGACGCTGGGCGCGAACAGCAGATTGCAGCCAGCCTGGAGCAGGCGCTCCTGGTCGGCGGCCAGGGTGCGCGGGTACTTGTCGAGGTCTTCGTTGGCGCCGAACTGCAGCGGGTTGACGAAGATGCTGGCGACCACGAAATCGGCGCGCTGCGCAGCCTTGGTCACCAGGGCGGCATGGCCGCTGTGCAGGTTGCCCATGGTCGGCACGAAGCCGATGCGCTTGCCTTCACCGCGGGCGCGGGCGACTGCGGCGCGCAGTTCGCGGACGGTCTTGACTGTATTCATGCACTGAACCCGTGTTCGCTGCCTGGGAAGCTGACTTGCTTGACCGCCTCGACGTAAGCGACGAGGGCGCTGTGGATATCCGGCTGGCCTTGCATGAAGTTCTTCACGAACTTCGGTACCCGGCCGCTCAGCGACAGGCCGAGCATGTCGTGCAGGACCAGTACCTGGCCATCGGTGCCGCTGCCGGCGCCAATGCCGATCACCGGGATGGATACGGCACTGGTGATTTCCGCCGCCAGTTCGCTGGGCACGCATTCGAGCAGCAGCATGGCTGCACCGGCCTGTTCCAGGGCGATGGCGTCGGCGCGCATCTGCCGGGCCTGGGCTTCCTGGCGGCCCTGCACCTTGTAGCCGCCCAGCACGTTGACAGTCTGCGGGGTCAGGCCCATGTGCGCGCACACCGGCACGCCACGCTCGGCCAGCAGGCGGATGGTCTCGGCCAGCCAGGCAGCGCCTTCGATCTTGATCATGTGGGCGCCGGCCTGCATCAGCGTGGCGCTGTTGGCGAAGGCCTGCTCCGGGGTGGCGTGTGCCATGAACGGCAGGTCGGCGAGGATCAGCGCGCCGTCGTTGCCACGTTTGACGCTGGCGGTATGGTAGGCCATGTCCGCGGTGGTCACCGGCAGTGTGCTGTCGTGGCCTTGCAGGACCATGCCCAGCGAGTCGCCCACCAGCAACACTTCGACACCGGCCTGGCTGGCGGCCTTGGCGAAGGTCGCGTCGTAGCAGGTCAGCATGGTGATTTTTTCACCCTTGGCCTTGAGGCCATTGAGGGTGGTCAGGGTTACTTCAGGCATGTAGGAAATTCCTCGTTCAGGCGCTGTAAGAAACGACTGCATTCAACGCGTGTAGTCATCTTCCGGAGCGGCACATCATCGGGCGTGATGTTCGGGCACAGGTCCGTCCGGGCCTAAATACGGGTATGCGGCACTTTGGTGCCACACGGGACGCCTATAGTCGTGAGCGAGGTTGGGGAAGTCAATCACCCTGTTACCGCATTGTTACGATCAGGGTGTTACTGGCGTTACCGCGCCAGTGTGCAAGGCTGGAACGCCCGGTTTACAGGCGTTCCAGGCCGACGAACGGGCAGTCGTCGAGCAGTTGCGCGAGGGCGCGGCCGTCGGCCAGGCGGAAATCGCTCGGTACCAGTTCCGCCAGCGGGTACAGCACGAAAGGCCGGGCATGCATGTGGTAATGCGGCACTTTCAGGCGCGGCTCATCGAGCACCTGGTCGCCGAACAGCAGGATGTCCAGGTCCAGTGTGCGCGGGCCCCAGCGTTCCTTGCGCACGCGGCCCTGATCGTTCTCGATGGCCTGCAGTGCATCGAGCAGGGCCAGCGGTGGCAGGGCGGTGTCCAGGGCGGCGACGGCGTTGGTATAGCGCGGCTGGCCGGGCAGCAGCGAATCGCTGGTGTATAGGGCCGAGGCCGCCACCAGGCGCGTGGCTTCGACCTGGTCGAGGGCCTGCAAGGCGCTGCGCAGCTGCTCGGCAGGTGCGTCCAGGTTGCTGCCCAGGCCGATATAGGCGCGGGTACTCACTCGAAGGCCTCGTCGCCACTGCGCTTGCGCTTGCCACCGCTACGCTTGCGTTTGCGCGGGCCGGCGCCGGTGCCTTCGTCACGGCTGCCCAGCTCGCGGATCATCTCGCGGCGCTCGCTGTCGTTGGCATCCTGGTAGTCGGTCCACCACTGGCCGAGGTCGTCGGTTTCTTCCCCGGCGCTTTCGCGCAGCAGCAGGAAGTCGTAGCCGGCACGGAAGCGCGGGTTGTCCAGCAGCATGTCGGCGCGCTTGCCGCTGCGGCGTGGCAGGCGCTCCTGCATGTCCCAGATCTCACGGATCGGCAGGGTGAAGCGCTTGGGGATGGCGATGCGTGCGCATTGCTCGGCGATCAGGTCGTGGGCCGCACCGTTCATGGCCGGGATCGGCGGCACGCCTTGGTTCTGCAGGTGCAGCACGCGGGCCGGCAGGGCTGGCCACAGCAGCGCGGCGAAGAGGAAGGCCGGGGTTACCGGTTTGCCTTGCTTCACGCGCAGGTCGGTGTTGTTCAGCGCCTGGCTGATCAGCGTGTGGGTGTAGGTCGGGCGCTCGTCCAAGGCATGCGAACTGGCCGGGAACAGCGGCTCGAACAACTGCAGGTCGACCAGCATCTCGAAGACGATGGCGCCCTGGCCGGAGAGGAACAGCTTGAGGCTCTCTTCGAACAGGCGCGCAGGCGGAATCTCGCGCAGCAGTGGGGCCAGCTCGCGGATCGGCTGGACCGTGTGCTTTTCGATGCCGAAGTCGAGCTTGGCGGCGAAACGCACCGCGCGCAGCATGCGCACCGGGTCTTCCTGGTAGCGGTGGGTAGGGTCACCGATCAGGCGCAGCAGGCGGTTGCGAATATCGTGCACGCCGTTGGCGTAGTCGAGGATGCGCTCGCTGACCGGGTCGTAGTACAGGGCGTTGATGGTGAAGTCGCGACGTTGCGCGTCCTCTTCCAGGGTGCCGTACACGTTGTCACGCAGGATGCGGCCACTGGCATTGTGCGACGAACGGTGGCTGTCGCCCTGATCGTCCTCCGAGTGGTGGGCGCGGAAGGTGGCGACTTCGATGATCTCACGGCCGAAATGCACGTGGACCAGCTTGAAGCGGCGGCCAATGATGCGCGCGTTGCGGAACTCGGCACGGACCTGTTCGGGGGTGGCACTGGTGGCGACGTCGAAGTCTTTCGGCGTGATGCCCAGCATCAGGTCGCGGACACAGCCACCGACCAGGTAAGCCTGGTAACCGGCGCTCTGCAGGCGTTCCACGATGTTCACCGCATGGCGGCTGAACTGGTGGCGTTGCAGCGAGTGCTGGCTCTTGTTGATCACCTCAGGCGTGGTGCGCCTGTGGTGCGGGCCCGGTACGGGCGGGCGGAACGACTGGAACAGCTTCTTCAGCATGGGATGCACTGTTTGAAGGAATGTTCGGCCAAGAATAGGAGAATGGCCGCATGATGGGCGGGGATTCTAGCATTTACTCAAGGAATGGTGTAGGCGGGTAGCAGGATGCCTGCCGGAAGGGTAGAAACGACAAGGGGAGCCTAAGCTCCCCAAGAAGTCGTTGCGTGCTCTTATTGTTTTTTTGCTGGGCTTCTTGTTTTTGTTGAGTGCCCTGTCCACAAATCTCGAAGCTTGTGGACGACCCCCAATCCAGGGGTTAAGAGCAAACGGATTGCTTTGGTCGCTGATGTCACGTTGATCTGTCGATCCAACCAGTTCAGGCGCTGCTTTTTAGTGCAGTTTTTATTGTTCTCTGCCTGGTTGTGGGGCAAGCCCCAAACACGCATCCTCTCCAAAAGAATCAGTTAGCTGCGCCTCCGCCGTCTTGTTTTTATTGTGCGTGAGCCGTTTCGTCTTGTTCTTATTCTGAGTTGCAGTGCTTGTTATTGTTCTTGTACCAGACATATAGCAGGTGCCGTGCCAACTTTTGCAAACCCAGTAAAATCAAGGGTTTAGAGGTTGTGAGCAGTTTTTCAGCGGTCGAAAATGTCGAAATTTCGTTACCGTACGCCTCGGGAACTGTTACGGCGGAAAGCTTGGGTAACAGATTTTT
Source organism: Pseudomonas sp. UYEF17 (assembly GCF_040546125.1). NCBI lineage: Bacteria > Pseudomonadati > Pseudomonadota > Gammaproteobacteria > Pseudomonadales > Pseudomonadaceae > Pseudomonas > Pseudomonas sp. UYEF17. The sequence continues at coordinate 103,909 of NZ_JBEPNE010000017.1, forward strand.
GCGGGGGCTGAGGTGTTACCTGGGTGTTCGCCGTGACACGTTCAGCGCCTGTGAGATCGAGCGCCGCCCGCGCGGCGCTTCGCGGCACAAGGCCGCTCCCACATCTGTTTCGGGCCAGTCACTCCTGTGAGGTCTCCTCTGCCCGCCTTGTCTGTTCCATTCGATATCAAGGGGGGCGCGACAGCTCTTCATCAACTTCAGCCATGCACCAAGGCTGCAACCCATCTGGCACAGGAATGATTGGCCCGAAACAGATGTGGGAGCGGCCTTGTGCCGCGAAGCGCCGCGCGGGCGGCGCTCGATCTCACAGGCGCCACATAGGCTGCGGCGTACGGTGGCGGGCAGGTTGAGTTACTCGCTGGTAGCATTGCTCTTGCGCCGCGGGATACCCAGGCGCTGGCGGCGTTCCCACAGGCATTTGCGGCTGACCCCGAGCTTGCGGGCCAGTTCGGTCTCGGTCATGTGGTCCTGGTGCTCGAGCACGAAGTGCTGGAAGTAGTCTTCCAGCGACAGGTCCTCGGTCGGCTCATGGCTGGCATTCGCCGAACTGGCCACGACCAGGGCGTTGTCGAGGATTTCGTCCTCCTCCAGGTCGCCCAGCTCGATGTCGATGCCCAGCAGGTCGGCGGAAATTTCTGCGCTCTCGCTGAGGATCACCGCGCGCTCAACGGCGTTTTCCAGCTCTCGCACGTTACCCGGCCAGCTGTAGTGACGAATGGCCTGCTCGGCTTCGGCCGAGAAGTGCAGGTCGTCGCGGCCGATGCGCGCGCTCTGGCGGGCGAGGAAGGCGCTGGCGATCTCGTTGACGTCGCTGCCTCGCTCGCGCAGGGCAGGCAGTTTCAGGGCGATCACGTGCAGGCGGTAATACAGGTCTTCACGGAACTGGCCGGCCTTGGCCAGGTTTTTCAGGTCGCGGTGGGTCGCGGCGATCAGGCGTACATCGACCTTTTGCGACTGTACCGAACCCACCCGGCGAATCTCGCCTTCCTGCAGCACGCGCAGCAGGCGGGCCTGGGCTTCCAGCGGCAGTTCGCCGATTTCGTCGAGGAACAGGGTACCGCCATCGGCAGCTTCCACCAGGCCGGCGCGCCCGGCGCTGGCGCCGGTGAACGCGCCTTTCTCGTGGCCGAACAGCTCGGACTCGATCAGTGTCTCGGGGATGGCGGCGCAGTTCACCGAAATCATTGGTGCCTTGGCCCGACGCGACAGGTTGTGCAGGGCGCGTGCGACCAGCTCTTTACCGGTGCCCGACTCGCCCTGGATCAGCACGTTGGAATCGGTGGGCGCGACCTTGCGGATCTTGCTGTACATGTCCTGCATTGGCGGGCAGGAGCCGATGATGCCGATTTCGCCATTGGCGGCTGCCGCGCTGCCTTTGTCGGCCGGGGCGGCCTTGCCATTGGTGGCGCGTGGCTCGGCCGCCGGTGCGGCAGCCGGGGCGTTCTGCCGGTCGCGCAGGATACGCGCCACCGCTTGCAGCATCTCGTCGTGGTCGAAGGGCTTGGCGATGTAGTCCACCGCGCCCATTTTCATCGAGTCTACCGCCGAGCGCAGGCTGGCGTAGCTGGTCATGATCAGCACCGGGGTGCCCTGGCCGAGCTTGATCAGCTCGGTGCCGGGCGCGCCTGGCAGGCGCAGGTCGCTGACGATCAGGTCGAAGGTGGCAATGCTGAAGCGTTCCTGGGCTTCCTGCACCGAGCCGGCTTCGCTGACCTGGTACTGGTTCCGTTCGAGCAGGCGACGCAAGGCCGAGCGGATGATGGTTTCGTCTTCGACGATCAGAATGTGCGGCATTGATTCAATTCTCTCGACGGTCTCGAATTTCAGGGGACGTCGCTACGACATGCCGGGGCAGGGTCACGCGGATCCGGGTGCCACGTTGCCGTTCGATATCGGCCGGGCTGTCGATGGTGATTTGCCCATAATGCTCTTCCACGATGGAATAGACCAGAGCGAGCCCCAGTCCGGTTCCTTCGCCCGGGTCCTTGGTGGTGAAGAAGGGTTCGAACAGGCGGTCCATGATGTTCTTCGGGATCCCGCTGCCCTCATCCTCGACGATCAGGTCGACGGTGTGCTCGCTGACTTCGCTGCGCACGCGCACGGCGCTGCCGGGCTTTGATGCGTCGCGGGCGTTGGAGAGCAGGTTGATCAGCACCTGGGCCAGGCGCTGCGGGTCCCCTTCGGCCCAGTGCTCCGGGTCGCATAGGTTGAAGAACTGTACTTCGAAATTGCGCCGGTTCAACGCCAGCAGACCGATGGCGTCCTGCGCCACTTCGGCCAGGCATACCGGCTCTTCGCTGTTCTGGTGGCTGCCGCCGGCATGGGCGAAGCTCATCAGCGACTGGACGATGCGCGATACCCGCTTGGTCTGTTCGAGAATCTGGCTGGACAGCTCGATGATTTCGCCATCGCCCTCACGCTCCTCGCGCAGGTTCTGCGCCAGGCAGGCGATGCCGGTGATCGGGTTGCCGATCTCGTGCGCCACGCCGGCGGCCAGGCGGCCGATGCTGGCCAGGCGTTCGGAGTGCACCAGCTTGTCTTCCAGCGCCTGGGTTTCGGTAAGGTCCTCTACCAGCAGCACCAGGCCGCTGTTGCCCGGGGCCAGCGGTTCGTCGATGGCCGCCTTGTGCAGGTTCAGCCAGCGCGGCTGGCCGTCCAGCGCCAGGCGCTGCTTGTGCAGGTGTTCGTCGGGCACGTTGATGAAGCCTTGCAGCAGGCCGCGCCAGGGTTCGCTGATGGTGACCAGGCGCGAGCCGACCACGTGCTTGGCAGCGATGCCGGTGAGCTCTTCCATGGCCTTGTTCCACATCAGGATTTCCTGGTCCTTGGCCAGCGAGCAGACGCCCATGGGCAGTTCCTGCAGGGTCTGGCGGTGGTAGCGGCGCAGGGCGTCGAGCTCGGCGGCCAGGCCGGTCAGGCGCGAGTGGTAGTCTTCCAGGCGGCTTTCGATGAAGTGGATGTCCTCGGTCACGTAGTTTTCGTTACCGGACTTGTACGGCAGGAAGGTCTCGACCATGTCCTGGGCCACGCTCGGCCCCATCAGGCCGGACAGGTTGGCCTCGATACGGTCGCGCAGGCGGCGCAAGGCATAGGGGCGGCGTTCGTCGAATGGCAGGTAGAGGTCGCGCAGAGCCTGTTCCACTTCCTTCTGTGCGGCCTTGGCGCCCAGCGGCTTGGCCAGTTGGGTGGCGAACTCCTGTGGCGAGGCGGCGTGCAGTTCGCGGCGTTGCGGGCGGCGCACGTTGTCCACCGCGCAGGCTTCGGCGGCGCTGACCTCTTCGTTGCTGGCGTTGGTGAACAGCGAGATCAGGGTGAACAACAGCACGTTGGCCGCCAGCGAGGCGATGGCCGCCATGTGCCAGCTGGTGTCGTCCAGCACGTAGATCATGTCCAGCAGCGGGATGTAGAAGCCCTGCAGGTTGCCAAGCAGTGGCAGCAGCATGGTCACCATCCACACCAGGGTGCCGGCCAGCAGGCCGGCGATGAAGCCACGGCGGTTGGCAGTCGGCCAGTACAGCACCGACAGCACGCCCGGCAGGAACTGCAACGTGGCCACGAAGGCGACGATGCCCAGGTTGGCCAGGCTCTGGTGGTTGTTCTGGGTCAGGTAGAACATGAACCCGGCGGTGATGATGGCGACGATCAGCGCGCGGCGGGTCCACTTCAGCCAGCGGTAGATGTTGCCTTCGGCCGGCGGCTGGTACAGCGGCAGCACCAGGTGGTTGAGGGCCATGCCCGACAGCGCCAGGGTGGTGACGATGATCAACCCGCTGGCGGCCGACAAGCCGCCGACGTAGGCCAGCAGCGCCAGTGCCTGGTTGTTGGCGGCAAGCCCCAGGCCCAGGGTGAAGTACTCGGGGTTGGTGGTGGCGCCCAGGCGCAGGCCGGCCCACAGCACCAGCGGCACGGCCAGGCTCATCAGCAGCAGGAACAGCGGCAGGCCCCAGCTGGCGCTGACCAGAGAGCGCGGGTTGAGGTTTTCGGTGAAGGCCATGTGGTACATGTGCGGCATGACGATGGCCGAGGCGAAGAACACCAGCAGCAGGGTGCGCCATGGGCCTTCCTGCAGCGGCGTATGCAGAGCCGCCAGGGCGGTCTGGTTCTGCAGCAGCCACACTTCCAGTTCGTGCGGGCCGCCGAACACGCCATACAGGGCGTACAGGCCGATACCGCCCAGGGCCAGCAGCTTGATCACCGACTCGAAGGCGATGGCGAACACCAGCCCTTCGTGCTTTTCGCGTGTGGCGATGTGCCGCGAGCCGAAGAAGATGGTGAACAGGATGATCAGCGCACAGAAGGCGAAGGCCACCCGTGCCTTGACCGGCTCACCGGTGAGGATGCTGATCGAGTCGGCCACCGCCTGGATCTGCAGGGCCAGCAAGGGCAGCACGCCGATCAGCATGATGATGGTGGTCAGCGCCCCGGCCCAGGTGCTGCGGAAACGGAACGCCAGCAGGTCGGCCAGCGAGGACAGCTGGTAGGTACGGGTGATCTTGAGGATCGGGTAGAGCAGCACCGGCGCCAGCAGGAACGCACCGGACACCCCCAGGTAACAGGCAAGGAAGCCGTAGCCGTACTGGTAGGCCAGGCCCACCGATCCATAAAAAGCCCAGGCACTGGCGTACACACCCAGCGACAGGGTGTAGGTCAGCGGGTGGCGAATGATCGAGCGCGGGATCAACCCCCGCTCGCTGATCCAGGCCACGCCGAACAGCACCATGAGGTACGCGGCGCTGATCAGGATCATCTGGGTCAGGCTAAAGCTCATCGGCATCTCGTTGGCTCTGCAGGATGAAGGTGACGACGATCAGGATCAGCCAGAGCAGGTAAGGGCGATACCAGGCTCCGGTCGGTTCGATCCACCAGTCCATGATGGCCGGGGAGAACAGGTAGATCCCCACGACCAGAAGCAGGACCAAACGATAGATGTACATGCTGGCCTCGATGGTTGGGCGCTGCGGGCTTGGACTTATTATTGGCGCAAATGGCTGGGCGGATGCTAGCGGGAATCCATAGGGTTCGCCAAGAGGTTGAATTTATTGGGCTTTTGTTTTTGAGGGGTGGGTTGCCTGTGCCGGCCTCTTCGCGGGCGCGCCCGCTCCCACAGGTAAACCACAAATCTTGAAGGTGGTGTAGTTCCTGTGGGAGCGGGCGTGCCCGCGAAGAGGCCGGTAATGCCTCAGCGCAAATCAGCCTCTGGCACTGTGGCCCGCTGCGCAATCGCCTCGGGCCGCCACTGCTTGCGAGCTACCGCCAATACCTCCGCCGGCGTTGCCAGCAACAACTCGGGGGCTGCTTCCTGCCCCAGCGCCCGCAACGCCCGCAGCAACAGCGGTGTCGCCTGGTCCGCCTGCAGCGGCGGCGAGCGGTACGACTTGCCCAGCTTGTGCCCGTCCGGCTGCACGATCAGCGGAATATGCAGGTAACGCGGCTGCGAAAAGCCCAGCAACTCTTGCAGGTACAGTTGGCGCGGGGTGTTGTCGAGCAGGTCGGCGCCACGCACGATGTCGGTAACACCTTGCCAGGCATCGTCCAGTACCACCGCCAGCTGGTAGGCATACAGCCCGTCGCGGCGCTGGATGACGAAATCGCCCACTTCACGCCCCAGGTGCTGCTGGAACTCGCCCTGCACGCGGTCGGTAAAGCGGTAGATCAACTCTGGCACGCGCAGGCGGATCGCCGCGCCTTCCCGAGCATGCCCGGCGTTGCGGCAAAGGCCCGGGTAGATGCCGTTGTAACCCTCCAGCTGCTTGCGCGAGCAGGTGCAGGCGTAGGCCAGGCCCATGTTGAACAGGCGGTCGACCACCGCGGCATAGGCATCGTGCCGCTGGCTCTGGAACACCACTTCGCCGTCCCACTCCAGGCCGTAGCGCTCCAGGGTCTGCAGGATCGCATCGCGAGCACCGGGCATTTCCCGAGGCGGGTCGGTGTCTTCCATGCGCAGCAGCCAGCGGCCGTTCACGGCGCGGGCATCGAGCCAGGAGGCGAGGGCTGCGACCAGCGAGCCGAAGTGCAGGAAGCCGCTGGGGGTGGGGGCGAAACGCCCGATGTAGCTTGATTCGGTCATGGTCAGGCTGGGCATATAAATGAAACGGGGCGCATGATGCGCCCCGTTCAGGTGGAAAGAAAGATCAGCCTTTGCCGACCGTCTTTTCCTTTTTCTCGGCGATTTCCTTGCAGTCGAAGCACAGGTCGGCGGTAGGGCGGGCCTCCAGGCGACGCAGGCCGATCTCGATGCCGCACGATTCGCACCAGCCGTACTCATCGGCCTTGATCTTCTCGAGGGTCTTGTCGATTTTCTTGATCAGCTTGCGTTCGCGATCGCGGTTGCGCAGCTCCAGGGCGAATTCTTCTTCCTGGCTGGCACGGTCGGCCGGGTCGGGGAAGTTGGCTGCTTCGTCCTTCATGTGATCCACAGTGCGGTCGACACTTTCCATCAAGTCTCGCTTCCAGGCGCCGAGAAGCTTGGTGAAGTGCTGTTTCATGGGCTCGCCCATGTACTCTTCACCCTTGGTTTCTACGTAGGGCTCGACACCGTACATGGTCTGGGCTTTTTGCTTTTCTACGGTGGACATGAATAGACCGCCTCTCACTCATCTGATCCAATGCGCAGGCTGCTCCATCTCCGGCACCCGCCGGCCCTGCGACTGCGAGCCGCCGAACTTACCAGATAGATCGGGGGTGCGCTACCCCGCCCGATCCTGGTAATTGACAGCGGCGCGAGCCGCACGTTCGGTGGCGTGCAGAGGTAGAATCTCCAGTTTAGACCCAATTGAGAGAAGGTCATGGCCCACCCCTACAGTGCGCGCAGCCGCGCCATCGAACCCTTCCACGTCATGGCGCTGCTGGCCCGGGCCAACGAGCTGCAGGCGGCCGGGCACGACGTGATCCACCTGGAAATCGGCGAGCCGGACTTCACCACGGCCGCGCCCATCGTTGCCGCCGGCCAGGCAGCATTGGCCGCCGGGCACACCCGCTACACCGCCGCACGCGGCCTGCCGGCACTGCGCGAAGCCATTGCCGGGTTCTATGGCCAGCGTTACGGCCTGAGTGTCGACCCTGAACGCATCCTCATCACCCCGGGTGGCTCCGGTGCGCTGCTGCTGGCCAGCAGCTTGCTGGTAGACCCAGGCAAGCACTGGCTGCTGGCCGACCCAGGCTACCCGTGCAACCGCCACTTCCTGCGCCTGGTCGAGGGCGGGGCGCAGCTGGTGCCGGTGGGCCCGGACGTGAATTACCAGCTGACTGCCGACCTTGTCGACCGCTACTGGGACAAGGACACGGTCGGGGCCCTGGTCGCCTCGCCGGCCAACCCGACCGGCACCGTGCTGGGGCGTGACGAGCTGGCCGGCCTGTCTCGCGCCACCCGCGAACGGCATGGCCACCTGGTGGTGGACGAGATCTACCACGGGCTGACCTATGGCATGGACGCACCCAGCGTGCTGGAAGTGGACGACTCGGCATTCGTCCTGAATAGTTTTTCCAAGTATTTCGGCATGACCGGTTGGCGCCTCGGCTGGCTGGTGGCGCCTCCTGGCGCGGTGGCCGACCTGGAGAAGCTGGCACAAAACCTGTACATCAGTGCGCCCAGCATGGCCCAGCATGCCGCGCTGGCGTGTTTCCAGACCGAGACCCTGGCCATTTTCGAGGAGCGCCGGGCCGAGTTCGCCCGCCGCCGCGACTACCTGTTGCCTGCCCTGCGCGAACTGGGCTTCCGCATTGCCGTCGAGCCGCAGGGGGCGTTCTACCTGTATGCCGACATCAGTGCCTTTGGCGGTGACGCGTTCGCCTTCTGCCGGCACTTCCTGGAGACCGAGCACCTGGCCTTCACCCCGGGCCTGGACTTCGGCCGTCACCTGGCCGGCCACCATGTGCGCTTTGCCTACACCCAGAGCCTGCCGCGCCTGGAAGAGGCGGTGCAACGGATTGCCCGCGGCCTGCGGAGCTGGCAAGGCTGATGCAGTTTCATCCCCCACTCGAACAGGGCCGCCTGCTGCGCCGCTACAAGCGCTTTCTGGCGGATATCGAACTGCCCGGCGGCGAACAGCTGACCATCCACTGCCCGAACACTGGTTCCATGCTCAACTGCATGCGAGAAGGCGGGCAGGTGTGGTTCAGCCGCTCCAACGACCCCAAGCGCAAGCTCCCGGGCACCTGGGAAATCAGCGAAACCCCGCAGGGGCGGCTGGCCTGTGTGAATACCGGGCGGGCCAATACGCTGGTCGAAGAGGCCCTGCGTGCCGGCATCATCGCCGAACTGGCCGGCTTCAGTGCTCTAAAGCGTGAAGTGGCCTACGGCGAGGAAAGCAGCCGCATCGACTTTCGCCTGGAATTCGACGGTGCCCCGGCCTATGTCGAGGTCAAGAGCGTGACCCTGGGCTACCCAGACAGCAGGGTCGCGGCCTTCCCTGATGCGGTGACCCAGCGCGGTGCCAAACACCTGCGCGAGCTGGCGAAGCTGGCCAGGCAGGGCGTGCGGGCGGTGCAGCTGTATTGCGTGAACCTGACCGGTATCGACGCGGTGCGCCCGGCCGAGGAAATCGATGCGGCCTATGCCCAGGCCCTGCGCGCGGCGGTGGCGGACGGGGTGGAGGTGCTGGCCTACGGCACGCGCCTGGACGCCGAAGGCATCGTCATCGACCGCCGCCTGCCGGTGCTGCTTACCCCTTGAACCAGATGCCCTGGCTGTCCTCGTGGCAGCCCAGGGCCTGCAGTTGCTCGCCTTCGCATGGCCCGGCCACGCATTCGCCGCTTTCGATCAGGAACAGCGCGCCATGATGGGCGCAGTGAATCAGGCTGGCGCTGTCATCGAGAAACGCATCTTCCGCCCAGTTCAGCGGGATGCTGCGGTGCGGGCAACGGTTGCGGTAGAGGTACACCTGGCCCTGGCGGCGTACGCCGAACAGTTCGATGCCGTCTACGCTGAAGGCGCGGCTTTGGCCTTCGGCCAGGCCGTGGGAGGTACAAAGGAAGTGCATGGCAAGGATGACTCGTGAAACAAGTGGTAGCTTGACGCTTCAATGCGAATAATTATCAAATTGCCCGCATTCGCTGCGCCCGGCTGCTTATGGTGCGCAGTTCCGTCGCCCGCCACAAGGCGCGCGTCCCGCCTGCAGAAGGAACCCGATGATGCGCCGTCCCGTCGCCCTGCTCGCCCTGTGCGCGAGCCTTGTGCTCTCCACCCAGGCCCCGGCGGCCGAGCTGCCGCAGCGTTGGGTCAGCGCTGGTGGTGCACTGAGCGAATGGATCAGCGCGCTGGGTGGTGAAGCGCGGTTGGTGGGGGTGGACACCACCAGCCAGCATCCGCCATCGCTGAAGTCGCTGCCCAGTGTCGGCTACCAGCGGCAGCTGTCTGCGGAAGGCATTCTCAGCCTGCGCCCGGATGTGCTGGTGGGCACCGAGGAAATGGGGCCGCCACCGGTATTGGCGCAAATCCGCAAGGCTGGCGTGCGGGTCGAACTGTTCTCCAGCAAGGCCGAACTGGCGGCGGTGGATGAAAACCTCAAGCACCTGGGGCAGTTGCTGGGCGCAGAGCAGCAGGCCGCGGTCTTGGCGTCGGGCTACCACCAGCAGCTCGATGCCTTGCAGGCCAAGGTCAGGCAGGCCCGGGCGGAGCAGAAGGCGCCAGGGGTGTTACTGCTGGTCGGGCATGCCGGGGCCAAGCCGCTGATCGCCGGGCAGGGTACTGCCGGTGACTGGCTGCTGAGCCAGGCAGGCGGGCGCAACCTGGCAGAACATCAGGGCTACAAGAATTTCTCCAGCGAAGCACTGGCGGCGCTGGACCCGGATGTGATCGTGTTTTCCGACCGGGCGCTGGCCGATGAGCGGGCCTTGCAGGCGTTGCTGAAAGAAAACCCCGCGCTGGCGGCCTCGCGCGCCGTGCGCGAGAAACGCCTGGTATCGCTTGACCCGACGCTGTTGGTCGGCGGGCTCGGGCCACGCCTGCCGGCAACACTGCAGTTGCTTGCGGCCACCTTCTACCCGGCTGCCAAGGCCAGCCTCGCCCAATGAAGCAACGTGTCCAGCCACGCACGCTGTTCGTTTGCCTGAGCCTGTTGTGCCTGCTGGCGGTGTGGTTGTCTTTGGCCCTGGGGCCGGTCAGCCTGCCGCTGTTCGATACCCTGCGTGCCGGCCTGCGCCTGCTGGGGCTGCCCGTTGCCGCTGATGGCCTGCAGCAGGCCGAGATGATCCTCGGCCAGATCCGCCTGCCACGCACCTTGCTGGGGTTGGCGGTGGGCGCGGTGCTGGCGTTGTCCGGTGTGGCCATGCAGGGGCTGTTCCGTAACCCACTGGCCGACCCCGGGCTGGTAGGGGTTGCCGCCGGGGCGGCGGTGGGCGCGGCGGTGGCCATCGTTGGCGGCAGTTGGCTGGGCGGCATGCCGGATGTGCTTGCCCCTTACTTGTTGTCGCTGTGTGCTTTCATCGGTGGGCTGGGCGTGACTGCGCTGGTCTATCGTCTGGGGCGGCGCAATGGCCAGACCAACGTCGCCACGATGCTGCTGGCCGGTGTGGCCATGACCGCGCTGGGTGGTGCTGCCGTGGGGTTGTTCTCCTACCTGGCCGACGACGCCACGCTGCGCACGCTGACGTTCTGGAACCTGGGCAGCCTCAATGGTGCCAGTTACCAGCGGCTGTGGCCGTTGCTGCTGGTGGCTGCTGGCGTGGCAGTGTGGCTGCCACGCCGGGCCAAGGCGTTGAATGCCATGCTGCTGGGTGAGTCGGAGGCGCGCCACCTGGGCATCGATGTGGAGCGGCTCAAGCGCGAGCTGGTGTTCTGCACGGCGCTGGGCGTGGGTGCGGCGGTGGCGGCTGCCGGGTTGATCGGTTTTATCGGCCTGGTGGTACCGCACCTGGTGCGCTTGCTGGCCGGGCCTGATCACCGTGTGGTGCTGCCAGCTTCCTTGTTGGCGGGCGGTGTGCTGATGCTGTTCGCCGATTTGGCGGCGCGGCTGCTGCTGGCGCCTGCCGAGCTGCCGATCGGCATCGTCACGGCCTTTATCGGTGCACCGTTTTTCCTGTTCCTGCTGATACGAGGGCGCAGCTGATGTTGCAAGCCGAGGGCCTGTACTTGCGGCGGGGCAGCAACGAAGTGCTGCATGACATTCATTTGCAGCTGAGCCCGGGGCAGGTGGTGGGCGTGCTCGGCCCCAACGGTGCCGGCAAGAGCAGCCTGCTGGGTGTACTGTGTGGTGAGCTGGCGCCCGATCGCGGATGGGTGACGCTACAGGGCAGGCCGCTGGCCAACTGGGCCGGGCAGGAACGGGCCAGGCGCCTGGCGGTGTTGCCGCAGGTGTCCAGCCTGGGGTTCTCGTTCCTGGTCGAGGAAGTGGTGGGCATGGGGCGCATGCCCCATGGCACCGGGCAGCGGCGCGATGCGGAAATCGTCGAAGCGGCCTTGCGGGCGGCGGATGCTTGGCACCTGGTGGAGCGCAGTTACCTGGCGTTGTCTGGCGGCGAGCGGCAACGGGTGCACCTGGCTCGGGTACTGGCGCAGCTGTGGCCGGGCGAAGCGGGTAGCACGCTGCTGCTCGACGAGCCAACCTCGATGCTCGACCCGCTGCACCAGCACACCACCCTGGAAGCCGTGCGCCGCTTTGCCGACCGTGGCGCCGCGGTGCTGGTGATCCTGCATGACCTGAACCTGGCGGCGCGCTACTGTGACCGTATCCTGCTGCTGGAACAGGGGCGCTGCCATGCCTTTGCCGCACCCGAAGCAGTGCTGACGCCGGCGGCGTTGAAGGCGGTATACGGGATCGATGTACTGGTACAGGCGCACCCGGAGCGTGGGCATCCGCTGATCATCACCCGTTGATGTGGGGATTCAAGACGCCGAGGCGTGCACGATTTTCGTGGGAGCGGCCTTGTGTCGCGAAAGGGCCGCAAAGCGGCCCCGGATTTTCAGCAGGTGATGCACAAATTGCTGGGGCTGCTCCGCAGCCCTTTCGCGACACAAGGCCGCTCCCACAAGAGCCGGTGCAGGCCTATACATTGTTGAATGACATGGAGGTGCTGCCCATGCGACATCCGCTGCTGTCCGCTTTCTCGCTGTGCCTGGTGCTGGTACTGGGTGGCTGCCAGGCCAGCCTGCCACCGCTGCCCGCCTGGCAGAGCAGTGAGGGGCGCAGCCATGCCGAGCTGGGGCATATCGTCGATCTCGCCGATGGCCAGCTGATCAGCCCTGAGCAACTGGTGCAGCGCCTGTCTGCCGCCCCCCGGGTGCTGGTCGGCGAGAAGCACGACAACCCCGACCATCACGCACTGCAGCTGTGGCTGCTGCGCGCCCTGCAAGGCCAACGTGTGCAGGGCAGCCTGCTGCTGGAAATGCTGCAGCCCGAGCAGCAACCGCTGCTGGACAAGCTTGCGGGGCAACCTTTGCCGGCAGACCTGTCCAAGGCCCTGGCATGGCAGGACGGCTGGGATTGGCAGCTGTACGGGCCAATCGTGACTGAGGCTTTGCAGCAGCGGGTGCCTGTGCTGGCCGCCAACCTCTCGCCCGGCGAGATGCGCCAGGCCTATCGACAGCCAGCTTCGTTACCGGGCGAAAGGTCCAATGCGCCGACGGTCAAGGCCGCCTTGCTGGAGCATGTGCGTGCCGGGCATTGCGGGATGCTGCCAGAAAGCCAGTTGCCGGCGATGCTGGCCGTGCAGCAGCAGCGCGACCGGCGCATGGCCGAGCGCTTGCTGGCGGCGCCGCAGCAGGCACTGCTGCTGGCCGGGGCTTATCACGTGCGCAAGGACCTGGGTGTACCGTTGCACCTGGCTGACCTGCAAGCGCAGGGGGAGAGCAAGGTGCTGCTGTTGGCAGAGGTCGGTGAGCAGGTCGAGGCAGGCGAGGCTGATTTTGTGTGGTACACGGCAGCGATGCCGGAGCAGGACTATTGCGCGCAACTGCGGTGATAGGGCTGCAAAGAGGCAAAAAAAGACCCGGCAAATTGCCGGGTCAATAACCGTGATTAGCCTGATGAGGAGATAATCTGAGAGTCCGAACCAGGGGCTCTTAGCTTATCCAACCAGTCTCGCGACCAGCTGTGATAATCATAACGATTCTCATTTCGTCGTCAATCCCCTTCCCGAAATTATTTCTGATTTTTTTGCGCGGGGCTTTTCGCATCCAGTTGTTGGTTGAGCGCTTCTTTGCGCTCCAGCGGCAAATCGTTCCAGTGCATGTCCAGCAGGGCGCCTTCAATGGCATACAACAGCACCTTCGATGCGCGGAACCCCCGTGTCTTCACGGCCTGGTACGCACCCACCGCGCCCAGGCGGCGCAGATCCGATGCACTGTGGATGCCGGCTGCATGCAGCCACTGCGCAGAGGTCTTGCCAAGGTTCTTCAGATGCTGCAATTCATCGTTCATCGAGCCTCCTTGCGATGGCTGAACGGGGATTGGGGGATAAATCGCGAGCAGGTCAGAGAGGAGTGTAGCGGGGGATGGGAAATGCGCGGCCTTTTGCCATAGGGGGCGACGAGATGTCCTGTGCCGGCCTCTTCGCGGGTAAACCCGCTCCCACAAGGTTATCTGCAAGCCTCACGACTGACGCAGTACCTGTGGGAGCGGGTTCACCCGCGAATAGGCCGGCCCAGGAAAACGCTGACCTTACAGCCCAGGCAAGCGCTGGCGAATCTGCTCGATCACCTGGTCCATGCTCCCGGCACTCTGGGTATCGACGCGGGTGCTTTGCACCTGCTCTTGTGCACTCAGCGGCTCACGGCTGGCCTGCTGGGCCTTGACCACTTCCAGGGTGGCATCTGACGGGTCGGTGTTTTCTGCCCGGCGCTGCTCCAGCCAGCTGGCGATGACCGCATCCGGTGCATGGCAGTCGAGGATCAGGAACGGCACGCCCGTCTCGCTGGCGATGTCCGCTGCGGCCTGGCGCTGATCACGTTTGAGGTAGGTGGCATCCAGCACCACCGGGAAGCCGGCTCGCAGCACGGTCGCCGCCACCTCGTGCAGGCGCTGGTAGGTCGCGACACTGGCGTCCTGGTCGTAGATGCCGGTACTCAGCTGGCCAGCGTCAGCCTGCTGCTGTTCGCCGAACAGGCGTTTGCGCTCCACATCCGAACGCACGCGGACCGCACCCAGGGCTTCGACCATGCGCATGGCGACGTGGCTTTTGCCCACTGCCGAAACACCGTGGGTAATGGCCAGCAGGCGCGACGGGATGGCGCTGTAGCTTTCTGCCAGGTTGGCATAGTTGCGGTAGGTGCGCAGGGTGGTGGCGCGCTGCACGCCATCGGCATCGGCTGGCATGCTGAACAGTGCAACCTTGGCCCGCACCAGCGCGCGGTAGGCTTTGTAGAAGTTGAGCAGTTCCAGGCCTTCGTAGTCGCCGGTCAGTTCCAGGTACTGGCTGATGAAGCGGCGGGCCAGGCATTTCAGGCCGCGGTCTTCCAGGTCCATGGCCAGGAAGCCGGTATCGGCATACACGTCGGTCAGGCGGAACGGTTCGTTGAACTCGATGCAGTCGAAGATCACCACCTTGCCGTCGATCAGGGTGGCGTTGCCCAGGTGGATGTCACCGTGGCATTCACGGATGAAACCATTGGCCTTGCGCTTTTCCAGCAGGCCATGCAAGCGCTCGAAGCTGCTGCGTGCCCAAGCCTGCAGGGCGTCGAGTTGCTGCAGGTCGGCCTTGTCGCTGAGGAACGGGCGAATCTGCTCGAAGTTCTGTTCCACCGGCGCCATCACGCTGTCCGGCGTGCCGAGCGGGTGCTCCACCGGAACGCGTGGGGCCTGCAGGTGGAACTCGGCGATCTGCCGGGCCATCTGGTCGATGTGCGCGGCGTTCAGTTCGCCATTGGCCTGCAGGGTGTTGAGCATCTGCCCCTGGGGGAACTGGCGCATCTTCAGCACGTACTCGATGGCTTCGCCTTCACCACCGATCTGCGGCGCGTCGACGCTACCGGTGATCGGCAACACTTCCAGGTACAGGCCGTCGGTCAGGCGCTGGTTCAGGCGCAATTCTTCGTTACAGAAATGCTGGCGCTGGTCCAGGCCGGTGAAGTCGAGGAAGCCGAAGTTCATCGGCTTCTTGATCTTGTAGGCATACTCGCCAGTGAGCAGGACCCAGGAGATATGCGTCTCGATGAGCTGGAACCCATCCACGGGGTGAGGGTACAGGGCGGGGTTCTGCAACGCAGTGATAAGGGCTTGGCTCACGGGAAATCCTTCCGGGGGCAGGGAATTCGAATGCGCCATTATGGTCAATGGTGCCGTCCCTGCCTACCGCCGGGGGCGTCTGCCCAGCCTTTATAAAGTGCGTATAATCCGCCGCCATGACCCGAACCCGAAATCCCCGTACCCCTCAGAAACGCCCGACCGGCCGCTCCCGCGCCTGGCTGGGCTGGGCTTTGAAGCTCAGCCTGGTCGGCCTGGTGATCGTTGCCGGCTTCGCGGTTTACCTCGATGCTGTCGTCCAGGAAAAGTTTTCCGGCAAGCGCTGGACCATCCCGGCCAAGGTGTATGCCCGGCCGCTGGAGCTGTTCTCCGGCCAGAAGCTGAGCAAGAACGACTTCCTCACCGAGCTGGACGCGCTCGGCTACCGGCGTGAAAGCGCGGCCAACGGCCCGGGCGCGGCGGCAGTCAACGGCAACACCGTCGAGCTCAATACCCGCGGCTTCCAGTTTTACGAGGGCATGGAGCCGGCGCAGTTCGTGCGTGTGCGCTTCTCCGGCGATTACGTGGCGGGCCTTTCCGGCGCCAACGGCAAGACGCTCGACGTAGTGCGCCTGGAGCCGCTGATGATCGGTGGCATATACCCGAAAAACCTCGAAGACCGCATCCTGATCAAGATCGACCAGGTACCGCCGTACCTGCTCGAAACCCTGGTGGCGACGGAAGACCGCGATTTCTACAGCCACTTCGGGGTGTCGCCCAAGTCCATCGCCCGGGCCATGTGGGTCAACACCTCGGCAGGTTCCATGCGCCAGGGTGGCAGTACCCTGACCCAGCAGCTGGTGAAGAATTTCTACCTCACCAGCGAGCGCAGCCTCAGCCGCAAGCTGACCGAGGCGATGATGGCCGTACTGCTGGAGCTGCACTACGACAAGCGCGAGATCCTCGAGGCCTACCTCAACGAGGTGTTCGTCGGCCAGGATGGCCAGCGTGCGGTGCACGGCTTCGGCCTCGCCAGCCAGTTCTTCTTCAGCCAACCGCTGTCGGAGCTGAAACTGCACCAGATCGCCTTGCTGGTGGGCATGGTCAAGGGGCCGTCCTACTACAACCCGCGTCGCTATCCGGACCGCGCCCTGGCCCGCCGCAACCTGGTGCTCGACCTGGTGGCCGAGCAGGGCGTGGCCAGCCAGGCCGAAGTCGATGCAGCGAAGAAGATGCCGCTGGGCGTGACCAAGCGCGGCAGCCTGGCCGACAGCTCGTTCCCGGCATTCCTCGACCTGGTCAAGCGCCAGCTGCGCCAGGACTACCGCGATGAAGACTTGACCGAAGAAGGCCTGCGCATCTTCACCAGCTTCGACCCGATCCTGCAGATGAAGGCCGAAACCTCGATGAGCGAGACCTTCAAGCGCCTGGCAGGCCGCAAGGGGGCGGACGAGGTGGAGTCAGCGATGGTCGTGACCAACCCGGAAACCGGTGAAGTGCAGGCGCTGATCGGCAGCCGTCAGGCCGGTTTCGCCGGCTTCAACCGCGCCATCGATGCCGTGCGGCCGATCGGCTCGCTGGTCAAGCCGGCGGTTTACCTGACCGCGCTGGAGCAACCGACCAGGTACACCCTGACCAGCCTGGTTCAGGACGAGCCGTTCTCGGTCAAAGGTGCCGACGGCCAGGTCTGGCGCCCGCAAAACTACGACCGCCGCCCGCATGGCACCATCTACCTGTACCAGGGGCTGGCCAACTCCTACAACCTGTCGACTGCCAAGATCGGCCTGGATGTGGGCGTGCCCAACGTGATCAAGACCATTGGCAGGCTGGGTGTGAATGTCGACTGGCCAGCCTTCCCGGCCATGCTGCTGGGTGCCGGCGGCATGTCGCCGATGCAGGTCGCGACCATGTACCAGACCATCGCCAACGGCGGCTTCAACACCCCGATGCGCGGTATCCGCAGCGTGCTCACCGCCGAGGGCGAGCCGCTCAAGCGCTACCCGTTCCAGATCCAGCAAACCTTCGACCCGGGGGCCATCTACCTGGTGCAGAACGCCATGCAGCGGGTGATGCGCGAAGGCACCGGCCGCTCGGTGTACAACACTTTGCCGCGCAATCTCACCCTGGCGGGCAAGACCGGTACCAGTAACGATTCGCGCGACAGCTGGTTCTCCGGTTTCAGCCAGGACCTGCTGGCCGTGGTATGGATGGGCCGTGACGATAACGGCAAGACGCCATTTACCGGTGCCACAGGTGCCCTGCAGGTGTGGACCAGCTTCATGAAGAAGGCCGACCCGCTGCCGCTGGACATGCCGCAACCGGACAACGTGGTGCAGGCCTGGATCGACCCGTACAGTGGCCATGGGTCTGATGGCAGCTGTCCGGGAGCGGTGCAGATGCCGTATATTCGCGGCAGTGAACCGCCCGCCGGCGCGACCTGTGGCGGCGAGCAGGATCCAGTTGAATCGGTCATGGACTGGGTCAAGGGCTGGATGAATTAAGCACAGGCTGCATTGATGAGGTGTGACGTGAACAAGTGGCTGTTTCCTGCCGTGACGGCGCTGGCTGTGCTCCAGGGGTGCGCCAGCGTCCCGCGCGGCAATATTCCGGTGGTCGACTCGAGCACCCGCGTGTCCAACAGCGAACGCGTGACGGCCAACCGCTCTGCGGGTGGCTACAACGCGGGCACCGCGCAGGCGCAAACGCTGCCTGAAGACTCCGGCGTCACCGTGATGATCCCGCAGGGCGCTGGCGCTTCGGGCATCCAGACGTTCCCGGCGGCCAATGGCGCGGCGCCGATCAGCACCTCGCCGATTACCCCGGGGCCAATCACCCCGGGCCCGATTACCACAGGGCCGGTCACTTCTGCACCGATGACCACCAACCCCAACCCGATCGCCGACGAACCCTTCGACATCGCGGCGATGAACAGTGCCCCGCAAACCACCAGCGCGCCAACCGGTATCCCGCGTAGCAGTGCCGCTGCAGGTGGCCTGTCGGCCGACGAGCAGCTGGACGGCCCGGTGCTGGCGCTGCTGACCACCGCGAAGACCCAGCAGGGCAGTGGCGACTTCAACGGTGCCGCCTCGAGCCTGGAGCGTGCCCAGCGCATTGCCCCGCGCGAGCCGCAGGTGCTGTACCGCCTGGCCCAGGTGCGCCTGTCGCAAGGTGATGCACCGCAGGCCGAGCAACTGGCGCGTCGTGCCCTGACTTACGCCAATGGCCGCCCGAGCCTGCAGGCCGAGCTGTGGAACACCATCGCCCAGGCCCGCGAGAAGCAGGGTGATAACGCCGGCGCCGCACTGGCCCGGCAGAAGGCACGGGTCAATTCGTGATGATCGAACAGCGCATTCTGGATATTGCCGACCACCTGCTGCTGATCGAGCGTGAGCTGCAGGTGCAAGGCTGGTGGGATGACGAGCCGCCAAGCGACGAGGCACTGGCCAGTACGGTGCCTTTCGCTGTCGATACCCTCAGTTTCGAGCAGTGGCTGCAATGGATCTTCCTGCCGCGCATGAAGATCATCATCGAGCTGGGCCACCCGTTGCCCAACGCCTCCGGCATCCTGGTCATGGCCGAAACCGTGTTTACCGACCGGCCAGAGCAAAGTCGTGAGCTACGCCGCCTGTTGGCAGCATTTGACCAATTGATTGCTCCTTCCGCCTGATTTCTTCAGTTTTTCCTTCAAGGGCCGCAGATTGTGGCCCTTTTTTGTGGAAATCTTATTTATTCTGCTGCTGAAGCGATTTTTAGTGGTGGCAGGAATTCATCTTGGGGAAAAATTGGCAATAATTTTTCTTGACTTGTTGGCGCCGAATCAGAAGAATCCAATCTCCGCTGTAGAGGGACTGCCAGAAGCAGACCCGCTAAGCAGATCATGAGGCGCACACCCGCGCCGACCTGTTACACCCCGCAACGCGTTACCTCGCGCTGGGTGGGAAAACCCCGCAACACTCTGGGGCGCTCCCAATACTTGCTCAGTCAGTGCTGACGTTCGCTCATGCTCTGCTTGGCAGTAAACCTATTAAGACCCGTCCAGTGAGGACGGTATTCTGGCGTTTTAGAGGTGAACAACGTGGAGCTTTTATCTGGCGCTGAGATGGTCGTCCGCTTTTTGCGTGACGAAGGCGTTAAGCACATCTACGGGTACCCTGGTGGTGCTCTCCTGCATGTTTACGACGCGCTGTTCAAGGAACCGGAAGTCGAGCACATCCTGGTTCGTCATGAGCAGGCAGCTACCCATATGGCGGACGGTTACGCCCGCGCCACCGGCAAGGCCGGCGTGGTGCTGGTAACCTCCGGCCCGGGCGCGACCAATGCCATTACCGGTATTGCCACCGCCTACATGGACTCGATTCCGATGGTCATCCTGTCCGGCCAGGTGCCTAGCACCATGGTGGGTACCGATGCCTTCCAGGAAACCGACATGATCGGTATTTCGCGGCCGATCGTGAAGCACAGCTTCATGATCAAACATGCCAGCGAAATCCCCGAAGTTCTGAAAAAAGCATTCTACCTGGCGCAATCCGGTCGCCCAGGTCCGGTCGTGGTCGACATTCCAAAAGATATGACCAACCCGGCCGAGAAGTTCGAATACGTCTACCCGAAAAAGGTCAAGCTGCGCTCCTACAGCCCGGCGGTACGCGGCCACTCCGGCCAGATCCGCAAGGCTGCCGAGATGCTGCTGGCGGCCAAGCGCCCGATCGTCTACTCCGGTGGCGGCGTGATCCTCGGTGGTGGCTCCGAAGCCCTGACCGAAATCGCCAAGTCGCTGAACCTGCCGGTCACCAATACCCTGATGGGTCTGGGTGGCTTCCCGGGTACCGACCGTCAGTTCCTCGGCATGCTCGGCATGCACGGCAGCTTCACTGCCAACATGGCCATGCACCATGCCGACGTCATCTTCGCCGTCGGTGCCCGTTTTGACGACCGCGTGGTCAACGGCCCGGCCAAGTTCTGCCCGAACGCCAAGATCATCCATATCGACATCGATCCGGCGTCGATCTCCAAGATGATCAAGGCCGACGTGCCGATCGTCGGCCCGGTCGACAGCGTGCTCAGCGAAATGCTCGGCATCCTCAAGGAAATTGGCGAGCAGCCTGACAAGGCGGCGCTGGATGCCTGGTGGAAGCAGATCGACGAATGGCGTGGCAATGGCGAGCTGTTCCCTTACGACAAGGGTGACGGCAATGTCATCAAACCGCAGAAAGTCATCGAGACCCTGTGCGAAGTGACCAATGGCGATGCCTTCGTCACCTCAGACGTGGGCCAGCACCAGATGTTCGCGGCGCAGTACTACCGCTTCAACAAGCCGAACCGCTGGATCAACTCCGGTGGCCTGGGCACCATGGGCTTCGGCTTCCCGGCTGCGATGGGCGTCAAGCTCAACTTCCCGGACCAGGACGTGGCCTGCGTGACCGGCGAAGGCAGCATCCAGATGAACATCCAGGAGCTGTCCACCTGCATGCAGTACGGCCTGCCGGTGAAGATCGTCAACCTGAACAACGGTGTGTTGGGCATGGTCCGCCAGTGGCAGGACATGGCCTACAACGGTCGTCACTCGCACTCGTACGTCGAGTCGCTGCCTGACTTCATCAAGCTGGCCGAGGCCTATGGCCATGTGGGTATCCGCATCACCAGCCTGAAGGACCTCAAGCCGAAGCTGGAAGAAGCGTTTGCGATGAAGGACCGCCTGGTGTTCATCGACATCGCAGTTGACCGCAGTGAGCACGTCTATCCGATGCAGATCAAGGATGGCTCGATGCGTGACATGTGGCTGAGCAAGACGGAGCGTACCTGATATGCGGCACATCATCTCCCTGCTGCTGGAAAACGAACCAGGTGCGTTGTCCCGCGTGGTCGGCCTGTTCTCCCAGCGTAACTACAACATTGAAAGCCTGACCGTGGCGCCGACCGAAGACCCGACCCTGTCGCGTCTGACGCTGACCACCGTTGGCCATGACGAAGTGATCGAACAGATCACCAAGAACCTGAACAAGCTGGTCGAAGTGGTCAAGCTCGTCGACCTGTCGGAAAGCGCTCACATCGAGCGTGAACTGATGCTGGTCAAGGTCAAGGCCACCGGTGCCCAGCGCGCCGAGATCAAGCGCACCACGGATATCTTCCGTGGCCAGATCGTCGATGTGACCGCCAGCGTGTACACCGTGCAGCTGAGCGGCACCAGCGACAAACTGGACAGCTTCATCCAGGCGATCGGCACTGCATCGATTCTCGAAACCGTGCGCAGCGGCGTTACCGGCATTGCCCGTGGCGACAAAGTGCTCAGCATCTAAATTCAAAAATTAGCGATGGCTCCGCAGGGGCCGAGATATAACCAGGGGTATTTTCATGAAAGTTTTCTACGATAAAGACTGCGACCTTTCCATCATCCAGGGTAAGAAAGTCGCCATCATCGGTTACGGTTCCCAGGGCCACGCTCAGGCGTGCAACCTGAAGGACTCCGGTGTAGATGTCACCATCGGTCTGCGTAAAGGTTCGGCCACCGTTGCCAAGGCAGAAGCCCATGGCCTGAAAGTGACCGACGTTGCCTCTGCCGTCGCTGCTGCCGACCTGGTCATGATCCTGACCCCGGACGAGTTCCAGGGCCAACTGTACAAGCAGGAAATCGAGCCGAACATCAAGAAGGGCGCTACCCTGGCCTTCTCCCATGGCTTCTCGATCCACTACAACCAGGTTGTTCCACGTGCCGACCTCGACGTGATCATGATCGCGCCGAAGGCCCCGGGCCACACCGTTCGCTCCGAGTTCGTCAAGGGCGGCGGTATCCCTGACCTGATCGCCATCTACCAGGACGCCTCCGGCAACGCCAAGAATGTTGCCCTGTCGTACGCTTCGGGCGTAGGCGGCGGCCGTACCGGCATCATCGAAACCACCTTCAAGGACGAGACCGAAACCGACCTGTTCGGTGAGCAGGCTGTTCTGTGCGGCGGTACCGTAGAGCTGGTCAAGGCCGGTTTCGAAACCCTGGTCGAAGCTGGCTACGCGCCGGAAATGGCCTACTTCGAGTGCCTGCACGAACTGAAGCTGATCGTTGACCTCATGTACGAAGGCGGCATCGCCAACATGAACTACTCGATCTCCAACAACGCCGAGTACGGTGAGTACGTAACCGGTCCGGAAGTCATCAACGAAGAATCCCGCAAGGCCATGCGCAACGCCCTGAAGCGCATCCAGGACGGCGAGTACGCGAAGATGTTCATCTCCGAAGGTGCTACCAACTACCCATCGATGACCGCCAAGCGCCGCAACAACGCCGCTCACGGCATCGAAATCATCGGCGAGCAACTGCGCTCGATGATGCCGTGGATCTCGGCTAACAAAATCGTCGACAAGACCAAGAACTAAGTCTTATCGAAAGATGAAAAACGCGGCTTCGGCCGCGTTTTTTCGTTCTGACAGTCAGCTTCTGGTATAAAGCAGACCAGTGGCCTGCCGTCAGAACCTGTTTTGCAGGCCCGTGTCGAACATTTTCCATCCTGTTGCAAGGTACCCTCCATGAGCGAACGTCCCGAAGAGCCGAACAAGCCCTCCGACGCCGAAAGCCTGCTACCTGTCGATGAGCACGTTGAAGAAGGGCATGACGCCGAAGGGCGCAAGGTGCGCCATCGTGGCATCTACCTGCTGCCCAACCTGTTTACCACCGCCAACCTGTTTGCCGGTTTCTATTCCATCATCAGCTCGATGAGCGCGCAGAGCGCCCTGAGCGCCGGTGACCCGCGCGAGGCGAGCAAGTACTTTGCCTTCGCTGCCATCGCCATCTTCGTGGCCATGGTGCTCGACGGCCTCGATGGCCGTGTCGCGCGCATGACCAACACCCAGAGCGCCTTTGGTGCCGAGTACGACTCGCTGTCGGACATGGTCGCCTTCGGTGTGGCTCCGGCCTTGCTGGCCTTTGGCTGGGCGCTGGGCGACATGGGCAAGGTCGGCTGGATGGTCGCCTTCATCTATGTGGCTGGTGCAGCACTGCGCCTGGCGCGCTTCAATACCCAGGTCGGCACCGCCGACAAACGCTACTTCATCGGCCTGGCCAGCCCGGCTGCCGCGGGCGTGGTCGCGGGTACCGTGTGGGCGTTCAGCGACTACGGCATCCAGGGCTCCAAGCTGTCGTTCCTGGTGGCGCTGCTGGTGGCTGCTGCCGGCATGCTGATGGTCAGCAACATCAAGTACAACAGCTTCAAGGAGCTGGACCTCAAGGGCCGTGTACCGTTCGTGGCTATCCTGGCCGTGGTGCTGGTGTTTGCCGTGGTGTTCAGTGACCCGCCGCGTATCTTGCTGCTGATCTTCCTCGCCTATGCGGCTTCGGGGCCGATCCAGTTCCTGCTCAAGGCACGCCGTCGTAAAGCGTGACAATCATTTAATGCAGGAATAACCCGCCGGCTCCATAGTCTTACTGGTACATCCGTTATCCAGTGCTGTGGAGCCGCTCATGCTCATCAAGCTTCCCAGGTCTTCCGAGTGCAAGGCGTCGGAGATCACCCCCGAAGGCATCTACCTCTCCCGTCGTACCCTGCTGGGTGGCTCGTTGGCCGGCCTGGCCTTGGGTGCCTTGCCGAGCATGGCGCGCGCAGTTGAAGCCAGCCGTTACGCCGATGTCGAGGCGGGCAGGGCGCCTGGCTGGTTCAGTGAAAAGCTCGCGGCCACTCGATGGCAGGCAGTAACGGTCAAGGGTGAGGCAATCACGCCGTTCAAGGATGCCACTCACTACAACAACTTCTACGAGTTCGGGCCCGACAAGGGTGACCCGGCGGCCAATGGCGACAGCCTGAAAACCGAACCGTGGAGCGTTGTGGTCGATGGCGAAGTGGGTAAGCCCGGGCGCTATGCACTGGAAGACTTCGTCAAGCCGTACCAGCTTGAGGAGCGCATCTACCGGCTGCGTTGCGTCGAGGCGTGGTCGATGGTCATTCCGTGGCTGGGCTTCCCGCTGGCGCAGGTGCTCAAGCAGGTCGAGCCGACGTCCAAGGCGCGCTATGTGCGCTTCGAAACCCTGAAAGACCCGGAGCACATGTCGGGGCAGCGTTCGGGGTTCGCCTTGATCGACTGGCCTTATAGAGAAGGCTTGCGTCTGGATGAGGCGATGCATCCTTTGGCGATCCTGGCGGTCGGCATGTATGGCCGGGAGCTGCCCAACCAGAATGGCGCGCCGTTGCGGCTGGTGGTGCCGTGGAAGTATGGCTTCAAGAGCATCAAGTCGATCGTGCGTATCAGCCTGGTGGCCGAGCAACCGGGCACCACCTGGGAAGGGCTGGCGCCGGATGAGTATGGGTTCTATGCCAATGTGAACCCGACGGTCGACCACCCCCGTTGGAGCCAGGCGCGTGAGCGGCGGCTGCCCAGCGGTCTGTTCAGTCCCAATGTGCGGGAAACCCAGATGTTCAATGGCTATGCCGATGAAGTGGCGTCGCTGTATACCGGGCTTGATCTGCGGAAGAACTATTGATGCGTTACCCCTGGTTTCGTCTGGCCATCTTCATCGTGGGGTGCCTGTTCCCGGTCTGGTGGTTGTATGAGGCGGCGATGAATCTGCTAGGGCCTGACCCTGGAAAGATCATGATGGACCGGCTTGGGCTCGGGGCGCTGACCTTCCTGCTGGTTACCTTGGGTATGACGCCGCTGCAGAAGCTGACGGGATGGTCGGGCTGGATCGTGGTGCGCCGGCAACTGGGGTTGTGGGTGTTTGCCTATATCGTGCTGCACATCCTGGCTTACCTGTTCTTTATCCTTGGGCTGGACTGGGGGCAGCTGGCGGTTGAGTTGCGCAAGCGGCCCTACATTATTGTGGGTGCGTTTGGGTTTCTTGGGCTGCTGGCCCTGGCGGTTACCTCGAATCGGTATAGCCAGCGGCGGTTGGGTGCGCGTTGGAAGAAGCTGCACCGGTTGGTGTACGTGATACTTGGGTTGGGTTTGCTGCATTTTCTTTGGATCGTGCGTTCGGATCTGCGGGAGTGGGCGATTTATGCGGTTATCGGGGCTGTGTTGATGGTGTTGCGGGTTCCTGCTGTTGCGCGGGTGCTGCCCAGGATTGGCCGGAGATAGGGTAGGGGGCAAGGGCCTGTCTTGAGATGGCATTGCCTTTGAAATGTGCCTGCCTTGAGTTTTCTGGCGCCTGTGAGATCGAGCGCCGCCCGCGCGGCGCTTCGCAGCACAAGGCTGCTCCTACATCT
This sequence comes from Pseudomonas sp. UYEF17, assembly GCF_040546125.1. NCBI lineage: Bacteria > Pseudomonadati > Pseudomonadota > Gammaproteobacteria > Pseudomonadales > Pseudomonadaceae > Pseudomonas > Pseudomonas sp. UYEF17. The sequence continues at coordinate 129,188 of NZ_JBEPNE010000017.1, forward strand.
GTTTCGGGCCAGTCTCTCCTGTGCCTGGCGCGCGCGACCGCCTTGTCTGTTCCATTCAATATCGAAGGTTGCGCCTGCTGCTCTTCATCAATCTCCTGCCATGCACCCAGGGTGCGCGCGCCAATGGCGCAGGAATAATTGGCCCGAAACAGATGTAGGAGCAGCCTTGTGCTGCGAAG